>CAMNAQ010000111.1 GCA_946531495.1 uncultured Lachnospiraceae bacterium | reverse complement strand
TTTCCTCATATCCGGCTTCAGCATGTCCTTCTTCAGAATACTCATCCTCCGGCAGAATGATCTCCGCAGTCACTCCGGTTGGTTCATAATATTCCGGTTCATCATAGATCACATGTCCGGTCTCATCCGGATAATCATCAAAAACTTCATCCTGCACATCCCGATTGACACAACCTGCATCGGAATAATCCTCCGCGAAAGGATCTTCGGACGATCCATCTTCTGTAACCATATCTTCAGGCAGTTCGATGGTTCCGGTCTCATCCAAGGATACTATATCTCTTTCAAACTCCTCTAATTCGGATATATCTTCGGTGCGTCCGTTTAGTATTTTATTGATGTTGAATAATTTGCCCATAATCTAAAAAATTATACCATTTTTAGGGCTTTTTCACAAATTCGCGGGCATATTCTCATGTGATGGGTAAAAGTAAGCAAAAAACGCGCTGAAACAGACAAAAACCGCGCAAATGCACGGTTTAATCATTAACTATCTTACCCACCTCGGTACTCAGAAGCACATTTTTATATACGATATACCCGTCGATCGTCATATATTCAACATAATTTTCCGGCAAAACCTCAAATTTATCCTCGGGATGGACCACTATGTAGTGACAACCCCTGAATGTAGCAAGGCGTCCGAACTCAACCGGATCTCTGTTTTCATCATCCATGGCATCCATCAGGTCATCACCTTCCATGGCTATGTTGAGCATGTATTCACGCCCGTAAGGTATACGTATACACGGGTCATACTGCCTGACAAACTGCTGGAATTCATATGGCATGAGCACCATCACCTCACGCCCCTCCACATGAAGAGCATCACATATATCCACAACCTGGACAGGCATATGATATATATTTTCCGCTCTTGTCATATATATATCACTGTACATAAGCCTTCCCGAAGCTGCGAGTAGCACTGCGAGAAGAACTATACATATATTCTGTTTTGCTCCGTCAAGCGAAGTGCATATGCTTACCGCAGTATAAGCGATCACCGGTGTTACCGGTATAAGCCACAACAGCCTGTAATAGGTAATACTTTCAGATATTTCAGCATATACACGGTAGCTTATCGGGCAAAGGAAGAAAAGCAATATCAAAATCGGCACATAAATGAGCATACATCTCTTGCCGGGATTCTTTTCCTTCAAGGCAAGATAAGCGATGCTCAGCAAAAAAAGCACCGATACTAAGCCCGCTCCCATATGATCTTTTAATGCAAGTAAAATATTATCAAACATGAACTATCTCTTTATCAGGTACATAAGGATAAAAACAAGACAAGGACAACTGCTGACGATCATAAAAAATGGCATCAAAAATTTCCTGCGGGTTACCATCATGCTCAGTGCAAAGACGCACACAAGGCACACGCACAACGCGCCTCCCATAGTTGAACAGAGTGCTCCGGCGCAGCCTGCCAGCATGATCAGCACAAAGTTTTCAAAACGGGGTTTTATATTCTTTTCACTTTCCCTGATCATTCTGAGAAGAAGAGCAAAAAGGAAAGGAAGAACGAACGAGCAGAGTGCAGCTTTTCCCTGTCTGGATCTTGCAAGAAGGAAATTTTCGGGGGAATAAATCGAATAGTCGCCGAACATGACAAGGATTGAGGAAAACAGCATATAAATATCACGTTTCCTGTATTCTCCGTCAAACAAAGAATCGGCAATACAGTACAAAACCGCAAAGCTGAGCAGGATCATGGACCAGGGGAAAAACGTATGAGCCATTGCAACAGTTCTTATCCCTGACAATTTGGACAGCATCGCAACCCACATCGGGAAAGGGGCGAAAAGATATCTGTACGGGGACAGGATAGCTTCTCCTGTGTACGGTTCCGTAACATACATGGCATCGGATGATGCACTCTGTGAAGCTGCAGCAACATAATAAGCATCATCTCCGTCGGTATATGTCATAAAAAATGACATCACCATCATAAAGCAGACAGCCACCGCTGCGATAATTCCCCATATACTCACTTTCTTTGCAGGAGATTTTATAACCTTTATGACCCGATCATGATATCTGATCAGCGAATATAAGAGCAGCAACGCAGAAATGCCCAGGCTCAGCGGAAGAAAAACGGAAACAGCCTTCGATAATGACACATTCTTAAGTATCGAATATACAAACAAAGGCTGAAACAGAGCAAAAAGAAGTATCTGTCCGGAGGTATATGCTCTGGCCAGAAATACACTGCCGGAAGAATTCTCCCCTTTACCGGGAATTGCAAATACCATCCCCGCCAGAAGAGGAAAAAAAATCTCCAATGCGATTGTCACAAGAATACCTTTGATCATATATCCGTCCTGTCGGTCATCCTTTTAACGGATAACCCCGCAAAAAGCGCGACCCACATACTTGTCAAAAACAGCACTTTTCTGTGATCCCATGTATTGTTTCCCGAAAATGTATATATAAATGACGAGAGTATAAAGAGAAACGCTGTCGAAAAAACAATACTCTTTAAGTTATGCTTTTTTAAAGTTTCAAGCATTCCCGGAATAGTAAGAAGAAGAATAAAGCAATATATGATCGATGTGAGTCTGAGATAATATTTTGCAAACACCGGCATATTTCTTCTCATGATATCATAATTACCGGTTGCATAACCCGAAAGTCCGGAGCCCTCAAGCTTTATCTCGGTTATTGCCGGAACAAAAATATATCCTGCAAGTTCCGTCAGAGTATCCATTACAACACCCTTTTTATTGTCAGTGAATGCATCCCAGGCCAGCGAAAGCATTCTGAAAGATGTGGCCCGTCTGCCAAGACTTTCAGTCATGGAATCGGTAAAGTCAGTTCGGACAAGCCCCGGATCTCCCATAGTCCTGACCATTGTGTCTTCATCAACCACCGTAACAACCGCTGAAGGCCAGTAATCTCTTTCATCGAGATCTTCGCTCCATGCCACTCTGTAATACATGCCTCTTTCAATCGCATCAATGGGTGAGAGCCTCAGCTTATCTCCAAAAACCACATTCAGCTCTACTATGACAATGAAAAAAAACGCAACGATCGACAGAGGAATTAGTATTCCGGATTTTTTACCGGCCCAAAGTTTTCGAATAACGATAACAAGAAGCGTAAAAACAGGGATGAACCCGATTAAGATACACTCGGTCCCCAGAAGCGACAAAAGAAGCCAGAAAAGAGAAAGAACACTCAGATCCCTGAAGCCCTCTGCAGCACTCTTTGGCTTTTCACTGTTTTCCCATTTTCTGATAAACACTATCTGAAACGTAACAAGAAAGCACAAAAGGCTCGATACGAAAGAATACTCCAAAACCGCTTCATGACACTGCATTCCATAGGGGCATGTGACAACCGCAAGCGAAAGCCAGACCCTGTGCAACGGCTTTTTTATCCCCGGCACCTTCTCGGAAAAGTAATACCATGCAAAGAATGCAAAGCTTAACTGAATGGCATACATCACTTCATAATAACTGACCGGGCCATTGATAGTGAGAGTTCTTATAACCGCAAGAAGCGCAGGATAAATTATACCGGTATCACCTGTCAGTTTCAGGTTCTCTGACATCCTCAAAAGTGCAGTTGTATCGCTAAACTGCTGAAGAGAGGAAAAGCTTTTGATTCCCCATATGCAGCCCGCGATGATCTGCACGGAAAGAAGACATATTACAGCCGTATACATGATACGGCCACATTTTCCAAAAAACTTATCCGGCATAAAATTCCGTTACTTTGTCGCAAATATAATCTATCTGGTCAGAGGTAAGTCCGTAGAACATCGGCAATCTCAAAAGACGTTCGCTCTCTTTTGTAGTATATTCATCTGCACCATGGAATCTTCCGAGCCTCTTTCCTGCAGGCGCAGTGTGAAGAGGAATATAATGAAAGACTGAAAGGATCTCATTCTTTTTGAGGAAATCAATAAGACCTGTCCTCTCATCTATGTTCTGACACTTTATATAAAACATATGAGCATTATGAACGCACTCCTCAGGAACAAAAGGAAGCCCGATTAGTTCTTTATCCGAAAGCTCCTTAAGTCTGGAATAGTAATGATCCCAGCTTGCTCTTCTGTCATCATTGATCTTATCCGCTATCTCAAGCTGCGAATACAGATAAGCAGCATTCATATCACTCGGAAGATATGATGATCCAAGATCGATCCATGTATATTTATCAACCTGTCCGCGATAATACTTTGCTCTGTTGGTGCCCTTCTCTCTGATGATCTCTGCTCGTTCCGCATCCTCCGGATTTCTGATCAAAAGAGCTCCGCCTTCGCCGGAACTGTAATTTTTGGTCTCATGGAAAGAATAAGCGCCGTAATCTCCGATGGTTCCGAGAGCTTTTCCTTTATACGTAGCCATAACTCCCTGGGCAGCATCTTCCACCACCTTTAAGTTGTGTCTTGCGGCAATATCCATAATGGTATCCATCTCGCATCCGACACCCGCATAATGGACCGGCGCGATCACCTTTGTTTTGGGAGTGATCGCATCCTCGATCTTTTTTTCATCGATATTCATTGTATCGGGGCGGATATCGACAAAAACAGGAACAGCTCCTCTGAGGGCGAACGCGTTGGCGGTAGATACAAAAGTGTATGAAGGCATGATGACCTCATCGCCAGGCTCCAGATTGCACAGTATCGCCGCAAGTTCGGTAGCATGGGTACATGATGTGGCAAGCAGGCACTTCGCGGTTCCTGTCCTTTTTTCGAACCACTCATTGCACTTTTTTGTATACTGCCCATCACCGCAGATCTTCTGTGCCTCTACGCATTCTCTTATATATCCTATTGCGGTATCAACATAAGGAGGAACATTAAAATTGATCATTTATTTCCACTGTCCTTTCAAATTTCCAACCAAATCATCTGTAGTATCTCTTATTATAAATCTCGGCCTTCCCTTGACCTCTTCATAAATCCTTGCAATATAATGTCCGGCTATTCCCATGCTGAGCATCAGCAAGCCTCCAATGATCAGAAGCAGCAAAATGACCGTGGTAAAGCCGTCTGCAGCTGTTCCCATGAAAAATCTTATTAAAGTCTGAATTCCGAGCACAACCGAAAAAACAATGAAGATCCAGCCCATAGTTGTGATCAGCTTAAGCGGCAGAGTCGAGAAGGAAGTTGCGTTACTGATAGCGTAATTGATCAGTCCTCTGGTAGACCATTTGCTGCTTCCGCTCCTTCTTTCCTCAACATCGTAGTAAACCTTTTCGGATCTGAATCCGATCCAGAAGCTGAGAGCCCTGAAGAATGTATTGCTTTCGGGAAGCTCAAGGAGCGCATCTACCGCCTTTCTGTCGAGAAGTTTAAAATCGGAGGATGAGCCCATATCAATTTTTATCAGCCTGCTCATAATGCCGTAGAATATTCCGGCGCTCATCTTATGGAAGATGCTTTCTCGTCCGCGGCTGTTTTTGATCCCCTCAACGATCTCTGCACCCTTTCTCCATTTATCGATCATTTCGGGAAGAGCACTGACAGGATGCTGAAGATCACAGTCCATAACGATCACCGCATCCCCAGATGAAAGAGACAGCCCCGCAAAAATAGCAGCCTCCTTGCCGAAGTTTCTTGAAAACTCCGCTCCCTTTACGTGCTGATCCGTTTCAGATATTTTTTTGATTTTCTCATAGGTTCCGTCAGTTGATCCGTCACTTATGAAAACAAGTTCATAATCTTCGGAGCAATCCGTAAGAGCCTTTGATATCTCGCTTACTGCCGGCTCAATATTGTCAGATTCATTATATGCTGGAAGCACTACAGATATCATAATCGTCCTTTCCTGTCTTTTCATGTGATCCTGCAATTGAAAATATCCGTGCAGGTTTTATCCCAAGCATCATCACACACCGGTATCAGTCCCTTAGCGCATCTTCTGTCTTTACGCAGATCACTCCGTCGATCATTTTCACGGAAGTTGCTCCGGGGAAGCTCTCCATTTCAATATATTCATCCGAGTAATATATCCTTGCTTCCTCTTCTTCTGACACAAAATTAAGAGTTGCGCCCATATAATATTTTATAAAAGCCTCATAATTATCCGAGGTGTATATAAGATAATCTCCGTTAAGTCCGATCATCTCTTCAGTCGCAGGAGAAGTTATTTCCGAAGGCGGGAATTCGTCATCCCCGATAACTCCCATTATAGCTATCGGAACTCCCTGATAATAACCCTCCGTTTGTTCGATGCGGTCAAGCAGTCTTAATGCATATGCATAAGTCTTTTCATATTTTCGCTGAAGATTTGTGTAACCGATATTGTCCGTCACGGCATAGGATAAAAAGATCACGAGTGCCGAGGCAAAGCCTGTCCATGAAATCATTCCAAAAACCAGAGCATTCCTTTTATTTATTTCTTTCTCTGTTTTTTCCGAAGTATCTGACGATGGACTTACGTCAGAGGTTTTCCTGACACATCTGTCACATATTGCAACCGCAGCAATCCAGAACAAAACCCACTGGTATCTCATGATCAGATGATAATTCACGTTCGGAGTGATCATAAGCACGATGTTAGATGATAAAGGGATCATAATAGCGCTGAGCAAAAGCAGCCAGTAAAACCATATTTTTTTATATATGCCTGACTTTATCAATATTGTTATCAAAGCAGCAAGGCAGGTAATCAGCAACACAAGCCCTGCCGCAGCGCAGATGCTTCCCGTAAGAAAACCCTTTGATAAAGTGAATTTTACAAAATCGCTGTACATATGAGGGATAGACGAAAATCTGTGCGCAATGCCGGCATTTTCAAGTGAATCGATGCCCTGATATGTATCCAGCTCCCTGCCCTCTATCTTCAGCAATATCTTAAGGATGACATAGTACAGCACAGAACCGGTGATCCCCATGTAGAGATGATCAAGGCTCTTTCTTACGCAGCCCTTTTTCCCGCAGGCCATAACATCCCATACACTCCAGATACACAAAAGCATCGCAAAGGGAAGGTATGCCTGATACACACCCATGCTGAATGCAAGCGATACTCCGCCAAGCATAAAATGATCTTTTCTTACCAGATATACCGCCAGCACC
>CAMNAQ010000110.1 GCA_946531495.1 uncultured Lachnospiraceae bacterium | reverse complement strand
TGCGGAAGGCGGGACTTGAACCCGCACGACCTTGCAGCCACAAGAACCTTAATCTTGCTTGTCTACCAATTCCAACACTTCCGCGAACAAATGATAATTTAACAGATTAACACACTCTTGTCAACAACATTTTTTAATAATTTCGGATGCCTTATTTTCCGGGCTTTGATCCCCATAAGGCATCCGTTAAAAACAATATCTTATCCGATCAAAGGCTTTATATTTTCAGGTCTTTTCAGTATCTTCATCTGTCCGAGGACAATGACTGCGATACACGATACCGCAAGGACGATCACAGCAAATGCAGTTCCTTCCACACCGAATCCCACATTGTAGAAGAATGAATCCCTTGCGGTCGATGCATCCAGCTTAAAGAATGAATAAGGGAATACCTGACCGCTGTTTGGAAGTCCGCATATGATACTCTGACAGAAGTTCCATCCCGTATGACCCGCAATGGCAAATGCCATTGAATCAGTGTAATAGATGATAAGAGAAAAGAATACTCCGCACAGAAGAACATTTAAAAGTGACAGAAGCGTTACTCCGGGATTTCCGACATGAAGCAGGGTAAAAAACATTGAGTTTGCAATTATTGCCACTGCAGGTTTTCCATAACAATTAAAGACTCTCCTGTAAAGGAAGCCTCTGCATACAAGCTCTTCTGCTCCGGACTGGAACATGACAGAAATAAAAAGCAGAATAAAGGGAAGAACATCAAAGCTGGAGAAATACATAAATATATCTCCGTTTCCCTTTGCAGCCAGAATACAGATAAAATTCAGACCGCCGAAGATAATGCATCCGAGAATGAACATTATCGTCGATGTCTTTGTCACACGTCCTATTATTTTAACAAGATACGGACTTTCCTTTTTGAAGATAAGGATATAGAGCAGGATCACGATCCAAATACCGGTAAAAGAAAGATATGTTACCGCCGTTATGATAACAGGATGATCATCTGTAAGCAGCCCCATGGCATGAAGCGGCAGCTGCACCATAAGCGATCCGAATAAGCTTCCAAACATCATGAACAAATACGCAAAAAGATACGTCGATGCCACGCCGTGAAGAAGATACTTTAAAAATCCTTTGCTTCCGGGAATATCGTCATCCTTCTTATCATCTTCCATCTGTGCATCCGGTGCCTCTCCATCTGATGGCTTTTTTTCTTCCGCCATTTCTTCTTCTGCCTTATCTGCTTCCGACTTGATTGCTTCATCTGCTTCACTGACATTCTCAGTCTGTACATCAGCAGCAAAAGATGTTTCCCTTTCAAACGCAGTCTCTTTCTCTGCAGTGTCTGTCACAATTTCATTTTCAGCCATTTAATTCTCTCCTTCATAAGTAAAATACAAATCCCATATATACTATCATATATTCTCAAATAATCAAAAACGGGACCCTTACGGATCCCGTACGGTTTCATCATCCGATTATAAGAGTCATGCCCTTTGCCCACATCGCGGAAAACAGCAGCACCTCGGCCCACAAGACCATTATCTGCGGCGTTCGTTCCTCCTCCACTCTCATCCTGTTCCAGCAATCGGAAATGATGATGACCATGATTAGGGACATGCTGTATTTGCAAAGATTAACGGTTCCTTCAAAGACATAGATCATGCATGCAAGTACCACGACACATATCAGTAATGTCTTGTACCATTTGGGGAACTTGTCATGAATGGTCGCTCCAAGCATAAGCACCATCATCGGAACAAGGATTCTTAAATGCTCTGACAGATCAGATGCCCAAAGAACAAGTGAGCCCTGCCACTTGGCGCTGAAGCTGTGATCCCTTATATCAAAAGCATAGGACAGATCGAACAGCCTCTTGATGTAGCTCAGCTTCAGGTGAGGAACAAATGCAATATACAGGATCATGAATCTTACATACGATCCCACACTTCTGGATCCCGAAATATATGATGTGATCACTGTCACGATTGCAAAGAGTGCCGCTCCTATAAGTCCGGTGGAAAGAACGAATTTCGGTGTGTCACTCCCAAACTGATAGAACTTAAGGATAAAGTTAAGTACCAGCACCGAGTTGATGACCGGTGCCCAGATCTTGGAAAACAATTCCTTAGGTATACTTTTGTCAAATGAAGAGATTTTCATCACTCGACTCCAAGCTGTGATTCAAGTATCACAAACACATCATACAAAAGAGTTATGGCGCAAAGCACATATGCATATATACGATATCTTCCGACGATCTTGTTAAGTGAATAAAAAAGCGAACAAAACGTAGCCACTCCAAGTATCATCGTACAAAGAAGCGCACCGTTGGGAGATGCTGGCAGTATCAGCACACACAAAAGCGAAACGCCGACACTTACCATCATGACCCAGCACATAAGATACTGTGAAGGCTTAAGCGTTCCACCCATTTTCAAAAAGATCGCAAGCACAAGAAGAGCAAGGACAACGGATGGGTAAACATCGGCACTTATATAATCGGTAAACAGGACCGAATTTTCCGTGTAATTTCCGGGACTTACAAAAAACAGGATAACGCCTAGCATCGAGAAAAATAAGGCTGCTATAAAGCCTGTCATTTTAGGCCTGTCCTCCCTGCGTGAACCGAACCATATCACCCCGCCGAGAGCAGTCGCACAGATGATTCCATATGCGGGAGCCCATATTCCGGATACAAATCCTGAAAGAGCGAGCACGATACTCTTACCTATGCCGAGTCCCTTGTATTCATCCATATCATCTATAAGGCCCGAGCATATCTTAAGAAGGAGCAGCATAAGAAGTGAAGGATAAAAGAAATATACAGCTCCGAACTGTCTGAAATATGAATTATTCCAATCCGCATTAAGACAGATCAGAAGTAAAAATGCATAAACATTGAAAAAGATCCTCTGATGGGAAGCCTTGGCAGGAGCAAAGATCAGAAATGCACAGGTTATCATGACCAGAATATTGATCACATCCGCAACGTATCCGCCTGCCATAAGTATAAGCTGAAGTACCAGACCTCCCAGAAGGCTTCCGCCTTTCCAGAAATATATACATCCAATGCTCTGTTCTATATCACTGAAGGATGTAAGCGGCTCCCCCGTTACGAGGTTTTTGGCATAATCAAGGTCCTCCAGCATGAAGGGAACCTTGAGCTGCTGAAGGAAGATGATGAGCACCATCGCACCGAAAGCTGCAAGCATCAGTACTTTTATTATATTGGGTGTCCTGATCTCTTTCATGATAAAGAAAACATTCCTCAAAAACAGGCCCATCCGTTTATTCGGAGGGGCCTGTAAATTATATTTCCTGTACAAAAATATGTCAAATCGGCTCTCGGATCATCTCTGTACTCTTCCGGATGCATCTCCTCCGGCAAGAGTCTCGACCTCTTTGCGGGAAACAAGGTTAAAGTCACCGGGAATAGTATGCTTAAGTGCGGATGCAGCTACACCGAATTCAAGAGCTGACTTGAAATCCTTGCCGTCAAGAAGTCCGCAGATAACTCCGCCTGCGAATGAATCACCGCCGCCTACTCTGTCCACGATGGGATGGATCGAGTATTCCTTGGAATGATAGAACTCCTTGGTATCTCTTGAATAGATACATGCAGACCAGCCGTTGTCAGATGCCGAATGGCTTACTCTGAGGGATGAGATGCAGTACTCAAAATTGTAATCTGCAACCATCTGCTCGAAAATGCTCTTATATCCGGCAAGCTCAAGCTCCCCGCTGGTTACATCGGTATTTCCGGGCTTGTAGCCGAGAACAAGATTAGCGTCCTCTTCGTTTCCGATGCAGACATCAACATACTTCATAAGGTTCTTCATAACCTTCTGGGCCTTCTCTGAGCTCCAGAGCTTTTTACGGAAGTTAAGATCACAGGAAACCTTTACACCGTGTGCCTTGGCAGCCTTGAGAGCCTCCTCGGTAAGAACAGCGGCGCTGTCGGAAACAGCGGGAGTGATTCCGGTGAAATGGAACCAGTCAGCACCTTCGAAGATCTTATCAAAATCAAAATCTGCAGCAGTTGCGGTGGAGATTGAAGAATGTGCTCTGTCATAAACAACCTTTGAAGGTCTCATGGAGCTTCCCGACTCGAGATAATAGATTCCGAGTCTCTCACCGCATCTTGCGATATTGTCAGTCTTGACACCGTATTTTCTGAGAGCGGCGATAGCACAGTCACCGAGCTCATTCTCGGGAAGTGCGGTAACATACTCTGCATCATGTCCGTAATTGGCAAGGGATACCGCAACATTGGCTTCACCGCCGCCATAATTGATATCGAATTCATCTGCCTGGATGAACTTCTCATTGTTAGGAGTTGAAAGGCGGAGCATGATCTCGCCCATAGTGATTACTTTAGCCATTTTTTCCTCTTTTCATTAATAAAAATTCAAATGATCCTTCGTCTGATCAAAGATCACTTATTTACAAGATGGACGGCAAATCCGCCGATCTCCTCTTTCATGTAGATTGCCTTAAGTGCACCCTTGGCATCTCTCTTTGCAGTGGATTCATCAAACTCAACGCCGAGAACGGTATTCAGATAATTGACTGCACGCTCAATATAATTGGTTCTTATGGCAATATGACCGTTCTTTCCAAGATAGGGCTCTTTCATGAACTCAACGGCAGATCCTGCGAATACGGAACTGTTTCCGTTCTTTACGGGCATTCCGAAGATAAAGCCGAAACGTTCCGCAGCCTTAACAGCATCAGCCTCAGAAGCAGTGTTTACGCCTACATGAGCGATCTCAAATCCAAGCATTGTCTTAACCGCTTCTCTTGTAAGCTCCTCGATCTTATCAAACTCACCGTTTGAGATAAGATCTCCGGGAACCATCCATGATCCGCCGCATGCGATAACCTTGGGGAAATCAAGATAGGAAATAAGATTCTTGGCGTTGATACCTCCGGTGGGCATGAACTTCATATTAACATAGGGTGCAGCCATAGCCTTGATCTTGGCAATACCGCCGCTCTGCTCTGCAGGGAAGAATTTAACAACCTCAAGTCCGAATTCGATCGCAGTCTCTATCTCTGAAGGTGAATTGGTACCCGGAGTGATAGGGATATTCTTATCAACACAGTATTTAACAACCTTGGGATTAAGGCCGGGGCTAACGATGAATTTTGCACCGGCTTCAACAGCCTGGTCCACCTGCTCGGTGGTAAGAACTGTTCCGGCTCCGACTACCATATCGGGATGAGCCTTTGTCATTATGGAGATAGCCTCAGCAGCCGCAGCTGTCCTGAATGTGACCTCTGCGCAGGGAAGTCCTCCCTTGCAAAGGGCATCGGCAAGTGGTGCCGCATCCTTGGCATCGTCCAGTTTTACGACCGGAACAATTCCGATCTTACTGATGGTTTCAAGAATAGGTAACATTTTTCATTCTCCTCATATATACACCGCTTTTGCGGGTTTATACATTATTATGGCTTCATGATGTTATATAACTTCATCAGGCAAGTATCTCTTTGACCGCCTCGGAAATGTCCTTATCATAGCAGCTGTTGAAGAAATGCTTCGAAAACTCTTCTCCGGCCAGCGCACCCTTGACAAGATCCCTGTCAAGCTCTCTGAGTATGTTACCCATATTTCTGTGTGTAACGGTCTTGACCTGATCAAGTATCAGCTTATTGTTTCTCTCGGGCACCGCTCTTTCGGGAGGATAACCGCCTCCTCCGGTCTGCGCAAAAAGCTTTTCAAAAATATATCTGAGATTGAGCTCTCCGCCCCAGCCGAAATTCTCGGCAAATGGAATAGCTACGCAGTTTCCGTCATTAACCTGTGAGAAAAGATATGCATCAAGAGGTGTCTCGATATGTCCGCAAAGCACTCCCGGAAAAGAATTGCATGCAAGACATGCTCCTTCACCGGTTCCGCATCCCGTCACAATGAAATCCACTGTTCCGGAATTCAGGAGTGTTGCAGCAAGTATTCCGTTCTGAACGTAGGTCAGGGAATGAGGATCATCCTGAGAATACATTCCGAAGTTATATACTACATGACCCATGGGGGTGACCGTCTCTTCAAGAGTCCTGCAGATCAGCTCATTTTTTGCTGCCTGTGAATTCTCTGTGATAAGTCCTATCTTAAGCACTATCCTCTCCTCCTTTACATTCTCCGGCATAATGCCATCATCATACGGGCCGGAATTTCATCCGGCCCTGCAATATAATATCACTTTTTCGAAGATTTTTTAGCAGTGGATTTAGAGGGAGCCTTTTTAGCGGGGGCCTTCTTTGCGGAAGCCTTCTTTGCAGATGACTTTTTAAGCGTCTCTTTATCCTTATGCTTAGCGAACTTGGATGCATCGAGATTGGAAGGATCCTGTCCGATATATGCAAGGATTCCGCCGTCGATATAAACAACCTGTCCGTTGATAAAATCAGATGCGGGTGAAGCAAGGAATACCGCAAGTCCCATAAGATCCTCGGTCTCTCCCCAGCGCTGTGCGGGTGTCTTGGAACGGATGAATCTGTCAAAGGGATGAAGTGAACCGTCAGGCTGAATCTCGCGAAGAGGTGCGGTCTGAGGTGTTGCGATATATCCGGGGCCTATAGCATTACACTGAATATTGTACTGACCATACTCGGAGCAGATATTCTTGGTAAGCATCTTAAGTCCGCCCTTTGCGGCAGCATATGCGGAAACAGTCTCTCTTCCGAGCTCACTCATCATTGAACAGGCATTGATGATCTTTCCGCCGCCCCTCTTGATCATTGAGGGAATGACTGCCTTTGAGCAGATAAAGGGTCCGGTAAGATCAACATTTATTACTGCATTCCACTCATTCAGAGTCATCTCGGTCATGGGAATTCTCTTGATGATGCCTGCATTATTTACAAGGATATCGATAGGTCCGACCTTCTTTTCAACATCGCTTACGAACTTCTCAACCTGCTTTTCATTGGTAACATCGCATACAGCGCCGTATACCTTGATACCGAGCTTCTTATACTCGGCAAGTCCGCGGTCAACAAGTTCCTGATTGATATCATTGAATACAACCTTGGCTCCTGCTTCCGAATATGCCTTGGCATATGCAAGACCGAGTCCGTAGGATGCTCCGGTGATCCATGCAACCTTACCT
>CAMNAQ010000109.1 GCA_946531495.1 uncultured Lachnospiraceae bacterium | reverse complement strand
AAAACTGTTTAAAAGCATTTATCTGAGCACTTCAAGAATATGGGAAAAATACTCCGGAAGCGGTGCTACGGTTTCAATATACTCACCCGTGGAAGGATGCTTAAATCCAAGTACCTGGGCATGAAGAGTCTGACCTTCAAGATTAAACCGCTTATTTAGCGGAGAAGAAGCTTTTCCGTAGATCTTATCGCCAAGAATGGGATGCCCAACGGATGCCATGTGAACACGGATCTGATGAGTTCTACCCGTCTCGAGCCTGCATTCTATATAAGTATAATCTTTAAATCTTTGAATGACCTTATAATGGGTCACAGCTCTTTTTCCGCTGCTTACGATTCCCATCTTTTTTCTGTCGGAAGGTATCCTGCCGATCGGAGCATCTATAGTGCCTTCATCATCACCTAATACGCCGAGACATATGGCTTTATATACCCTGTTGATGGAATGCTCTTTAAACTGCCCGGAAAGGCTTATATGAGCAGCATCATTCTTACATGCTATAACAGAGCCGGTTGTGTCCATATCGATCCTGTGGACGATCCCGGGTCTCATCACGCCATTGATACCGCTCAGAGAGTCTCCGCAATGATACATGAGGGCATTGACCAATGTGCCGGTATAATGGCCGGCGGCGGGATGAACAACCATTCCTTTGGGTTTATTGACTACGATAACGTCATCATCCTCATAAAGTATATCAAGCGGAATGTTTTCGGCCGGAATATCGGGACTTTCGGCTTCCGGCAGTTCAAGCTCAAGAACTTCATCTTCCTTTACCTTAAGCGAACCCTTAGCCTGCTTTCCGTTAACGGTAAGGCCGCCTCCCGCTATGACCTTTTGGAGATAGGATCTTGAAACGCCTTCAAGCAAAGAAGGGAGAAGTCTGTCGACTCTCTCCCCTGTCATTTCTTCTTCACATATAAAGGAAAAATGCTTCATTCAAGCGTTCCCGTATCCTTTAAAACAATCGATAAGTTCTGTTTTGGCGGTTGATGAGATAAGTTTTTCTTTGGCGCTTAATGAGGTTTCATAAATTCAAGATCCTTCTCCTTATATTTAAAAAGGATCAAAAATATAAAGATAAACGCACCGCAGGTTACAAATATATCAGCAACATTAAATACCGGAAAATCAATTGCCTTAAAATATATAAAATCTATAACGTAAGAAAATCTTATCCTGTCGATACCATTACCTATTCCGCCTGCTATGATCATGGCAAGAGAGATGTTCAGGGGAATGTATTTGGTATCCTCAGGGCACTTGAACATAATGTATATGCACAGCGCGATTATAACGACCGAGATACAGAGTATAAGGAGCTTTTGCCCTGCAAGCATTCCCCAGCTGGATCCGGTATTGACTATAAAATAAAACTCAAGCACCTTATCGATCAATACATATGCGCTGCCTCCCGCAAGCTTTGAAACGGCAATGCTTTTTGTCCACTGATCGAGGATCACGGCAATGATACATATGGCGGAACTGATCACAGCCATCTTTTTTTTGTCTATGGTATTAACACGATCTTTGATTTTTATGTTTTCGGAATCTGATGACAACTTAATTAATCTCCCTCTGCAAAATTCAGTTCATCCAAAGCAGCGGACATCTCTTCATCCGTAACTTCCTCATTGATAAAAGCCTTTCCGATCTTTTTTAATAAAATGAATCTGACATGACCGGAAGACATCTTTTTATCATTTTTGGTAAGTTCGATAATCCTTGCTGTATCTGCAAGATCCATGGAGATCGGCAGCCCGAAAAGAACGAACATATCTCTTATCTCATAAAATTCCTCTTTTGAAAGGAATTCTTTTTTCCAGGATATGAATGCAGCTGCTACGCATCCCAAAGCAACGCATTCCCCGTGCAGGAACTTAAAATCATAGAACTTTTCGATCGCATGTCCGAGGGTATGGCCAAGATTCAACAGAGCTCTGTCCTTCTTTTCAAAAGGATCCTTTTCAACGATCTGTCTCTTGATGTCATCGCATCTATAGACCATTTCGGAAAGGGTATCAAGATCCATATCCCTGATCTCATATGAATTATCTACAAGCCATACATAAAAGGTCTCATCCTTTAACAGTGCGGACTTCATAACCTCTGCAAAGCCGGATGCAAACTGTCTTCCGGGAAGCGAGGATAAAGTCGACAGATTGGTATATACAAGTGAGGGCATTTTAAAAGCACCGATCATATTTTTGAAGCCTTCAAAATCCACTCCGGTCTTGCCGCCTATGGAAGAATCAGCCTGTGCTAAAAGGGTCGTCGGGATCTGGATAAAGTCAACTCCCCTGAGGAATGTAGCGGCAGCATATCCTGTCATATCACCTATAACGCCGCCTCCGAGAGCTACGAGTACAGTTTTTCTGTCAAATCTGTTCTCGATGAGAAATCTGTAGATTTCTTTGATCTCATCAAGATTCTTATGATCCTCTCCTGCAGTAACTACATACTTCAGCACTTCGGAAGATACTGAAGAAAGCTTGGATAAAACCTCTTCACCGTACAAGGGATCTACATTGGAATCTGTAATGATGCACATTCTGGGCTTATCGGGATACAGGGATCCGATCTCACCGGGAAGTGCTTCAAAAGACTTTTTATATACAATGTCATATGAACTCTTGGGCCCCGTTTTAACGGTAAGACGGGACATATCAAGCTGTAATTCTTCCTTCATCTTAAACCTCTAATCTCAATATCGCAGAACGTTTAGATAATACCATAATGTAAGGATTATCACAAATACAGATGCATGATGATCGAAAAAAATACATAATGAGCGTAAAAAAATTATAAAAAATGCGGTCATAAGATATCTCTTATGACCGCGGATAAATATAATCATCTATCAGAAAAGTCCATTTCCGTCAGAATTCTGATTCATCAGATCGCCTGAAAGAGTAACGCTTTCGGGGGTGATAACATATACATAATCGGAAACCTTCTCCATACGGCATCCGAGTGCATAGCAGGCACCGCAAAGAAAATCATAAATGCTCTGTGCTATGGAAGAATCAAGTCCCTGAAGATTAAGAACAACGCTGTTCATTGACTTAAGATCATCAACAACCTCTGCAGCATCATTGAGTTCCTTGGGAAATCTCATGCTGACACCGGCATTATAACTTGCACTCATATTTTTCCTCCGTGTATCCTGAGTCTTGAACATGCCCTTTGTAGTTTTTCTGGGCTTTTCGATTTCTTCATCCTCGGACGATCCGTAACCTGCGGATGAAACAGCATCATCATCGTCAAAGCCGTAGTCATCGTTTTCTTCGTCCTTATTGTCCAGCTTCATAAAATTCATGAACTTGTCAACAGCGCTACCCATTTTTTTCCTCTCATTCATTTTACTAAATGGTAATCTCTCGCACCGAAAATGGCGGTACCGACACGAACAAAAGTTGAGCCTTCACCGACTGCCGTTTCGTAATCTCCGCTCATTCCCATCGAAAGAAAATCCATATAAACATTATCAGTTTTTTGCTTTTTTATGTCAATGGATAATTGCTTCATATTGTGAAAAAAAACGCGATTTTCTTCGGGATCTTCACATATCGGAGCACTGGTCATAAGGCCTTTTATCCTGACACCGGGGACAGAGGAGATCTCGCTTACCGCTTCTGCAACTTCATCAGGCTTAAATCCGAATTTGCTTTCTTCATTTGCGATATTTACTTCAAGAAGTATATCACTGACTATACCGAGTTTTTCGGACTGTTTACCGATCTCCCTGGCAAGCTTTACCGAATCAACACTGTGAATAAGATAAGTCCTGCCTACAATGTATTTGACCTTGTTTGTCTGAAGATGACCTATCATATGCCATCTTATATCTTCCGGAAGTTTCGGGATCTTTTCGGTAAGCTCCTGAACGTAGTTTTCTCCAAAATCCCTGCATCCTGCTTCATAAGCTTCCATTATGGCTTCCACAGGTTTTGTCTTACTCACGGCAATAAGCGTACAATCCTCCGGATTCCTGCCGCTCTTTTCGCAAAGATTCTTTACATCGGATCTGATCTTTAGGTAATTTTCGAAAACAGAACTCATACCAAACCTCTATTCATTGATAAACTGATCATCGGAGACCGTATCCGCCTTAAGAGCGATATAATCATAAACCCTCAGTCCGTATGTGGAATTGGGCTTTACGATAGCATATTCGTCGTTTTGAGCAAGGATCGTGATCTCTTTGAAATCGGCATATCCTTTATTGATATTATAAACTCCGGTCAAGGTTCCGCGTTCCTTTACGACGAACACTTCCTGACTGTTTTCAAGATGAAGGACATCTCCGGCCGTTATGATGGTTTCGTCCACGTAATATACATGAAGCTTATCATCATGAGCATATACGGAGATTTCTTTTCTCATGGTCACAGCCTGACCGGTCTCATCATATCCGGTGATCATAATGTAATAAATGTCATTTACCGTATCATGGATCACAAAATTATCATTTATAAGATAGAATTCCTTCTGGATTATCGAACTGTTGGGAACCTTAAGCCCGCGTTCATCTCCCAGAACAAGCTCAACATCAAGGAATCTTTCCCCCGAAAATGCAGACATGGAATTATTAAAATCAAGTCTGCAAAATACATCATTTCCGTTTCTGATTATGGAAACAGCTCCCCAGGATTCATATTGATTCCTGAGAAAACGGGTAAGAATATATCCCTCGTTAAGATAACTTTCCGCATCTGATTCTTTAATGGGAAAAACAATGCACCAGTCTTCGCTCTCCGAAAGCTTATATACGGGATCTCCCGCAGCCCTGAGCTCATTGGCTGTTATATTATTCTTCTCATAATCTCTTTCATCGAACATATCCATGGTGACGGCCATGGGATCAACATTTTCATATCCGTCTGTCCAGTATGAAACTATACCTGCATTTGCGCTGGTACAATATTTTACGGCAGTGGACAGACCGCCTTCATCCTGAGCCGCACGCAGAGACTCAAGGAAATTCGAATTGGCAAGTTTTAATACGGAATTCTGAAGAGAATACTTGAATGAATAGACCTCATTATAGGTAAGAGGATCATAGGAATGAGCAAAATCAACGATCTCATTTTTAAAATCATCAAGCTCTTTATCGGAAAGCGTATTTTCAAGAAGGGACTGTGATTCAAGGAATTCATTAAGTCTGCCTGTTTCATCAACGGTGTAGACTATGTCTCCCACTGCAACCTTCTGGCCTTCTCTTGCAAGAAAATTAACATATCCCGAATAAGGGCTCTCCACTACATGTTCATCCCTGATGGCCATGGCCCTGTAAATGTTCTGTGTGGAAAGGGAACCTTCAACGACTTCATATCTGACGATTGGGTCGGAACTGAAGTAGATGAATGTGACGATTATCACATAAATGAGTATGAGAAAAAAGAGTACCGCACCAATACCGAAATTATGACTTTTGGTGAACCTTCTGATATTGTCGGAATTGTTATTGCTCATAAAAATCAACATATTAAATGCCCCGGATGAGGATCAAACTCTCCGGGGCATTATGATCAAATGGTATTAAAGGAAATTGATCGCAATCTTCTCGTTTGCCTGGAGCTCTGCAGGGAACTTGCTTCTCTCAAGAGATACGGAAAGGACCATATCAACCGAATATTTAGCAGACAGTGCAGCAAGCTTTTCAACATTATCGGTTATATTGCAATCTTCCTGTGCTGAGATCTTGCAGTATGAATCGAAATACATCTGCTGGATATCATGATTCTGGGAAATGATTCCTGCTACGAAACCATAAAACTGATCAGGACTTGTGATATCATAATCGCTCACATTGATAAGTCTGATCTTATTGTTAAGTTCAAACATATGAGCAGTATTCTTATCAAGATAAACGATATTACCTGAAACGGTCTTTACATCGGCATTTACCTTGTCCAAAAGTTCCTTAGTCTTACCCTTGCCCTTCTGACCAACAATCAATGAAACCACTACGCTTTTCCTCCGATGTTATTATTTGCGTCCGGACCGGTTCGGAAAACATTTTCAACTGGCCTGTCCGCTATATTGATTATAGTGTAAAAACCTAAAACTTACAAGGCTTTTATGCCACCAGACATGTTATTTTTGGCACGGATCAATTGTTCAGTATAAGAGACATGACCGTCTGCTGGTGGGAATAAAGTGTGTCCGTATCGGGTGTGCCCATTACACATGAAATATAAGGATTACCCGAAATGTCCCTGCATAAAACAATAAGGCAATGACCTGCTCCGCCGGTAGTTCCGGTCTTGCCTCCGATAACGGTTATGCCGGAGGGCGGATCAACATCCTTATCGGTCCTTATGAACAGATCTGTGGATCTTACGGTTCTTTCAACGCTTTCCCCGTTAGCATCATAATAAACGGTGGAATACTCGGGGCTGGAAACTATCTCGGTGAATTTGTCATATTTTATGCATTCGCTGAGGATCAGGTAAAGATCGTAAGCGGTCGTCATATGATCATCCGCATCAAGGCCGTGAGGATTGGAAAAATGTGTATTTGTGGCACCGATCTCCATTGCCTTTTCATTCATCATATCGCAAAAGGCACTGAGACTGCCGGCTATATGAACCGCAATGGCATTTGATATATCATTTGCCGAGAACATCAGCATAAAGTGAAGGGCCTGATCCATGGTCATGACATCGCCGACCTTGCCGGGAAGCACCTGCTCATCATATCTGAAGCCGGTAACCTCTTCACCGAGAATGATCTTTTCATCCATGGAACAATTCTCAAGCGCGATAAGAGCTGTCATAAGCTTGGTGGTTGATGCGGGATGGATCTGACGATGAGCATTTACAGCAGCAAGAGCATTTCTGTTGTTTACATCAACAAGAAGTATGGCCTCGATATTATTGGCAAGCTCCAGTCCCGGAACAGGGATATCCTCATTTACCACGCAAAAATCTCTTGCGAAGGAATCCGCCTTAAGCTCAGCTGTAAAACCTCTTCCTGCAACCTCGGAAGCAAGAACGGATGACGAATAAGCAGATGAGAAGCTGTTTCCGCATCCGCAGGTCAGCATTAAGACTGCTGTCAAAAGGCATACGATCTTAATTTTATAAATTCCGTTAAAACGGATCATTTATACATCTCTCTCCATTCAAGATCCCCTCTGTCAAGGGATTTGATAAGAAG
>CAMNAQ010000108.1 GCA_946531495.1 uncultured Lachnospiraceae bacterium | reverse complement strand
TAATCGGATCACTTTCTGTTATCATCATCAAAAAGCCGTTCCAAAAGCTCAACGCTCTCTTCAAAAGTATATTTTGCATCCGTATCCTGACAAAGGAATTCATTAACTGCATCGATCTTGCTGATCGCATAATCGATATTCGGATTGGATCCGCTCTTGTAAGCGCCGATGTTAATAAGGTCCTCCGCCTCATTATACGTAGCCAGAACAGTCTTCAGCCTGCTGGCAGCCTGCTTATGCTTCTTGTCACATATCGAGCTCATACATCTTGATATGCTCATAAGGACATCTATGGCAGGATAATGATTCTTATGTCCAAGCTTTCTGTCCAGCATTATGTGACCGTCAAGGATACTTCTTGCGGTATCGGTTATGGGCTCGTTAAAATCATCACCGTCTACAAGCACCGTATACAGTCCGGTTATGGAGCCCTTGTCACTTCTTCCGGCTCTTTCAAGAAGCTTGGGCATCTCCGAATAAACTGAAGGCGGGTAACCTCTTGTAACCGGCGGCTCGCCGCTGGCAAGTCCGATCTCTCTTTGTGCCATCGAAAATCTGGTAAGAGAGTCCATCATGAGAAGAACATCCTCTCCCTGATCCCTGAAATATTCAGCTATGGCGGTTGCTGTAAGAGCAGCTTTTTTTCTCTCAAGAGCGGGCCTGTCGGAGGTTGCGACCACAACAACGCTGCGCTTCATACCTTCTTCGCCAAGGTCTCTTTCTATGAATTCCCTGACCTCCCTGCCACGCTCTCCGATAAGAGCAATGACATTGATATCAGCCTTGGTATTTCTCGCGAACATACCCATCAGTGTGGATTTTCCGACGCCGGATCCGGCGAAGATGCCGATACGCTGTCCCTTGCCGAGAGTGATCATACCGTCAACAGCCTTGACGCCAAGCGGAAGTACTTCATCGATTATCGCCCTGTGCATGGGATCCGGAGGAGCATTCTCAACAGAATATCTTTCTCCCTCAATAACAGTCCCGTCAACCGGCACTCCGAGTGCGTTGAGTGATTTTCCGAGAAGCTGCCTGCTGACAGTAACCATAAGAGGATATCCGGTATTAATGACCATGCTTCCGAGACCGATACCGTCGGTGACTCCATAGGGCATCAGAAGTGTCTTCTTATCCTTGAATCCGACTACCTCAGCCAAAATCTCGTCATCAGTCTCCGCATCGAGATCATCACCCTTGGGTATTATGCGGCATATGTCGCCCAGCTTGGCATCGGGGCCTGCGGATTCGATCGTAAGGCCAACGACATTTATGACCTTTCCCATCTTCTTGAAAAAGGTAAACTGAACGGCCTTATTGTATTTTTGACAATCCACATCCTTAACAGTTACCATGTGGTCCTCATATAAGCAAAGGCCGGACTTTCCGGCCTTCGATCATTTACTTTCATCCTTGGAATATGATAAAAGCCTGAGTTTTGTTGATAATTCTGAAAGCTCCGTTCCGAGGCTGCAGTCAAATATGCCTCCATCGGTTTCGATCATGCAGGAATTCGGGGGAAGCGATATATCCTCCATTATCTCGATGACACTTCCCGGCACACGGACAGCCTCTTCCAGCATGGTCTTTCTTGAATTGACATAGTCAAAATTATCCTTGCTGATATGTATCAGAAAACTCTTTGAGCCTTCAATATTTCTCAGAGCGCTTGCAACAAGGTGACCTGCGATGGTTTTGTGCATCTTCAGGTCAGTCTTGAAAATATGCTCATAGACATCCGTTATGGTATCTACAAGTTCAGGTTCCATCTCATTGAACTTTTTCTGATACAGATCTTCAAGCTCTTTTTTCTCATTATCAAGAGCTTCCCTCATATTGCTTATCTCCTGGGATGCTCTTTCGCTTCCTTCGGAGTAACCGGCCTGATATCCTTTATTTCTTGCGTCATCGGATACCGCCTGGGCATTATCCCTGGCTTCGGCTACGATCTGCTCCGCATCGGCCCTTGCCTCGCTTATGATCCTTTCGGCTTCTGCCCTGGCATCATTTACAA
Source organism: uncultured Lachnospiraceae bacterium (assembly GCA_946531495.1). Classification (GTDB taxonomy): domain Bacteria; phylum Bacillota; class Clostridia; order Lachnospirales; family Lachnospiraceae; genus AC2028. The sequence continues at coordinate 5,355 of CAMNAQ010000108.1, read as the reverse complement.
GAGTCTCCACATCCGCAGTACCGTCTCCGCCGATAACCTTGCCGGACCTGACTTCAGCCAGATTCCCGAGGCCTTCGGAAAAATCCCCCTCAGCAATATCGCCTTCAAGAGTCACTCCCTGAACAAGCTCTTCAACGCCTGCGCTGTCCGCATTTATCCCCTCAACAAATCCGGTATTCTCCGGTCTTTGCATCTTGAGCCCCAATGCATCGATGCGCTTTTTCACAAGCTCGTTCATATCAATAACGCGCTTGTCGCTGCCCATATTCATATAAGATGTTTTATAAAGATTAGACAACTATCTCATCTCCACCGCCTCTGGAGATGACGATCTCGCCCGAATCCTCCAGTTTACGGATAATATTAACAATCTTCTGCTGAGCCTCTTCAACATCCTTCATACGAACAGGGCCCATGAATTCCATATCTTCCTTGATCATGGTAGCAAGACGCTTTGAAAGGTTATTGAAGATAGCATTCTGTACCTGCTCATTGGCAGCCTTAAGAGCGATTCCGAGATCGTTATTGTCAACATCACGCAGCACTCTCTGAATGGATCTGTCGTCGAGAAGAAGGATATCTTCGAATACGAACATTTTCTTTCTGATCTCGTCCGCAAGTTCCGGCTCTTCGATCTCAAGAGATTCCATAATATGCTTCTCTGTACCGCGGTCTACGGAATTGAGGATCTCTACAACGGAATCCACACCGCCGATGATCGTATAATCCTGATTGACAAGGGATGCAAGCTTTTGTTCAAGAACGCTCTCAACTTCCTTGATGACATCAGGGCTTGTTCTGTCCATAACGGCGATCCTTCTCGCTACGTCGGCCTGTCTGTCGGGCGCAAGACCGGAGATGATCTGAGCAGCCTGCTGCGGCGCAAGATAAGAAAGGATCAGGGCGATGGTCTGAGGATGCTCGTCCTGTATAAAGTTGATCAGCTGCGAAGGATCAGTCTTTCTTATGAACTCAAAAGGCTTAACCTGAAGAGAAGCTGTAAGCCTTCCGATAACGTCCATGGCCTTCTCGGCACCAAGTGATTTTTCAAGCAGCTCTCTGGCATATCCGATACCACCCTCTGCAATATACTGCTGGGCAAGGCATACGCCGTAAAACTCCTCAAGCACGGATTCCTTGACATCGGGTCCGACCGTTCTGGTGTTAGCGATCTCAAGAGTCAGTTCCTCAATTTCCTCTTCCTTGAGGTGCTTAAATATTCCGGCACTTCTCTCAGGGCCGAGTGTGATCAGAAGTATAGCCGCTTTCTGAATACCGGATATTTCATTTGATGACGACATGGCCATCTGCTCTTATCTCCTTATGATCAGCTCCACTCGTCGGTCAGCCAGTTACGCAAGAGTGCGGCTGCCGCCTCGGGATTTTCATCAACAAATTTCTCTATCATTCTTCTGGTTTCGGACTTATTCTCAACATCGATATTCTCGATCTGCGGTTCGGGATTCGACTGAAGCAGATCTTCAACCGACAGCTCGGGAGTCTCCTCCTCTTCCTTACGTGTTCCCATGCTTCTCAGGATGACAAATGCAAGAAGTCCGAGGATAAGGATTATCAGGAATGCGGACAGCACTGTGGTCCAGCTGATCTTCATTCCTTCCTTGTCATAGAATACAGGCGACTCATAAGCAACTATCGTGATATTGGCAACAGGGATACCCGTAGCATTAGCGGCAACCATATAAAGATCGGGATCGACCTCCAGCTTTCTGTCGGAAGAATTCGCTATCTTATATTCTTCCCATGTGGTTCCGTCGAGAAGCCCCTGAGCTTCTACATCCTCCTGCCTTATCTCTTTATATGACAAAGCTGTTATGGACATGGACGATGCGGAATAATTAATGGCTCCTGCGGGAGTTATCTTATATTCCGACGATTCGTTCGGCAGATAATCCTTCTCGTTTTCAGTGCTCGAGGTTGAACTGTTGCCATAATCACTGGTGACATAGGTAGTATTTTCCCCGTTAGAATCAGTTCCGGGAATACCTCCGACTCCGTTTTCCGAAGAGGACTCATAATTTTCCTCATGGGAAAGCATACCCTCGGTGCGGCCTTCGTTCGCATAATATTCCTTAACGGTCCTCTCATAATTGGAATAATCCATATCGAGATGAGAGGTAACCTCGACATTGTTGTAATTCGGCGTTCCGAGGAGTACCTTCTTAACCTGGTTTGCGATCATGGCTTCGGCCTGATTGCGAAGTTCCTGCATTGAATTGGCAATTCCTGATGATGAATAATCATCGCCTCCGGCAAAAAGAAGATTTCCGTCAGAATCAAGTATCGTGATATTCGCTGTATTATCATTTCTCAGGAAGGTCTGTACACACTTTGCCAGGTTCGCAGCCTTGGCAGCGGTAAAGCTTCCGTCATGCTGTATCTGGATATATGCGGACGATTCCTCTTCGTTAGAAATAAGGGTTCCGGTATCTTCCGGAATATTGAGATTTACTTTACAATCCTCAACACCCTCTATCGTAAGAATGTCCGTCTTTAACTTATTTTCGAGATATAACTGATACCTTCTGTTGGTATCCGAGGTTGTGGTGGAAAGAGAATTTGAAAGTGCATCTTCAAGTGAATACTCCTCCGGAACATATCCCGAGGAACCGAGAGCAAGCTCAGCTGCGGTATACTGTGAGGTATTAACGCTGATGGTAAGAGCATCCTGGGATTCGGTATGTTCTATGGTATTTTCATCAAGTATGGCGATGATCTTGGAGGCTTCGGCTGTATTGGATGCGGTTATCAGAACCTTGTACTTTGGTCTTGATACGAAAAAGACTATGACCCCGAAAATAACAACAGTAAAGACAGTAAGGCCGATGATTATGCCTTTCTGTCTTGAGGTGAACTTATTCCACCATTCTTTGATCTTTTCTAAGATTTCCTTCAGCCTTTCAGGCATCCCTACGCCTCCGAAAAAAGAATCCCTTATTAAATCTGCATCTGCATAAGTTCCTTGTATGCCTCAAGAAGCTTGTCCCTGATGGCAACGGTATATTGCAGTGCCGTCTGAGCTTTCTGAAGAGCTACGGTAAGATCATGTGTCGAATCCGACTGCCCGAGTGCAAAGAGAATCTCCTGATTCTCCGCATCGGATAAATATGAGTTTGTCGTCTTGATATTTTCAACAGCGGTGTTAAACACCGAGGAAAAAAGAGTTCCGTCAGATGTCTCGCCCTGAAGAGAATTAATGCCCTTCGCTGCATTATTGGTTTTATACAGATCTACGGCACCGGTAAGTTCATGCACAAGAGAAGCATTCATAGCATCACCTCACAGCCTGGTAAGTGTCAGCTCTGTCCGATGGAAAGTCCCTGCTGGGCCATAGCCTTGGCTGCATCAAAAGCAGTGGCATTTGCCTCATAGGACCTGCTGGCATCGATCAGATTCGTCATCTCGGTAATTATGTTCACATTGGGATACATCACATATCCGTTCTCATCGGCATCGGGATGTGAAGGGTCATATACCATGTTCTGAGGTGTTGCTTTATCCTCGAGAACCTTGGCAACCCTGACTCCCTTGCCAGCATAGTTCTTACTTACGGTATTAAGAACATGTGAAAAGGTATCGCTGCCTCTCACACCCTTTTCCTCAAAATAGACAACCTTTCTTACATAGGGGTCGCCGTTTTGTGTTCTGGTCGTGTTGGCATTCGCAACATTTTCTGCGATTATATCCATCCTGTAGCGCTGAGCGGTAAGTCCGGATGCCGATATATCAAAAGCAGTAAACATTCCCATGGCGTACTCCTTTCACTACTTCATTACTCTCTGAAGGTTCTGGAATTCGGAATTGATTCCCTTCATGAGCCCCTGATATTTAAGCTGGTTCTGAGCCAGCAGAACATTCTCGTTTTCTATGTCAACATTGTTCCTGTCGGTTCTGTACGAAAAACCTGCAGCATCGGTATAAGCACCGACCTTAAGTCTGGAAAGCTTGAGATTTCCCACCTTTTCATCCATGGATTCGGATCTGCGGTATCCGAGTTCTTTTTCGAGAACGGATTCAAAATCAACATCCTGTCTCTTGTAACCGGGAGTGTCGACATTCGCTATGTTGTTAGCAATGCACTGATCTCTGAGCCATGCCGCATCTGCGGCTTTTTCCAGAACATTGATATAATCAAATGCACTTGTTCCTACCATGCTTTCTCCTTTTTAAGGCATAATAAGCCACCTTTTATACCTTACCATTTATTTATTATACTGAAAAAACATAAAAACACAATATATTTTTAAGTTCCGGCGCCGTTCATACAAGATTTTGTGGAAACAAAAAGCAGAGAAAAGCAAAAACTATATCTTGTACCGCACCCGTGATCGGAGAAACAAAAAAGGACCTACCCGAAAGTAAATCCTTTTAATAATCTCTCAATCCGTTATATTAACTTGTCCTATCAGTTATTTTATCGGACAAAGTCCGTGATCACTTAATGCCCTGTGAGATCCTGAGTGACTCGATCTCATCAAAAACATAATCATTAAGTATCTTGATATATGTGCCCTTCATGCCGGAGGATCTTGATTCTATTATTCCGGCACTTTCAAACTTTCTGAGCGCATTTACGATGACGGATCTTGTGATCCCCACCCTGTCTGCTATCTTGCTGGCAACAAGTATGCCTTCATTTCCCTCGAGTTCGTCAAAAATATGTACGATAGCTTCCATTTCCGAGAACGAAAGTGTACTTATCGCAGACTTAACAACCGCAATCTTTCTTGTTTCCTCGGCGCTTTCCTCGCTGACGGATCTGAGCATTTCAAGTCCGACAACGGTCGTACCGTACTCCAGCAGGATGATATCGTCTATGTCGTATTCCTTATCTATCCGGTAAACGAAAAGAGTTCCCAGTCTTTCACCGGCGATCTCAATGGGAGTAACTATGGCTTTATAGATCCTGGTATCAGTCTTCTCAAATCCCAGAGTATCAAGGTTCACGTTTTCCTTGGTGGAAAGAACGGACAACAGCCTTTCATTGAGCATCTTGTCTATGAACTCTCCGACATTGCCCCCAATGAGCTCTGTTATCGGAGTTTCTCCCGGCAAAAGGCCCTGACCAAGAAGCTTTCCCTTACGGCTTATGACTATAACGCTCGATCCAAGAATATCCCTCATAACGGAGCAGATATCATTGAAAACAACCTTGCTTGAATTGTTGTTGTGAAGCAGTCTTCCAATCTTTCTGGTCTTATCAAGAAGCTGTACGCTACTCATATCCGATATCTGCCTCCGTAGAGATAAAAAGCCGGCGCATCTGACAGCATGCGCAAACAAACGTAAATTTACCCTGCTTAGAGATTATATCAGATAAAAATTACCAGTTCAATT
>CAMNAQ010000107.1 GCA_946531495.1 uncultured Lachnospiraceae bacterium | reverse complement strand
GCTTTTTTCTATGGTGATATATGTATGCGGCTGAATTGGAAAACACTGCATGATCGAGCCGCGAGCCTGTAATTATTCAAAGTATCTGAGCGTTTCTACTGCAGAATCGTAATGAGTGGTGTTTAATACGATCCCCATTACGGGCTCTGAGGGATATCCCTGATAATCGCTGAATTCCTTAAGATTATCATATACCCCGGACCGGCCTATCCTGGAATCCTCGGATATGAATATTCCCATGGGGATGGGATCCTTCATTGAATCCGGGTCGTGGTGATCCACGACATATGCCGACTGATCCTCGGAAACACGGATGTTGGTAATATCATCGTAGTCTTCAAAGGTGGCGGCGTCTGTGTAGTAGATCATTCCGGACATAGCCTCCAGCTCCTCTTCGGAAAAAACATCTCTCAGATCAAAGAGGTTGCCGTTTTGGCAGTACTCTTCAAAGATCGACGTATCTGCAATAAAGACGTCAATTGTTGCCGATGTCAGATATGCCGTGAGCTTCTGCATTGCGGCGTATTCCACATTGGCATTTGCTCCTCCGCCGATCGATATGGAGGTATCTATGTATACCTGGTATTTATCTGTGTCTACATTGAGCTGATCTTCCAGATCGCTTTTCCATTCTATCGCCGCTTCATCGGCTGTGATGGGCTCCGTGTTTACCATGATCACGCATAATGCGTAATCCCTGTAGCTTGCAACGGTCCTTACGATTGAAACAATGACGATTATCGCTATGATTATTCCCAGGCAAACGCCTTTATAGTAGTCCCAGAAATATCCGAGCTTATATTTAAAAGGCTTATCCTTTATCTCTTTCCATCTTTCTTTTTCTTCTTCACGAAGTGTACCCATTTTTGCAAAATCTCCGTTATAATCATACTGCCCGGCATGGGGTGTTAAATTTTTACACAACGCATTGTATTGTACCATTCTTTTGCCTTTTGTTATAAGATTATATGTAAATTTTGCGAAAAATTAATTATTTGTTTATGAGGTGGTTTTTTAGAAATGCTGAACATGGATCTGGTCACTGATATCATTATGCTTCTTGCGTCCATTATCGGGATGCTGAGCTGTCTGTATAATTATATTGAAAAAACCAAAAGAGGATGGCTTCTGGCGGCCGGATTCTTTTTTGCAAATCTTCTCAGTAACTATTATTGGACCACATATACGCTTGTCATGATGGAGGAACCGAATGTATCGGAGTTCCTTGCATATTTTGGCTGGAATGTGGGTTATGTTGTACTCCTGATCACGGTCATCAGAATGAGAGACCATGACTGCCTCGGGTTCTTTCATCCCGTGATCCTTCTTCCGATCCCGCTGAACGTAGCCCAGTATCTTATTTATATCAGGTACGGTGGGATCTTCAATAATACCTGGCAGGTAGGCTTTTCCACAGCTATCGCATGCTTTTGTATCCAGACCATTATGTACTACTACAAGAAAAAGAAAACGGAGAATCCGGCGGCTTTTCCGTATTTCCACGGTCTTGTCCTCTTTTTTGTGATCATGGAATATTCTTCCTGGACCGCGTCATGTTTTGACTGGAGCAGTGATATTGCAAATCCTTATTACTATTTTTCCACCGCCGGATATCTGACGGAGCTGTTTTTTGCATGGGGTATCAAGAAGGAATATAAAGCATACGGGCTTGAGTACTCCGAGAAAACTCCCGCAGAGATAAGATTTCAGGCACTTTTGCAGGTCCTCGTTACGGCTATAGTATTCGGAGGCTGTATCGGAGGATACTATCTTGCGATCAGAATGAAAAGAAGCATGCCTGAAGTGTACGGCTCCATTGATATCAACTCCTTTATCACGATCGCGCTGTTCACCATATCGGTTGTGCTGGGACTGATGATCCTGCTGGTCGTCTATTTTCTGATCGTCCGGCATAAGGACGGAGACAGGAAGGATGAGTTCGTAAAGCTTCGCAGGAGCAGGTTCAACCTTCTCTTTACGCTGCTTGTCACTTTTTCTCTCATGGTATTTGGCGTGATCTACAATTCAAGGTTGTTCTACGGAGTGTCAGTACAGAGTATCTATAAATCCGGTGAGGACAAGGTCGAGAACCTGTCCGCGGAGCTTGAAAACTATCTGACGATTGCAATGTCCACCCTCAACGTTACGGCGGATTCGGTTGATCTTATGCTCGAAAACGGAGAATCCCAGGATGCGATCATGGAATATATCTATGGCCAGACCCAGAGGCAGTTTGACAATTTTGATGAGAATTTCACGGGATTGTACGGTTTTATCAGGGGCGAATATATGGACGGCGCAGGCTGGGTTCCTCCCGAAGGATATGATCCCACAACAAGGGACTGGTACAAGGTGGCTGCATCCGGTGACGGCAGTGTAATGATCATTCCGCCATATGTTGATGCACATACACATTCCGTAGTTATCACGATATGTAAGCCCCTCACCAGTGAAGCTGAGGACGGCTCGTATGATACGAGAAATATCGTTGCGCTTGATGTTATCGTCAATCATATCCAGGATCTTACTGAGCGTGTTTCGATCGCAGAAGACGGATATGCGATGATAGTCAACAGGGATGGTCTGATCATCTCGCATAGGGACCGTGAAATGTGCGGTGAAAATGTAAATGACAGGTATGGGGCAGAGCTTTTTGACAGCATTGTCAGTGCGGGAAACGGCGTGATCGAAGTGACCGAAAATGATGAGGAACACACATTTTTTGTCAATACGGTCATGGATCAGTGGTATGTGCTGATAGATGTTGAAAATGCCGATCTTTTTGAGGAAGCATCCTCACAGCTTGCCGTAAATATCATCGTGTCACTATCCATATTTGCCTTCATTTCATTTTTCTATTACCTCGGATACCGTAATGAACAGGCCTACGGCAAAAAGGTTGAGGAGATGAATGCCGGAAGGCAGAAGCAGGAATATGAAGCTGAGGTACTCAGACTTGAAAAAAGCTCTGCTGAGGAGGCCAATAAAGCAAAAAGCAAATTCCTTGCTGATATGTCCCATGAGATCAGGACTCCCATCAATGCCATCCTGGGAATGAATGAGATGATCCTCAGGGAAGCCGAGAACGATGCAATACGTGAATATGCCGGAAATATCAATAATTCCGGAAAAGCGCTTCTTCAGCTTATAAACAGCATCCTTGATTTTTCAAAGATCGAAGACGGCAAGATGGAGATCGTGCCCGTCAGATACAGCCTCAGTTCACTCATCACCTATATTGTCAATTCGATACAGGAAAGAGCGATGGCAAAGCACCTTGACTTTAAGGTTGAGGTCAATCCGGGGCTTCCTTCCGAGCTTAACGGAGATGACGTACGCATCAACCAGTGTATCCTGAACCTTCTGACAAATGCGGTAAAGTACACGCAGGAAGGAAGCGTTGTATTTAAAGTAAGGGAATCAAAGAGGGAGAGCGGCAGGGTACTTATCTATGTCGAGGTTGCGGATACCGGAATGGGTATCAAAGAAAGCGATATGCAGAAGCTCTTTGAATCCTTTGAAAGACTCGACGTGGTAAAGAACAGGACGATTGAGGGAACGGGACTTGGCATGTCCATTACCACAAGGCTTCTCGATCTGATGGGAAGCGGTCTGAATGTGAAGAGCAGATACGGTGAGGGTTCGGTTTTCTCGTTCGAGGTATGGCAGAAGATAGAAAATCCGGAGCCTATCGGCGAATACAGGATCGGAGGTCTTGATGACGATAAAGAGGAGAAATATACGGAATCCTTCCATGCGCCGGATGCAAGGATCCTTCTTGTGGACGATACTAGGATGAATATCCTCGTGGTCAAAAATCTCCTGAAAAAGACCGGGGTTTTGATTGATTCGGTCGAAAGCGGTGAAGAGGCCATCGCCATGGCAGACAAACAGGCATATGACGTTATACTGCTTGACCAGCGCATGCCGGGACTTGACGGTACGGAAACCCTTAAGAGGATAAGGGCACTTGAGAGCGGGAAGAATACAGGCACCCCTGTCATCTGCCTTACAGCCGATGCGATAAGAGGAGCCAAGGAGAGATATCTTTCCGAAGGCTTTACGGATTATCTGACCAAGCCTGTTGAAGGAAGCATTCTTGAAAAGATGCTGACAGATTATCTTCCGAAGGATAAGGTTACGCTTGTAGGCTCTGCGGAAGAGTCCGGTACAAACTCAGGAAATACTTCGAAAGTTCGCGTGGAAATCGATATGATAGCCGGGCTGAAAAAAGCGGGCTTTGATACGCAGCAGGCGCTTGTATATACCCAGGACGAAAGCTTTTACAGGGAGATACTTATCGACTTCTTAAAAGATCTTCCGGAACGTTCTGAAAAGCTTGAAGACTTTTATTTGGATAAAAACTGGAATGACTATACGGTCCTTGTTCATGCACTTAAGACCAATGCAAGGACGATAGGAGCCCTTGAACTGTCGGATCTTGCCGCATCTGTGGAGCTTGCTTCAAAGAGCATGGATGAGATCACTCTTACCAATGAGCATGCAAAGCTCCTTGAGCTTTACGAAAAAACAGCCTGTCAGATTGAAAATATCATCGGAGATAAAAACGGAGATGCACCGGATGAAGATGATATTTCGGACGATGAAGAGATACTTGAATTTATGCCTGAAAACGAAAAATAAATATCAGCCAGTATCCGGGACCGGAAAGGTGAAATGCTCATCTCCGGTCCCTGTATTTTTTCGGTGTCTCTCCGTATTCTTTTTTAAAGCATCTGATCATATGGCTTGCATCGGCAAATCCTGTTTCCTGGGTTATCGTATTGAGGTCCTTGGAGGTGTCCTTCAGGAGCTGCGCGACCTTTCTTACTCTCATGTATTCGATATATTTTTTGCATGAGCGTCCGAACATCTTATGGAATTTCTTGGCAAAACCGGAGTAGCTGAGATTGCATATTTCGGCCAGCTTCTCCACTTTCAGTTCCTCCGATATGTTTTCATCTATATAGGCCGGGATGGCTTCCACCGCAAGTGTTTCCTCCGGGTGCTGCAGCAGATTGTCCGGAGACAGGCCTTCCTTTTGCCAGATCCTTATTATATCCGTCAGTATTATCCTTACGGCGGCGCTGATATTTCCGAGATATCCGGGGTGCTGTTCATCCATTTCACGGTTGGCAAGCTTCATCATGTAGCGGATATCTGTTTTGCCGGTCATTTTTGAAGGAAAATGTGATCTTACATTTTTATCCGAAAGCGCGATTTTAAACAGTGACATTTCGTTCCATTTTATCGTGTCCGTATCCGTCTGTTCGTAAAGGCTTCCGGGCTTGAACTTGATCCCGTAGTACTGCGCCGTTTCACTTAGTATTCTGATGGAATGCATAACGGAGGGAAGGAGAACGATAACATCCCCGGGCTTTGCAATGATCATGGAATTACCGATCTGCATTTCCATTTCCCCGTTTATCATCATCAGGATCTCCATAAAATAGTGCCAGTGAAGCCCGAAGCTGAAGTCCTTCTCATAATCGCCCGTAAAGCATTCATATCTGTGATCTACAAGATCCGAGTATTCGAATTTTTCCGCCATGTCAGATACCTCACCCATTTTTCGGGATTTTTTCAAGTCGTGTTTTGTATTATAAATCTGTATCGATTTATTCTATTTTTGAACATGTCGATTATATCATGCCGGGTATCATTAGTGCTACATTGACGATGTGGTGGAAAAACTGACGCAGGTGTTTGCGCAGGCCGCGTCGATCACAAGGAGGCTTGAAATGGTAGATGTAAAAGGAAGATGGGCGCTTGTTACAGGCGGAGCAAGGGGGATCGGAAGACTCGTATCCCTGTTCCTTGCAGAAAGAGGATGCAATATCATCCTTCAGAGCAGAAAGAAAGAACATGCAGATAAGGTGAAGGCCGAGGTAGAGGCATTTGGTGTTAAATGCATACCTGTTGAGGCGGAACTTTCGGATTTAGACAGCGTAAAGAGCATGCTTGATGAGATCGATTCCCTCGGTGTTCGTGTTGATATAGTAATGAACAATGCGGGAATGCAGGTGGCTTACAGAACAGAATGGCTGAAAACACCTGTAGAGGATTATACAAAGAGCTTTCTTATCAATACCACAGCTCCTATGATGATCTGTTATCACTTCCTTCCCGGCATGATCGAAAAGGGCTTCGGAAGGATCGTAAATACAACCAGCGGAATCGCTCTTGAGCCTGAGCAGGCCGGCTATTCTGCATCCAAGGCAGCGCTCAATAAGGTGACCATAGATATCGGATCCAAGCTTCAGGGAACTGATGTAATGATCAATCTTACCGATCCCGGATGGTGCAGAACGGACCTCGGAGGCCCCAATGCTCCCAATGCACCGGAATCATCGATTCCCGGAGTTGTTGTCGGAGCCTTTGTCGATGATAAGAAATCCGGAAGGATATTCGGCGCAGGTCTTTTCTATGATATGACTCTTGAACAGGCTGTGGAAAAAGCTCATTCCATGTGCAGTCCTTACTGAGCACTTGACTGGGCTTTCAGATCCCGGACTCAGCGATATCGGAAAAATATAAACACAGGATCTACAGATCAGAAAAGGGGAAAATATGAAAGCATTATTTATTGGCGGAACAGGACAGATCAGTACAGCGATAGTTGAAAGACTTGCAAAGGATCCCTGCTGGGAGGTATGGCTTCTCAACAGAGGTAACCGTGATTCTGTTGTTCCCGAGGGAGTCCATACCATCAGAGCTGATATAAATGACGAGGAAGCGGTTCTTTCGGCACTTGGCGACATGACCTTTGACAGCGTATGCGAGTTTATAGGCTTTGTTCCGGAGCAGGTAGAGAGAGATTACAGATTATTCAAGGGCAGAACGAACCAGTACATTTATATCAGCTCTGCATCCGCATATCATAAACCTGCGGCAAGCTACATCATAACCGAGGGGACAACCCTTGCAAATCCCCACTGGGAGTACTCGAGAAATAAGATCGCATGTGAAGAGTTCCTTATGAAGAAGTACAGGGAGGAAGGATTCCCCGTTACTATCGTAAGACCCAGCCATACATATGATGAGAGAAATGTTCCTCTCGGCGTTCACGGAAAGAACGGCTACTGGCAGGTCCTCAAGCGAATGATGGAGGGAAAGAAGGTCATCATTCAGGGCGACGGAAGCTCTCTTTGGGCAGTAACCTTCAATAAGGATTTTGCCATCGGCTTCACGGGACTTATGGGTAACAGACATGCCATCGGCGAAGCATTTCAGATAACGGGCGACGAGATACTTACCTGGGATCAGATCTATAAAACGGTTGCGGATGCACTCGGAACAGAGCTTAATGCGGTTCATGTATCTTCGGAATTTTTATCCCAGGCGGGAGACAAATACGGCTTCGATTTTGAAGGTTCTCTTCTCGGTGACAAGGCTGTATCCGTAGTGTTCGATA
>CAMNAQ010000106.1 GCA_946531495.1 uncultured Lachnospiraceae bacterium | reverse complement strand
TCCGAGTTCCGCGAGGATCATAAGGGGCGTCAGGATATCGTATCTTTTAGCAACAGGGAAAAACAGCCAAAGGGTTGAAATGATAAGTGTTCCGAGGGTAATGACCATGAATTCGGTTGCTGATACATTATTTCCAATCGCCACCGAAGATACAAACGCAGCAAGGAATCCAATGACAGAATAAAGCTGGCTCTTTCTTATATACCCAAAGAAGCATACAAGAACCGCACACACGCCAAGTATTAAAGCAGCTACCGGAAGACTTATATTTCCGAGAGATCTGTAATTAACAACCGTCGTCAAGAACACACCGCTTATGCCTATTGCGGTAAACACGGCAGACAGCTTTGCAACAATACGTCTGATGACAAATTCAGAGAAAGCAAGCACAAGACCGCATACCACATACATCAGCATGCCCTGCGCAAAGGTATCCAGGAAATTGATTGCAAAATACACAAGTCCGGTAAGAAGGAAAACCGAACCAAGGACGGACATCACAATAGCACCGACTGCATACTCAGCTTTGGGAGCTCCGGCCATTGAAGTCTGCTTTCCGGCGGCCTGAGGGTTCATAGGCATGGTAACAGGCATGCCGGTATAGGGGTTGGTCAGAACAGTTTTTTGAACATTCTGTGATTGATAATTGTATGTTCCGCTGAGCTGCGCCTCGTGCATGGAAGGATCGCTCTGCCCACCGGCTGAGGCGTTGACCCTGGAATCTGCCGTTTGACCCGATTCCATCCGGGGTGGTTCAGCATACTCGGAAGAAACAACTGATTGCTCTTCTGCCTGCATTTCGGAACTTGCTGTATCAGCCGACGAAGTATCTTCCTGTATTACCTGATCAGATATATTCACCTCAACAGACTCATTGCCGGATGCGGAAGTACCTGTTACAGCTGACTCTTCTGCCCCGGTGGTAGTGCCTGTCGAAACTGACTCTTCTCCCCCGGTGGAAGCAACTGCAACAGCTGCCTCAGAAGGCTCTTCCACCCTGACGGGAGCACTTATCTGAGGGAAAAGAGGATTCTTTATCTCGGGCGTTTCCATATTGCCGTAGATAGCCTTAAAATAAAGCTTTTCAACGGGGCATCCAAGAGAATTCATCTTGGCAGCATAAATATCATAGTTGGAAATGACCTGCTTTCTCAATTCAAGAACAGATTTCGGATCCGACTGAAGCTGATTCTTGATCCCTAAAAGATAATTGGCAAACATCGGATCTTCCGACGATGCAATAAGAGTTCCCAGCTCATAATCAAGCTGAATGACCTCATTGTAAAAAGTAAGTTTCATTTTGCAATCACCTCATTTTGATTCCAGTTCAAACCAAAAGACGACTCCGCCATCTCTGTTTTCTACGCCGTATCCCATTCCGATGGAGGTCTGTATAGCCTTAACGATTGAAAGTCCGACACCGCTTCCACCGTATTCCCTGGTCCTTGCCTTATCGACTTTATAGAATTTGTCCCAAAGTCTGTCCAAAGACTCTTCAGGTACCTTATCGCCTGTGTTATAAACACATATCCTTAGTATTTTATCACGTTTTTCATAGTATATCCTGATGAATTTGTGTCCGTCGGTTTCCTTGCAATAATGTACCGCATTGCTGAAGAAATTGGCAAAAACCGTCTCTGCCCTGAAAGGATCTGCCCAGACATAGTTTCCGGGTTTTTCATCAAAGACAACCTCTGCCCCCTCATCCAGCGCAAGCTTCGATGCAGACTGAAGGTAATTGGCAATGACTTCGCTGATATCAAACCTTTCAAGATCTATCACATCCTCACCGTTTTCCAGCTGGTCAAGGCTTAAAAGCTGCTTTACCATCCTGTTCATTTTGGAGGTTTCATCAAGTATGACATCCAGATAGTAGTCCCTGCTCTCCTGGTCATCAGATACGCCCTCCTTAAGCCCTTCAGCGTATCCCTGAATAAGTGCAAGAGGGGTTTTCAGCTCATGAGAGACATTGGATATAAATTCTCTGTGCTCTTCCGCTGCCTTCTCCTTTTTTTCGATATCACGCTTAAGCTCATTATTTGCTGTCTTTAGCTCCGATACGGCTTTCTCAAGGGATTCGGACATGGCATTTATGTTTTTGCCCAGAAGCCCTATCTCATTTTTCTCATGCCCTTTATATCTTGCATCAAAATCAAGATCTACCATTTTGGCAGAGATATCACTGAGCTTAAGTATTGGACGGCTCACCCTCATTGATACGAGAAAAACTATAACTGCTCCGGCGAGGATCCCGCATAATCCGACAAAGAGAAAGAACCTGTTAGCATACGCAGCAGATTCCGCAATACTTTCAAGGGGCGATCTTACAAGAAATGAATATCCGTTTTCCAGCTTTCCGTACATCTCAAGAAATTCATTATTGTTCGCTGCAGTTTTTCTTATCTCGTAAAGGTCGGTTTTTTCTATCACGCTTATGCTTACAGGCTCTCTTGTCAGACCGATTATATATCCCACAAGCACCATATCAATGTCACGTTCACCGTTTTTCGATGCATAAACGATATCGGAATCATCATCCAATATGACGATGGAAAGATTATTCCGCATGGAAAGATCATCCAGCCTGTTTATCGTTCCGGGCTCATCATTAAAAGCTTCCGATTCAGAAGCATCAAGCAGCTCATCATAGACCTTCCTGATAGACTCTGTCCTTGTATATTCATAGTATTTTGGAAGAAAAAGAGAACTCAGTAAAATGGCAATACCGATGACACCCGCCATAAGTCCCGCAAAGATAAGAGTGTACTGCCACTTTATCGAAAAGAAAAACTTAGATTTTCCGTCAGATCTGTTCAAGATTCAGCATCCTCAAACTTATAGCCCATACCCCAGATAGTCTTTATCATCTCACCTGCCTTGGGGCCGAGCTTGGCACGAAGCTTTTTTACATGAGTATCAATGGTCCTTGCTTCGCCAAAATAATCATAATCCCAGACACTGTTAAGTATCTTTTCCCTGGAAAGGGCAATCCCTTTATTATCCAGGAAAAATCCAAGGAGCTCGAACTCTTTATAGGAAAGCTCCACAGGATTCCCGTCTACAAAGACCTGATGGGCCGAGCGGTCAAGCTTTATACATCCCGCAGTTATGATGTCGGACCCTTCCGTTGACTGCGAGGATCTTCTTAAAAGTGCCTTGACTCTTGCTACAAGTATCTTGGGAGAAAAAGGTTTTGCAACATATTCATCGACTCCGATGGAAAAGCCTCTGAGTTCATCCTTTTCCTCGGATTTTGCTGTCAGCATGATTATAGGAACCTTTGAGGATTTTCGAATCTCCTCAACCGCTGACCAGCCGTCCATCACAGGCATCATGACATCCATGATGATAAGGGATATGTCCGGATTGTCACGGAAGGTATCAACCGCTTCAAGACCATTGGAGCATTCTACTATGCTATACCCTTCTCTTACAAGGAAATCTCTTACGATCTTTCTCATTCGCTCTTCGTCATCTGCAATAAGCACTCTGACGTTATCCATTTTCCAATCTCCCGAAACATGTTCATGATCATAAAGATCAAAAAACAGTCCAATAAAACGCTATAATGCAAAACCTGCGATCATCCGATCAATCTGAATCATCGCTTTGTGTATCCTCTTCAAATATGGCTTCGGAATCCAGCCCAAGCTCACGCTCCGCCTGTCTGACAGCACTTTCGCGTTCCCTCAGTTCCTGATCCCATGCCGCATACCTGTTGGTTATTGCAGACTCGTAATTCAATATATTCGGCTGATCAGTGGTCTTTGCGATCCAGAACATGATTATCACGCCTATTACCAAAGCAATATTAAGAACTATGGACACGAAAAGGATCCCAACATGCTCTTTCTTTTTTTCGGGAGCTTTCTTAGCCTTTTTCTTATCAGCCGTCGTATCGTAGAACATGTACAGAGGAATCGCGCTTACCTCATCCTCCGGAAAATCAAGCGTACCTATAAGGTATTCTCTCATCTCCGAAAGAAATCCAATCCCTACCGGAGTTTTGAAGAATTTTTCATCAATCGCCTTATCGTAAAGAGCCTTGACCGTATCAGCATCACCGCGGTCAAGGTGTTCCTTGAGATAATCTATTTTTTTGATCTCGGACTGGGCAAGTATCGCATCATCAAGACAGGCAAATTCATACCCAAGCGCCGTTACTCTGTCGTCAGCCATATCTTCCTCTCGAACCACAAAACCACGGGATAAAATCCCCGAATGTGATCCATCTAAAAAATCTTATCAGATAATCGTTAAAAGCACACAAAATACACAGAAAAATCACAATTATTATACCACAAACAATGACAATTTTTAGGCATCATGCGGCACAATATTATAAGACAGTCAGGATATTATAAATTATAATATGTAGGATATGTTTGGACGGCACTGACTCATGCCATAAAACAGAAAGGGGTACATAATGCTTAGAAAAACAAATGTTAAAAACGGAATCGTAAAGGGACTTCCGGGGAATGACCCGAGGATCACTGTTTTTAAAGGGATTCCCTTTGCCGCACCTCCTGTAGGGGAAAACAGATGGAAAGCTCCACAGCCCGCAGCCGACTGGGAAGGCGAGCGTGAATGCTACGAGTTCGGACCCATCTCATATCAGGACAGACCCGGCATGGGTACGGATATATATTGCAGGGAATGGCATGTTGATAAAGACATTCCCATGAGCGAGGACAGCCTCTATCTCAACATCTGGACTCCCGCAAAAGAAAAGGACGAAAAGCTTCCCGTACTCGTATGGTATTACGGCGGCGGTTTTCAGTGGGGATATACCGCTGAGATGGAATTTAACGGTGAAGCGCTTGCCAAAAAGGGGATCATCGTTGTAAGCGTCGCATACAGACTTAATGTGTTCGGATATCTTTCAGGCAAGGAAATAACAGCAGAAAGCCCCGATGCCCCGGGAAACTTCGGTCTTCTTGACCAGAGAGCCGGTTTAAACTGGGTAGTGGAAAATATAGCATCATTTGGAGGTGACCCCGAAAAGATCACCATAGCAGGACAGTCCGCAGGTGGCGGAAGCGTTCTTCAGCAGCTTACAAGTGCATATGATAACAGCGCAATAAAAGGTGCGGTTATCCTTAGCGGTATCATCACACCGGACGGTTCTGTGGAGGATATTTTCAATCCCATTAGCCTTAGCGAAGCAGAGGATCGTGGACAAAAATTCTTTGATTTCATGGGCTTTAAGAATCTCGAGGAAGCCAGAAAGGCATCTTCAGAGGAGCTCCTTTCCGGATATAACAGATTCCAGAGAGAAGGCGGCGGTAAGATGATGGTTCCGATAAATGACGGAAAATTCTGTATCGGAAATCCCACCGATCGTCTCATAAACAGAGAATGTGTAAACGTACCCATAATCACCGGCAACACCTCCGATGAATTCACCTTCGGCGGTGTAAATATAGTTGAAAAGTCGGTCAAAAACGCTCTTCCTCAGATGTCAGATAATGCCCCGGACCAGAAATTCTGGTATTACCGCTTTGATCCCGATATTCCGGGAGACGGTGCACCGGGAGAAAGCTATCCGGGAACCTTCCATTCCTGCGATCTGTGGTTCTTCTTTGACACTCTCGAAAAATGCCACAGGCCATATACGGGAAGGCATTTTGAGCTCGCCCGTCAGATGAGCGATTATTTTGCAAACTTTGTAAAAACAGGGGATCCAAACGGCAAGGGATATGACGGAAACGATCTTCCCGTTTGGGAGCCTTACTCTTCCGCTGTTCCCAATGAAATGGAATTCCTTCCCTGCGGATCGGTGCCCAAGCTTGAAGGCGGAATCAGACAAAACGGAAGAAAACAGGGAGTCAATCCGTATCTTCCAAGCTGGGAATATATTCCTGATGGAGAGCCATATGTTTTCGGTGACAGAGTTTATGTATACGGATCCCATGACATCTTAAGAGGCGAAACCTTCTGTCTGGGTGATTATGTATGCTGGTCAGCTCCCGTTAACGATCTTGGAAACTGGAAATATGAGGGAGTTATCTTTCCGAAGACAAGTGACCCTTTCAATCCCGACGGCCATATGTGCCTCTATGCTCCGGATGTCACCGTAGGCCCTGACGGAAAATATTATCTCTACTACGTACTCGATAAGGTAAGCGTTGTATCCGTAGCTGTGGCAGATACACCGGCAGGTCCCTACAGCTTCCTTGGATATGTTCACTACGAGGACGGAACAAGACTTGGAGATAAGGAAGGTGATGAGCCCCAGTTTGACCCCGGAGTACTGACAGAAGGCGATACCACATATCTTTTCACAGGATTTGCAGGACATGACGACAAGTCAAGGCACGGAGCAATGCTCACTATCCTGGATAAGGATATGCTCACTGTAAAAAAAGCTCCCATTTTCGTTGCACCCGGGAATGCATATTCGAAGGGAACGGAATATGAAGGGCATGCATTCTTCGAGGCTCCTTCCATCAGAAAGCATGGCGATACATATTATTTTATATATTCCTCTGAAGCAATGCACGAACTCTGCTATGCTACTTCAAAGAGCCCTGAAGGTCCTTTCACATACGGCGGCGTAATCGTCAGCAACTGTGATATAGGAATTGATTCATACAAGCCCGCAGAGGTTTCCACATGCTATGGAGCCAATAACCATGGAAGCATCGTAGAGATAGGAAACGACTGGTATATCTTCTATCACCGCCATACCCACGGAACATGGTATTCAAGGCAGGGATGTGCAGAGAAGATCCGCTTTGAAGCTGATGGTTCCATAAAACAGGTTGAGATAACATCCTGCGGCCTCAATAACGGTCCTCTTTCCGATAAGGGTGAATATCCTTCATACATTGCATGCAACATCTTTACCGATGCGCACACTGTTTATGTAGAAAACTCTGCTCCGAGGATCGTCCAGGAAGGCATTGAAAACGATAAGGGATATTCCTACATCAAAGCCATCAGAAACAATACCACCATAGGCTTCAAATATTTCGACATGAAGGATGTGACCGGACTGAAGATCAAAACAAGGGCTTATTATCACGGAAAGTTCGAGATCAGAACTTCATATGACGGAGAAGTTCTGGGTGAGATAAGCGGCGACGGGTCAAATATCTGGGTTGAAGGCTCATGCACCTTTGATAAAAAAATAAATGGTGTTCTTCCTCTTTATCTGACATTTGTCGGAAACGGAAGCGCAAGTCTTAAATCCATAGAGCTGCTGCATTAAGCAGACGAAGTAAGGCTGTAAACAAAGGACGGCGACAAACGAATGCCCCTATTAATCGTTGTACCACATACTCCTTACTTCCGTTTTAAGCACATTTCTTCCCTTGCAGATACGGTATTCCACGGCGGGGATCATTGTTTTCGGATACATAAGATGGGTATTTGGATCGGCAATATAGGACTTACCGATGGAACGTATATCTGTGCCAACAAGAACCCTGCCGCTCACACTGCACTCACAGAATTTATTGGATGCGGTGCTGACATTTCTGTCATCGAGAACCTTCATGTCTACAAAACATGTATCATCCCGCCTTA
>CAMNAQ010000105.1 GCA_946531495.1 uncultured Lachnospiraceae bacterium | reverse complement strand
TTCCGTGGCAGTATACCTGTACTCCTTGCCGGAAAATACGGCAGCCGCATCACCATATGCATTCACTTTAATGCTGAAAAAATATCCTGTCTTTTCCGCATTAGCCTTTATATCTTCCCTGCTTTCCGGAACAACGGGCTTTATATCCGTTCCGGCATAAAAAGACCGAAGAAGTGCCAGCACATCCATGAGGTACTTCTCCGGCTCTATATACACATAAGTTTTGTTTTCCATTTTTGATTCTTTCTAAAGATCAATCTCTGAAATGAACTCTTTTGCCGCCTGAATTCATTTCTGCTTTTATCCTGGCCTTGTCCTCGTACATTAATTCATCGGCTTTCTTTATCATCTCCTCGACACTGCCCTTATCACAGTATCCGAAGGCGCATGAATAACCTGCTTCTTCGACATCCTTACGCATTGCATCCACTTTTTCCGCAATGCTACTGTCCCCGCCCTTACTGCAGAACACCATGAACTCATCGCCGCCGATACGATACACTTTATCAAATCTTGAAGAATTCTTTTTAAAGCATCTGCCAACAGTGGAAATGCCCTTATCACCGGCTTCGTGACCGTAGTTATCATTCAGCCATTTCAGCTCGTTCATATCTATTGAGATCACACCTGAAATACTTTCACTGTGTTTCTCAATATGGCTGTAGTATGAATGTCTGTTAAGCAGACCTGTGAGGGCATCCCTTTTGGTATATTGCGAATATGTATACAGATAGTACAGCATGATACATGCACCGAAGGTGTGATTCACCAGAACCCCGTTCTCATATCCAAACAGCCCGAACATAGCGGCACCGACAGCGGAGACCACCATTACAAACAGGATCAGGCTTTCCTGGATCGAATGATCCGATACGATCCTTATTGATATGATCAAAAGAACGGCTACGTAGAACGCGCACACGATATACTGGATATATCCGAGCGGTCCTCTCTGAAAATGATTATCATCCGTAAAATAATAAACAGCCTTTGTAAAAAAACAGGAAAAAGAAGCCACTACATTGATTATGGCAGGAATTGACAAAAGCTTACTGGCCTTATCATATACTATGAAGATCGTACCGAGTATAATGACAGGTCTGATACTGTAGCTTAAACCGGAAAAAATAAGACGCCACACAGACAGATAGGGCAGATTACCGTAATACGTCTCGATATTGTCAGAAAGAGACAAAAGGAATATCAAAACAAGGGTAACACGAAGATCACGTATCATGTCCTTCCGCAGAAAAACATCATACGCAGACATAGTCAGCATGCCTACAAGCATAAGCAGCAATACATAATTATTTACAAGATAACCTTCTAAAATATGCACCGGTTCACCTATCTTATCCTTTTACCGCACCACTGACAATTCGTTCCGTAGTTCCTATACAAAAACCTGCCGCAGTGGGGGCAATCATTGATCTTCTTTACAAAGATCAGATACAGCACCATCAGACCCAAAAACACATATCCGCCTGTCAGCACGGCAACAGCCTGTTGCATGCGGTCAAGATGCATAAGGATAAAAAATGTAAATAATACAATAAGACCTATAGAGAGCAGGGCGATGAAACATATGACTCTTACTCTGCCCACGGTCTCTGCCTTATTATTCTCCTCTTCCAGTGCTTTTTCCTCTTCTTTGCGCCTGGCATCTTCAATCAGCTTACGTTCATAATCCGTGATCTTATGCCTGCAAAAAGGACAGATTTTAATATCATCTCCTAGGGACTCTCTGCATTTGGGACAATACATCATCTTTTCTTCCTCCTCATCACAGGGATCAGTGGACGGGTGACGGTTCCCGGAAAGCGGGTGGGCAGTTCTTTCACTTACCCGATTCACATCATGCAAAAAACGGATTGTATCTCTTCTCGTGTCCTATGGTTGTAGATGCGCCATGTCCCGGATAAACCG
This sequence comes from uncultured Lachnospiraceae bacterium, assembly GCA_946531495.1. Classification (GTDB taxonomy): domain Bacteria; phylum Bacillota; class Clostridia; order Lachnospirales; family Lachnospiraceae; genus AC2028. The sequence goes on along the minus strand of CAMNAQ010000105.1, from coordinate 5,651 downwards.
CGGTGTCATCCGGAAGTGTAAAGAGTTTTTCCTGAATACTCTTTTCCAGCACAGATGCGCTTCCGCCTCTGAAATCCGTTCGACCTACGGACTCTTCGAAAAGTGTATCCCCGGAGATCAGTATCCCCGCCTCTTCGATATAGTATGATGCGCTGCCGGGTGTATGTCCGGGAGTTGAGATAACCTTAATCTTAATGCCTGCGATCTCGATCTCCTGGCCGTCTTCGATCCATACATTCGGTCTAAGAGTCATGGGAGTTCCGAAGGACGCGGTCATATTGTAGCCGGAATCAGAAAGCATCTCTTCTTCAGCCTTCGGGGCATAGATCTTAACAGCATCCTCTCCCCTTGAATTAGCCAGGCTTCCGGCAGAAAGCCTGACATCCTGTGCACCCATGATATGATCGAAGTGTCCATGGGTAAGAAACAATGCTCTTACATGAAAGCCCGCACCTTCAATTCGCCTTACTATTTCTTTTCCCGTATCGGGAGCATCAAAAAGAATACAATCCGGTGCCCCTTCTCTGTATACAAAATAGCAATTGGTCTGAACGGCACCTATCACCATTCCGCCTATCTTAATATCACTCATCTGATATTTCTCCCGCACCACTGGCACTGAGTCCCCCAATTCCTGAACAGAAATTTTCCGCAGTGAGGACAGCTATTGGCCTTCTTAACCAAAAGAAAGTAAACGTTTACGCCAAAAATAATCACAATTCCTGCTATTAATTCCAGCAGAGCGTGCAACCTAAGATTATTGGCCAAAAGAATGGTCCAGATCACAAATACTAAGATTGTTGTTCCGATATGGATGACCTGCCATATTATTCTGAGTGAGGAAAACTCTCCTGTCCTGATGCTTTCCTCAACACTCGCATTCTGCTCTTCTTCTCGCTTTTGCCTTTCTATCTGCAGGCGCTCCTCAGCTGTGATCTCATGCCGGCAGAAAGGACAGATATCTATACCATCTCCGAGGGATTCTCTACAATTAGGACAATCAAACATAGAATTCCTCCTTTTGATTTTTCACGATGAAACAGCGGAACCGTCCCCCTGTTTCAGGCTCCGGCTCTTTCGATATCTACGATTCCCTGAATACTGCGGATCTTGTCGCAGATATTCTCCAGTTCTTCTCTTCCGTGTATCTCAAAGGCAAGCTGGATAGTTGCTATCTGCTGCTTATTGACACGTGTGTTGACTCCGATAAGGGATATGTTCTTCTCGGTGAATATCCTCGAGATATCCGCAAGAAGTCCGCTTCTGTCGTTGGCGTAGATCCTGATCTCAACCTCATAGCTTCCGCTCTGAGACCCGTCAGATCCCGGCGCCCACGATGCTTCGATAAGTCTTGACCTTTCGTCTGCAGGAAGAGCCATGATATTGATACAGTCGGTTCTGTGTATGGATATTCCTCTTCCCCTTGTGACAAAGCCCACGATCTCATCACCTGGAACGGGGGAACAGCACTTGGAGAAACGGACAGACAGATCCGTCATTCCCTTTACCGTGATACCGCCGCCGTTATGATTACCATGTCTTACAGCACCTTGATTGGACTCCGCTATCTGGGCAATGACCTCTTCATTGGAAAGGATCGTAGGATGATCCTTCTCATAAAGTGCTTCAAGTCTTCCGAGAACCTGGCCCTCCTTAAGTGCTCCTCTTCCTACAGCAGCAAGGATGGAATTCCAGTCCTGATAACAATATTTTGATGCTATATCCTGCTGGTAATCGGGAGTCATTATGGCGTAGATATCGACTCCACGCGCCTTTGCATAGTTCAGGAGCATATCCTTTCCCTTGGCAATATTGTCGTCCTTGGATACGTTCTTGAACCACTGATTGATCTTATTCTTGGCCTGGGTACTCTTGACTATGTTAAGCCAGTCAGCACTGGGACCTTTGATATTTGCACTTGTTATGATCTCTATACGATCACCGTTCTTGATACGATAATCGATGGGAACAAGCTTGTCATTAACCCTTGCGCCCACCATCCGGTTTCCGACAGCGGAATGGATGGCATATGCAAAGTCTATGGGGCACGAACCCGAAGGGAGATTCTTAACTTCACCGGAGGGGGTGAAGCAGTAAACCGAGTCAGAGAACAGATCCAGGTCATTCTTGAGGAGATTCATGAACTCCCTGTTATCCGTCATATCCTGCTGCCACTCGAGAATCTGTCTCAGCCATGTCAGCTTCTCTTCTTCTCCCGATTCGGGAGTCTTGCCGTCAGAAGCTTCCTTATACTTCCAGTGCGCAGCAATACCGTACTCAGCAGCCTTGTGCATCTCGAAGGTTCTGATCTGTATCTCAAAGGGCTGTCCGTCCTTGCCTATCAGTGTGGTGTGGAGGGACTGATACATATTCTCCTTGGGCATTGCTATATAGTCCTTGAACCTTCCGGGAATGGGCTTATAGTTCTCGTGCATTACACCGAGAGCTGCATAGCAGTCCATAACGGAATCAACGATTATCCTTACCGCAAAGAGATCGTATATCTGGTCCAGGGTCTTTCCCTGGTTCTTCATCTTTTTGTATATCGAGAAAAAGTGCTTTACTCTGCCGTTAACCTTAGCCTTTATCCCGGCTTCGTCAATATAGCCCTTTACATCCTTAACGATGGATTCGATGTACGCTTCACGCTCGGTCTTCTTCTCTGCAATGGCATCCTTAAGTTCCTTGTAAGCCTGGGGCTCGAGATACTTAAGGGACAGATCGTCAAGTTCCACCTTGATCCTGCTGATGCCAAGGCGCTGTGCGATCGGACAGTAGATATCGAGAGTCTCTCTTGCGATACGCAGCTGACTTGCAGGGGGCTGGTACTGAAGAGTACGCATGTTGTGAAGACGGTCAGCAAGCTTGATCATTATGACACGTATATCACGTGCCATGGCATAGAACATCTTCCTGAGGTTCTCTGCCTGCATCTCAAACTTCTCATCCGACTTATCTGTCACATGTGTAAGAGGAATGCTTTCGAGCTTGGTAACACCGGAAACAAGAAGCGTGACTTCATCTCCGAATTCCTGTCTGAGCATCATCTCGGAAACATCGGTATCCTCCAGAACATCATGCAACAGTCCTGCAGCTATGGTTTCCTTGTCCATCTCAAGCTCCGAAAGAATGATGGAGACGTTGAGGGGGTGTATGATATACGGCTCACCGGATTTTCTTACCTGACCGTTATGAGCCTTGCTTGCAAGTGCATAAGCCTTTTCTATCATGCTTATATCATCACTGGGATGATATTTGCGCACATTAAGAGTAAGCTCCCTGTACAGGAGCTCAGGATCAGTGAAATCCACATTTTGACATATGCCGCCCCTTTCGGTGACGGCACAATCTTTTATATCACTTATATCCTTCATACTCTCTTAAATCCACTCACCCACAGATTTGAAATTTACCGATTTTTTCATAATTCATCTGAAGGTGATCCTTTAGAAATCTCCTTTAATGCTTATTTTCCGGGATAGATGATACAGGAATCAAGTCTGTAATTTCCGATCTTCTTCCTTCCCTCTAATCCGGCAAGCTCCATTACAACCGCAATGCCTACAACTTCTCCTCCGAGCTCTTCAATAAGCTCTATCATTGCCTTGGTGGTTCCTCCGGTAGCAATAAGATCATCTACGATAAGAACCTTCTGACCGGGCTTGATGGAATCCTTATGCATCTCGATGGTTGCGGTGCCATACTCGAGATCGTAAGTTTTCTCAACAGTTTCCCTGGGAAGCTTTCCCTTTTTTCTTATAAGAACAAAAGGCTTGTGAAGATTATATGCTAAGGGCATTCCAAAGATAAAGCCTCTTGATTCGGGCCCTACGACAACATCGAAATCGAGATCCTTTACCTTATCCTGCATCGTATCAATCGCAAGATGAAGTCCGTCAGCATCCTGAAGTACGGATGTGATATCCCTGAACATTATCCCGGGCTCGGGAAAATCAGGAATTGTTGTTACATAATCTTCAAGTTTTTTCATGACATGCCTCTCTTTGATATCACTTTTTTGTATTATCTGCAGCCTTGTCACTGCCCATAGTTTCTTCGGTATATGTGGTCTCAATATCCTCAAGAACATAACTCTTCCTGATCGAGTCGAAAAAGATCGATGCAAAAATATCAGTCATTCCCGAAAGGATAAGTGACACTCCTATAAGTCTCAAAAGCAGAACTTCGCTCTCAAAAGGGTTAGCCACAAGCACAGCGCCAAATATGATAAAAGCAAGCGCCATAACAAGCATTACGGCAAATGCGGAATTTCCAAGTTTTTTCAGATCTACACAGTCCTGAAGCTTAATGCATCCGCTTACTATGATGAACACCCCAAGGATCATAGGCACAAGGGCCATAAGTTCCTGCCATTTGACCAGAATGACTATGCCGATAACAACAGCCACGATACCGCTCAGGAAATCATTATTTCCCATATTGTATCTGACATCCCTGACCATGTATCTGATTACAAAAACCACTCCGCATACAATGGCCGAAATACCTATGGCATAGGCTATGATATTAAGCATCTTTTCCGGATTGATCAGATCTATGATGCCAAGTATCACGCATATGAGTCCGTAAAATGCAGCTGTCGGTTTAAGCTTTGGCTTTTGACTGCCGGGAGCAGAGCCTCCGGAGGTGGGGCCATGTCCGTCTTTATTACGCATTATTAGCCTTTCCGCAACACTTCTTGTACTTCTTGCCGCTTCCACAGGGGCATGGATCGTTGGGATAAACCTTCTTGCCTTCACGCTTTACGATTCCGGCAACCTTCTCCTCATGATAGAGCTCTTTTCTCTTTGCCTCATCAAAAATATCATTCCATTCGGGAAGATTGTAAAGCCAGTCCGCACCGGCTCCTACCATGTTCTTGTAAAGAAGCTCCTTGTCAAAAGCAAGAGATACTTCTGTATCCTCGGTCATCTCCTCAATGGGATTGGGAGCCTTGAGACTGTCATTGATGCCGTCAAGAAATCCGGTCATATACATAAGATCAATGCCGTATTTTTCGGCAAGTTCCTTAACAGTACCCTTTACCTCTTCGTCGGGATTCTTAAGCAGCTGTGCATAGATATCTCTTTCCTTTGCAAAATAATCACTCCAGAGCTTTTGCATCTGACCTCTGTCGGTTTTCTCGTTATATGCAAGTACTCTCCAGTCTTCAAGCAGTGCCATAAAAGTAGTGCTCCTTTCGCTCAAAAAATCAACGTTAATTATATTACAAAATAGTCATTTCAACAACAAAATATGCTAAAAACGGTCATTGTTCCTACAATATCAGCTCCATCTGCGTGGATTTTTCTTTCATTCCTATTTTTTCATAAAAACTCCTGGCCTGTTCATTTCCGTTCCATACGTTAAGAGTGATCTCATAACACCCCATTTTTGACGCTTCCCTGCGCACATATTCAAATATGCTTTTTCCGATATGCATACCTCTTACACTGCTGTCAACACAAAGGTCGTCAATATACAGGTATTTAAACGGAACCATATATTCCGAAGCAGGCTGCTCTCTTATAATGCAGAATGCATATCCCAGATCATTTTCATCTTCATCAACCGCAACAAAAGTCCGTCTGTTAACATCGGAAATAATATCAAGCAATTCCTCTTCCGAATATTTCGTTGTTCCCGAAACA
>CAMNAQ010000104.1 GCA_946531495.1 uncultured Lachnospiraceae bacterium | reverse complement strand
GGATTTATGAAAGGTTTTCCTGCGCGGATAATCTTAAGATCTTTGCGGATATATACGGAGTAAAGAAAGACGCGATCGGTAAGGTGCTTGATGAAGTCGGACTCGGAGATTCTTACGGCAAACAGGCATCAGCTCTTTCTAAGGGAATGAGAGCAAGGCTTATGCTCGCAAGAGTATTTATGCATTCTCCGGATATCATGTTTCTCGATGAACCGACAAGCGGTCTCGATCCTCAGACAATGAAGCAGATCCATAAAATGATATTAAAAAAGAAAGATGAGGGATGCACCATATTCCTGACCACCCACAATATGGAGGAGGCTCAGGCGCTGTGCGATAAGGTGTCCCTCCTTAATGAGGGAGTGATAGTAGAATGCGGCGAGCCCGAAAAGATCTGCAGAAAATATGATCATAAAAAGAAAATAAGGATACATCTGATATCGGGTGAGAATATGGAATTCGATACAAACGGAGATTCTGCGGATGCGATCTTTGAATTGATGAAAAAAGGAATAGTACAGACGATCCATTCCTCGGAACCGGATCTTGAAACTGTATTTTTGGAACTGACGGGAAGAAAGCTGGAGGAGGCAAGCTGATGGATAATGTATCGATCATAATAAAAAAACAATTCAGGGACACGCTGAAAAACAAGACGGTTCTTGTTCAGTTTGTTATGTTCCCCGCAATGACTCTGATCATGGAAAATGCGATAAAACTTGAAGGAATGCCGGAGCATTTCTTTTCAAAACTGTTTTCGGTGATGTATATAGGTATGGCACCGCTTACCGCTGCGGCGTCGATCATCTCAGAGGAAAAGGAAAAAAACACGTTAAGAGTCCTTCTGATGGCTAATGTAAAACCATGGGAATATCTTCTGGGAATCTCGGTATATGTATGGTTGCTGTGCATGATGGGGGCTGCAGTCATATCCATGTCTCTTCCGCATTCTGATATACCTTTTTATCTGATGATGATGGGAGCTGGCTTTATCATCTCAATCCTCGCAGGTTCGTGCATCGGTATTTATTCAAAGAATCAGATGATGTGTACATCACTTGTCATGCCATTTATGATGATATTATCTTTTTCTCCCATGCTTGCCGCATTTAATGATAATATAGAAAAGGTGGCAAGATTCTTCTACACGCAGCAGATGAAGGTCGCATTTGACTCCATGAACTTTGAGGGGATCGGTAAAGCAGGGCTTGTTGTCATTACCGTTAATGCATTACTTGCACTTGTGCTCTTTTTTATCACCTTTGGAAAAAAAGGACTTGAGTAGATGAAGATTGAGATCGATATAGATGAAAAATATACAGATACCGGCGTGAAGATATGTGCTCCCGCACTGACTGAGGATGTTGAGAATGTCATCAGAATGATGCGCATGATCAATATGCAGATAGCTGTCAGAAAAGGTGATGAGACATATCTTCTTGATGCTGAAAAGATCCTCTATATAGATGCCGTGGACCGTAAGACATTTGTCTATACGGATGATGAAACATATGAATCGGAACTTAAGCTTTATGAGATGGAGCAGGAGCTGCTCAGGAGAGATTTCCTTAGAGTGAGCAAGCAGAGCATAGTGAATCTCCGGAAGATAAAAAGTCTTAGAGCTGATATTAACAGGAAAGTCAGGGTCACACTTTCAAACGGAGAACAGATAGTGGTTTCGCGTATGTACTCTGATGAACTCAGAAGAAAGCTGGGGATAAGATGATGGAGGAGAAAAGAACAGTATTCAGTTATATCGGCCAGATGTTTTCAACATACGGCGTTATGGTCGTTATCTTTATAATATTTTGCATGGTTCTCGATGAATCAACGGGAGAATATTCCACGCTTTTTGAACTTGCGGGCAGAGGGCTTACGATAAATACTTTATTGCAGCTGTTTCTTCTTGCTTTGATAGTAACAGTCTCGCAGGTGGTTTTCCTTACGGATGCGATCTTTAATAATCTGTCAATGGTTTTGAGAAATGTCTTATTCTTTTCTACCATACTGGCAGCGGTGATACTTTTTGCATGCATTTTTGCGTGGTTTCCGATTGGAGATGTCAGAGCGTGGATCGGCTTTGGGATATCCTTTGCGGTAAGCATGGCTGTCAGCATATTTATCACACGGATCGTTGAAAAAACCGAGAATTCTAAGATGCAGGAAGCTCTCGAAAAATATAACAAAGGTAAATAAATATTCATGACATCCGCACCAAATTATAAAAAGACACTTACAGCATGTTACCTTGGATTTGCCACACAGGCCATAGCAGCGAATTTTGCCCCTTTGCTTTTTTTGACTTTTCATGAAAGCTATGGCATTTCTTTGGGAAAGATCGCTTTTATTTCATTTGTTCTTTTCTTCGTCCAGTTAATAGTTGATATCATCTGTACAAATCTTACCGACATGATAGGCTACAGAGCCTGCGTCATAGCATCGGAAAGCTTATCCGCTCTTGGTTTTATCGGTCTTGCTTTTCTTCCGGAGCTTATGGATCCCTTCACGGGCATACTGATAAGCGTGGGTATTTATGCTGTCGGAAGCGGTCTTATCGAGGTGGTGGGCAGTCCCATTGTTGAGGCGTGTCCGTTTGAAAATAAAGAGTCGGTAATGAGTCTTCTTCATTCTTTTTATTGCTGGGGATGTGTTGCGGTTATTACGGTCTCATCGCTTTTTTTCAGGATTTTTGGTATAGAAAACTGGAAAATTCTGGCATGCATCTGGGCGGTCATACCGCTTGTGAATATTTATAATTTTTCAACCTGCCCGATTGAAAAGCTTGTTGAAGACGGTAAGGGAATGAAGATCAGGGAGCTGTTTGGCAATTCTGTGTTTTTTCTTGGAATCATTCTCATGGTATGCGCAGGTGCATCGGAATTATCAATGGCGCAGTGGGCATCGGCATTTGCGGAATCTGCTCTTGGAATATCCAAAACCGCAGGAGATCTGGCCGGTCCCTGCCTTTTTGCGGTGACGATGGGCCTGAGCAGGAGTATTTACGGAAAATTCGGTGGCAGGATCGAACTGACCGGATATATGCTCGCTTCAGCCGTGATGTGTCTTATATGCTATGCAATGGCATCACTTTCACATATTCCGCTTATCGGACTTGCAGGCTGCATATTTTGCGGTTTTTCTGTGGGGATAATGTGGCCGGGGACAATAAGCATAATGTCAAAAAGGCTTCCTGCCGGAGGGACGGCTCTGTTTGCAATGCTTGCCATGGCGGGAGATATGGGCGGTGCATCCGGTCCCGGACTGGTAGGACTCATCGCAGGGCTCTCCGGTGATGATATCAGCCGCGGACTCTGCGCGGGAGCATTTTTCCCTGCCACGATGATAATATGCATACTGATCATAAGAGCCCGGACTGCTTCGGGAAAAAGCAAAAAGACCGGTTGACATAACCAGGTGTTCTGATCCTCCCAAATGAAAAATTTTTCATTTGGGGGGATTTTTTAATGCCTGCTGTATATAAGAATTAGCGGGTTTTATTTTGCCGCGCGGGAGGCAAGAATGACTATCAGAGAAATGCTCGAAGAGCGTGAGGAAATGATCTTAAGTCCTTACGCCTCACTTGCAAAAAGATCAAAGGGCCGTGATGTTGAAGAGCCTGAATGCGATATCAGACCGGTCTATCAGAGGGACCGTGACAGGATAGTTCACTGCAAGGCTTTCAGAAGACTCAAGGATAAGACTCAGGTCTTCCTCATCCCGGAGGGTGACCATTACAGGACAAGGCTTACGCATACGCTTGAGGTGTCTCAGATAGCACGTACCATTTCAAAGGCATTAAGGCTCAATGAGGATCTTACGGAGGCTATCGCTCTCGGACACGATCTCGGGCATACCCCCTTCGGACATGCCGGTGAGAGAGCGCTTAACAGTGTATGTCCTTACGGCTTTAAGCATAACGAACAGAGTGTAAGGACCGTCGAAAAGCTTGAAAAGGACGGAATGGGCCTGAATCTTACCTGGGAAGTAAGAAACGGGATACTCAATCATCAGATATCCTGTATGCCCGATACCCTTGAAGGAAGGGTTGTGCGTCTTTCAGACAAGATCGCTTATATTCATCATGATATGGATGATGCGGTAAGGGCGGGTGTACTTACCGAAATGGATGTTCCCGCTGATATCAGAGCGGTGCTCGGATCAACTCCCGGAGACAGACTGGATGCATTTATGCATGATATCATCACTAATTCCGCAGATAAGAATGATATCTGCATGACCGAAAGCGTATCCAAAGCCATGAGGGATATAAGGTCTTTCATGTTCGAAAGAGTATATACCAATCCGGATATAAAGGCTGAAGAGGGAAAAGCCGAAGCTTTAGTCTGTACCCTGTATGATTATTATCTTCATCATCCGGACAGATTGCCGGAAGAAAACAGAAAGATGGCAGATGAAGGAGAGCCTTTGGAAAGATGTGTCTGTGACTACGTCGGTGCCATGACTGACCGTTTTGCCATACTTACATATAATGAATTATTTGTTCCCAAATCCTGGGAGATGATATAAGCGGAGTGTTCAATGCGATTCTCGGACGAGTTCATAGAGGAAGTAAAATCACGCAATGATATTGCTGATGTTGTGGGTAGCTACGTTCCTCTTAAGAAAAAAGGGAATAATTACTGGGGGCTGTGCCCTTTCCATAATGAGAAGACTGCCTCATTTTCCGTATATCCGCCAAAGCAGATGTATCACTGCTTCGGTTGCGGAGAGGGAGGCGGAGTGATCAATTTCGTAATGAAATATGAGAACGTTTCCTTTGCCGAGGCTGTTCGTATCCTTGCCGAGAGAGCAGGTATGGAAGTAAAGGGCATGGAGGAGACGGGTGAGGAGAAGGCCAGACGCGCCAGAAACGATATCCTCAAGCAGATCAATTCCGATGCGGCATTGTTTTTTATGAACAATCTGTATTCGGAACATGGAAAAAAAGGGCTTGAATATCTTAAAAACAGAGGCCTGACCGATGAGACCATAAGACATTTCGGGCTTGGATTTGCCGGCAATAACGGCAAGGCTGTAGTGGAGCATTTAAGAGGCAAGGGCTATGCCGACGATCTGATCATTGCAGCAGGACTTGCCACCAATTCCGAAACCTACGGTATGAGCTGCTCGTTTTTTGGAAGAGTCATGTTCCCGATAATAAGCACCGAGAAAAAGGTCATCGGATTCGGAGGAAGAGTACTCGGAAGCGGAGAACCTAAATACCTCAACACTTCGGAGACTCCGATATTCGATAAGAGAAGAAATCTGTACGGATACAATTTCGCCAGGAGAGCAAGAAGAAAATATTATATCCTGTGCGAAGGATATATGGATGTGATATCGATGCACCAGGCCGGGTTTGATTCGGCCATAGCATCTCTCGGAACCGCCTTCACAGAAGAACAGGCCGCAATGATAAAACGCGACGGATGCGAGGTTTATCTTGCTTACGATATGGATGAAGCCGGAGAAAAAGCTGCACTTAAGGCAGTGAGGATGCTGACTGCGGTAGGCATTACCCCGAAGCGTATCAGTATGAAGCCTTGCAAGGATCCGGATGAGTTCCTGACCAAGAACGGAAAGGAAGAATTCGAACGAAGGCTTGAAAGTGCAGAAAACGGGTTTTTATATATAGAAGATATGGTCAGGGCAAGATATAACCTGTCCGATCCTGAAGAAAGATATAAATGTGAACGGGAGATCGTAGAAAATCTCTGGATGTTTTCCGGAGATGAGGTGAGAATGAACTCATATGCAGAGGCCATCGTAAAACGATACGGTTATACCGCTTCCGAAGTATCGAAACTTCTTGAAGAGACAAGGCCCAGGGAATATGCTTCAAGAGATCATCTTCCAAAGCTTACTGCATATTCACCACCCAAAAAACCGGTTCCAAAAAAGAAGGACAATGTATGGACGGCCGCAGAAAGCTCACTTCTTACATGGATCACGGATGAGCCGGATATATACAGTGTAGTGAGAAGATATCTTAAAGCGGATGATTTTTCACCCGGCTCTTGCAGGGAGGTTGCCAGAGCGGCATTTGAACTGCTTGAGGCCGGAAACTACAGTAACGATGTACTGTTTGAAAAGCTTGAAGATGAAAGCGTCAAAAATGATGCGACCGGAATTCTTCAAAATTCGGCTCCGGATATAGATACACCCGAAAAAAGACTGGCTATGCTCAAGGATCTCATAATAAAGGTTATGGAAAGAAAATGTGAGCTGATGGGCAGATCGGATGATCCGGAAAAAGAATTAAAGATCTTTAACTGTATTTTGGAAATCGACAAGCTGAAATCTGGAAAGCTTCGACTGAGTGATGAGGAGGAAGGATAACAATGGCTAAGAAAGTTGAAAAGAAGGATATAAAGAAAAATATGACCAAGAATAACAAGACAGCAGCAAAAACTGCGGCTAAAGCACTTTCAAAGACAGCAGCATCTGCAAAGACAGCAGCATCTGCAAAGAAGGCAGCGCCTGCAAAGAAGGCAGCGCCTGCAAAGAAGGCAGCACCCGCAAAGAAGGCAGTACCCGCAAAGAAGACTACGGCACCTGCAAAGAAGGCAGTACCCGCAAAGAAGACAGCACCTGTAAAGAAGGCAGCGCCTGCAAAGAAGGCAGCACCCGCAAAGAAGGCAGTACCCGCAAAGAAGACTACTGTACCTGCAAAAAAGGCAGCACCTGCAAAGAAGTCAGAGACTGTAAAGAAGACAGCACCCGCAAAGAAGGCTGATACCGCAAAGAAGACGGCATCCGCAAAGAAGTCCGATACTGTAAAGAAAGCAGCACCTGCAAAGAAGGCAGAGACTGTAAAGAAGACAGCACCCGCAAAGAAGGCTGATACCGTAAAGAAGACAGCACCCGCAAAAAAGGCAGAGGCCGTAAAGAAGGCAGTTCCCGTTAAAAAGGCAGAGCCTGCAAAGAATGAAAAAACAGCTTCGGGAAAGTCTGCAGCTCCGGTTAAGGATGATAAGGCCGTAAAGAAGCAGGACGTAAAGACTAATAAGAAAGATGATGATAAGTCAGCGGAAAGGAAAGAAAAGAACAAAAAAGCCGCAGACGATAATACCGTTATGACGAAGGAAAAGAATAAAGACAAGAATAAAGATAAGACCAAAGATAAGACCAAAGATAAGACCAAAGACAAGGCAAAGGATAATTCCGGCGAAGGCGCAAATTCTCCGGAAGATGCTGAGGCTGCGGAAGCAGCTCTTTATGAAAAGCTTCAGGAGATAGTTGATACACTTACCAAGAAGGCCAAGAAAGGCAACAAGGGAAATAAAGTAGTAGAGCTTGATTATTCTGAGATCACCGAGGCTGTAATGAAGGTGACCGATGATGACGAGAAGATCGATAAGGTCATCGAGATGCTCGCTGCTAACGGAGTCGATGTTCTTTCAATGGAGCCTATTGATTCCGGAATTGATGATATCGATTTTGAGATTGATGAGCCCAGTGCCGATGATCTGGCAGATACAGAGGACGAAGGCATCGAAAAGATAGATATCGATGCACTTGTCGAGGGTGTCAGCATAGAAGATCCCGTTAGAATGTATCTCAAGGAGATCGGAAAGGTCCCTCTTCTTACTGCTGAGGAAGAGATTGAACTTGCAAAGCGCATGGAAAACGATGATGAAGAGGCCAAGAAT
>CAMNAQ010000103.1 GCA_946531495.1 uncultured Lachnospiraceae bacterium | reverse complement strand
TGATCCATTCCCTGATCGGCAACAAGAATGTATCTGTTGTCATGGGTCATTCTCGCACTTGCAATATGAGGTCTGAAATTTCGATCCGCAAGCGAACCGAGTCCCTTATGGAAAACCTCATCGGTTATCTTGCCGACACCGCCGTTATCCTTAATATGAAGGACAGTAAGCTTTCCGTCATGATAACCTGCAACCATAAGATACTTGTCGGTATAATCAGTAGCGATATAGCATCCTCTCATACCGTTTATAGGAGCAAAGTTGATAAGATCAAGTGTCCCGTCGGGATTGATCTTATAGCTTTCCACACCCAGGTCAGTTATGGAATAGAGATACTTTCCGTTATGCGAACAGGTGACATAGGATGAATTGGATATCTCGACTTCATCCTTCTCGGTGAATCTTCCCGTATTCATATCCACGTCATATATCTTGATTCCGTGGTTATCGCCCATTGTATAGGTTGAAATATATGCAACATATTTGTCTTCGCAATTTGAAGATTTAGAAACCTTTTTCTTTTCTTCCGACATGATTTCCACCTCACTGTTTATTATATAAACGGACAAGATTATCTATTTTGGACGACATATCATACATAAGAGCATCAAGAACAGTTATGGCACACATGCTCTCCATCACAACAACCGCTCTGGGAACGATCACGGGATCATGTCTTCCGTGAATCTCTATATCGGTGTTTTCCCCTGATGAAGTAACTGTCTTCTGACTTCTTGCAATCGAGGGAGTGGGCTTTACACTGCATCTTACGATGATATCGGACGAATCGCTTATTCCTCCGAGCAAACCACCCGCGTGATTTGTTTTCTTGGTGATGCCGCCTTTTTTTGTCATACGGAATTCATCATTATTTCTGCTTCCGAGAGCTGACGAAACGCTGCATCCATCCCCTATCTCTACAGCCTTAACGGCTCCTATACTCATAACAGCACTCGCAAGAAGAGCATCAAGCTTATCGAAAACCGGATCGCCGATCCCTGCGGGAACACCTTTGATCATGCATTCCATCACACCGCCGCATGAATCGCATTTAGTCTTAAGATCGGCTATGTACTCAAGAGCTCTTGCATTGGCATTTATATCCGGCATTGCAGTTGCATTGGCAAGCACCGCGCTTCTTGAATATTCATCCGGATCAGCCTCTATGGGCCCTATTGATCTTGTATATGCTTCAACACTTATACCGAGGCTTGCAAGCACCTTGGATGCGACAGCGCCCGCGATCACTCTTGCCGCGGTCTCTCTGCCGGAGCTCCTGCCTCCGCCTCTGTGATCCCTTATACCGTATTTTGCGTTATAGGTCATATCGGCATGTCCGGGTCTGAAAACATCTTTAAGCTCATCATAATCCGATGAGTGCATATCGGAATTCCTGATCATTACCGATATCGGAGTTCCGGTAGTCTTCCCTTCAAATACTCCCGATAATATCTCGCATGTATCCGATTCATTTCTCGCTGTGGCTACAGCGCTGTTTCCGGGCTTTCTCCGATTGAGAAAAGGCTGAATGTCAGCTTCGGAAAGCTCAACTCCCGCGGGGCAGCCGTCTATCACACATCCAAGTGCCGGTCCGTGTGATTCTCCCCAGGTAGTTATCTTAAATATCCTGCCAATAGATGATCCTGCCATCTGTTCCTCTGATTCCGCCGGGTGATTTTTGCTTTACCAGCCAAAATCACTGCTTTTAGTTTGATTATTTCGAACTATGTGCTCCGGAGCTTTTTCCGAGTACAAGCTCCTTTTTGATTATCCTGAAGGTCTTTTCCTCGCCGTATTTTGCTAGAAGCTTCAGATATCTGTACAGTCTTCTTTTTGTGTTTGGATGCATCGGAGCCATCTCTTTTCCGCTGAGGAAATACTCGAGCGCCGCATCATCCTTATAATCCTTACCCTTGTACACCTTGGAGGCCGCAATACGGTCCATTATCATCTCCGCAAGGTATTTATCAGGCATATCTATCGGGATCATCACCTGCTCACCGGGAAGATCGCCTCTGCTGTTGTAATCGATCCAGTATTCGTAATGGTGCTTGTTTCTTCCTTTGTGATGAAGCCATGCAGATGAATAACCGATGTCTTCCCTTTCCGCATTATTGGGGCTTCTTGTTCCCTGGTAATATTTTACTCCGACCAAAAACTCAGAGGGCGAATATTTGGACAGATCATGCGTAAGGCCCTGATAATAAAGCCCTATCTTAAAGCAGTGCCTGCAGACAATGAGTCTGTGTTTTGTTATGGTTATGAAATGCCTGATGAACCTGTAAATGTATGGTGAGTTCATGCCCTGGTCTTTCCTGTCTTTGAATTAATAGGTCTTTTGGCTGCTTCAAAAAATGCAACACATCTTCCCGGAATGCTTCTTTCGAGTTCGTCGCGAACGAGGCTCTTTCCCTGGCTGTCATTTTTTGTCTCCAAGGCAGCTTCATCGCTTTCATATGCGACCGCATTCACATTATCTAAGCCCTGATCGGTCGAAAGAATGAGCCTCCATTCATACCCCTTGGGAGGTCTGGGAAGCGCAAGAAGCGTCTTTTCCCAATTCATGTTTACCGCTAAATAGACCAGTGTGCCTGCAGCTTTTTCACAGTACATTATGCCAAAGGATCTCGAATAATATTCTGCGGAAACTCTCCATGCGGTATCGGAATGATAACTGATCTCGGGATATCCGCAATTGTCGGTATCGATCATGTAGAGCTCTTTATTTCTGCGGAATACATTGTATTTCTTACGAAGTGCTGCCAGGGCTTTCAGATAATCCGTAAGCTCGCTGTTTTTTTGCTGATCCTTCCAGTCAAGCCACGTAAGTGCTGAATCGATACAATAGGGATTATTATTTCCCTTCTGGGAATTCCCGAATTCATCGCCCATAAATATGAGCGGAGTTCCGGCCCCCATCATAAGAAGGCTCATGGCATTTTTGATCTGCCTGAATCTGAGCTCTCTTATCTTCTTTTTGCGTGAAGGGCCTTCCTCACCGCAGTTCCAGCTGAAATTGATATCACTTCCGTCTCTTCCGTCCTCACCGTTTTCCTCATTATGCTTACGATCGTAGCTGACCATATCCATAAGAGTAAATCCGCGGTAACTGGAAAGAAAATTGATACGTCCAAAATCCTCGGGATTGCTGCGAAGCATTGAAAGGCATTCCGATACCTGCCCCTCATCGCTCTTGATAAGCCTTCTCAGAGGATACTGAAAATCATCATTATAAAATCCGACAACCCTCTTTTTAAAACGCTTCTTAAGCTTTTCAAAATTCACATTCTCAAGGTGATCGGATAAGATCTTGGTTCCTGCAAGAAGCGAATCTGAAGTGATAAGTCTCATAGGGATATTAAGTCCCATCAGATGAAACGCATCCACATGAAAATTCACCACCCAGTATCTGAGTATCTCCAGCACCTCGGACTCAGGATAATCGGGTGCAAAATAAAACTGCATGCATATTTCCATGCCGCGCTTATGAAGTGCCTTTACAAGCTCCTTAAATTCCTTGGCAGGATCCCCGGAATATGAATAAGCCTTTTTGGGCGCATAATAGAAGCCTTCCTTATACCCCCAGTAATTGATCCTGCCGGTCTCATCGTCCCATTCGATAAAGTCGTAGGCAGGCTGAAGCTCTATTGTGGTAATGCCAATGGATGAAAGATGATCAAGCTTTTCTATGATGCCCGAAAATGTCCCCTTAGCCTTAACGCCTGACGAAGGCGATTTGGTAAAGCCTCTTACATGAAGCAGATACCAGAAGCTGTCTTCATATGAAAGAAACGGGGTTTTGTCATCCTCCCAGTCGAATTCTCCCGTACCCACAAGTGCCTTAAGTGCGGTCTCGGGGCGAGCTCCGTATTCCCTGCCGCCTGCAAAGCCCGTAGCGCGAGGATCGCTTATCAATTCATCATTTATATAAAAAACATAAGAAATCCCGGAAGCGTCAAATCCCGAAACAGTCTTGCAATAAAGATTTCCTATCCTGTCAGATGACTCAAAAGGAATCCTTGAAAGCTCCTTTTCTCCCTCTTTATCAAAGATAACGATGCCGCAATCGGATGCACCTGTTTCAAGACAGAACCGTATCCCTTTTTCGGTCATCTGCGCAATAAGAGGAAATATGAAATTTGACCTGTTTTCATACATGCGCACATTACTCCAAAATTATAATAATTATATCCCTAAAATGCTTTATTTTCAAGGAATAATACGTTTTCCGAAAACTCTGTCACAATTGTTTTTTCGTCATGTCATGCGGTATATGAAATGTATAAAAAAAGCTCTGAAAATACATACCTTTCGACATGTATTTTCAGAGCTGAATACAGATATCACGATCTGCAGATGAAAGGCTTTGGATTAAGATCATGCAATCTGATTTTATGGATTATGCGCGTTCAAGATCCCACCAGACATATCCATCCTCTAAAGGACCGCTGTAATTTCCGGCAGGATAACCTCCCCTCTGTATTTTTCCATCCTTATATCTCAGATAATCCTGCGAAATGATCACATTGCCGTCAACGATACTCCAAGTGCCGTTTTCAAATCCTCCGGTCACAGTTCCGTCGGCATTAAAATAAAACGATATATGACTGCCCGGATCATACCACTCGCCTATAATGTCCTCAGGAAGCGGTCCTTCAGTCAATGTAAGATATTCTCCGTAATAATCATCATCTGACAGCCTGTCATAATACTGCCATCCGGTAACATATAATCCGTCTGTATCGAAGAAGCAGTTATAGGTACTTTGACTGTTATCCGGGTAAATAGTCCACGAACTGCCGTTTTTGACGTATGAAAAACCTTCTACAGAATTGGGAGCATAGCGAAGATATCCTCTTCCGCCTTTAAAGAAGACGATATCCGGCCATGCGGAATTCCTTGCCTTCCAGGTTCCGAAAATACTGACCTCCTCCGGATCAGTATCAGAAGATGCGGGATCTCCGTTATCCATATCGTCTTCGGTTATATCAAAAATGCCATCTGCGGGCAGATCCGTTACGCCTTCAGGTTCTTCTCCCTGTAAATATTTTTCCTCAAGGTCTTTCAGAACACCCTCGTTCCATCCCGTCTCATCCGTCACCTCATCCAACAGATCATCATCTGCGCAGATCTCCAGAACCAGATCCGTCGGAAGATCCGATTCGGTTATTTCCTCTATCAGTATTTCCACACCATCATCAACAATGATCGTAGCTTTTTGTCCTGCCGACAGCCTGAGCTTTTCTTCATCGCCGCTGTCAGAATCCATACCGGTTAACTCCACCTTACCGCTTGTAAGATACAAAACGCTGTTACCCTTTTCATCCGCATCTACATATCCGGATGTCCCCCTGATGCCGATTATCATAGTTGATGTCTCGATATTAAAGGACTCATCTTCTTCAAGTGAACGTTCAATATTGAAAAACAGACTACCGTCTAAAAGATGCAATTTAAGGTCTTTGCCGCTCTGATAGAATTCGGCGCTGCTTCTTTCCATAATGGTAACCATCCGGTCTTCATCAAGCAGAACCCAGGCTTTGCTCTCTTTGCCCGTATCAATAATATCTCCGTTCAAAAGCCTCCTGTCTTCATGAAGCTCAAGTTCCCTGCCGCCTTTTCCGGTAAGAGTGATACTTCCTTCAAATCTCGAAAGTCTCATCGTCGTGGCGCTCAGCCTTTTTGAGAATATGACCATGCACAATGCGGATACGGAAAGCAAAACGACAACTATGATCACCAAAGTGATCCATTTCCCTAAGGATTTCTTCCCACAGTTTTTAGTATCACCGGCAGACATGCTCTGTTCTGCAGATTTATTTTCTCCGGCAGATATGTTATCAACAGGTGAACCGCATGCCCCGCAGAATAATTCTCCATCCTCTATCTTTTCGCCGCACTTAACACAATACATCCGCAAACCTACTTTCATGATTATTTTTCCGGCAAAGTATCCGATTGGTCTTTTTATTCTGCCTTTTTATTCTGCCTTTTCATACCGGACACTTACAGACGGCATAATCTTACTACTTTTTTATGATACGTAAAAGCCGCATCGGTTAAATTGTCTCAGCCTGCAATCCTTTATCATTACAGATACCTGCAAGAAATCTGCTTGGAATGAATTTACTGTTTTCGCTTCCGTTAATATATAAAAGATAAAGATCTTTTACCGCTCTTGTCATTGCAACATAGAATATCCTTCTTTCCTCTTCCACGGTATTTTCATCGGGCATTTTCCCGTGCGGAAAAGTTCCTTCGTTGCAATTTGGTATAAAGACAGTATCAAATTCCAAGCCCTTTGAAGCATGCACAGTCATCAGTCTGATCACTTTTTCATCTATATTTTTATCAGGCTTCTTTGCAGAATTTTTGAGTTCCTCCTCATATCGCTGCTTCAGCTCCAAGAATTCCTCCGCCGTATCCGAAGCAGAAGCAATCTCTCCTGCTTTTTCCAGGATCTTCATATAGTCTTCCTTCCTGCCCGCATCGTTTCCGCAGAGAAAAATAATATATTTTTCGTATCCGATCTTCTTTAATATGAAACTGAGCATATATGAAGGTGAAAGTGAACCGGCAAAAAGCAAGTCCTTTTCAAGCTCCTGCAGCTTATGTATCTTGCGGACTGAATCTTTGATACCGGGATTATCCCTAAGTTTTCTTATTATCTTTCTGATGCTTCCGCCGCATCCTATCAGGCATTCCGTATTGATTTTTCTCTGAGGTCTGTTGATTATCAGCTTAAGATCATCTTCATCATTTATCCCGGCAGCGGTTTTCATGTAAGCGATGATATCCCGGAAAATAAAATGTTCAAAAATGCTTTCCGTCTTTTCCCTGATCATAAAAGGTATCCTCACAGAGGTCAGATAGGATGCAAATGCCTGCATTTCAAGATTGGTCCTGAAAAGCACAGCAGCTTTGCATGCATCACCATGCCTATATGACATCTCTTTATATTTTTCTTTTATATAGGCATATTCAAGTGATGCATTTTCAAAATCCTTAATAAAAACGTTTCCGTTTTCATTTTTGGAAGAGATTAGTTTTTTCTCAATCCTGTTCTTATTTCCGGATATTACCGAAAGTGAATATCTTACGATATCCCTGCAGCTTCTGTAATTAGTATCAAGGTGCAGAAGTCCGGCTTTTTCGCTGCTCAGAAATCTGTTCATCATATCAGGGTCAGAACCGCGGAATCCATAGATTGACTGATCATCATCACCAACCGCAAAGATAGTACTCTTTCTTCCGGAGGATGAATTCTTGCCTGCCATCAGCATGACCGTTTCATACTGAACAGGATTGATGTCCTGAAATTCATCTATAAGTATATGTCTGAACCTCCCCTGCCACTTTAAAGCAAATGCTCTGTCATGAAGCAGAAGCTCCCTGCAGTCATAAACCATATCGTCAAAACCGGTCTGACTTCCTTTGTGCCTTATTCCTTCATAGTATCCGAACATATCCATAAAAAACGGCCTGCAGGAAGCATCCAGCAAAGCAGCTGCCTTATCCTCATTTAATGTATTTTTATACATAGAAACGGCTGATGAAAGCTTTACCGGAGAATCCGGATTATCGTCAAGATACTGAATCCCCATGAATTTCCTAATACAGCTTTCGGACATGGACATTCTGTTTTTATCGAAGATCAGAACAGGCGGGGAGGATCTCCTGTGATCATTTATCATATGATAAAAAACAGAATGGAAAGTTCCAAAGTTTACAGGATATGGAAAATCACTCATCTCGGTAAACCTTTTTTGCATTGAAAGGGCTGCATCTTTTGTAAAGGTAATTACAAGGATTGATGACGGAGGAACATGCATGCTCCCTATAAGATAAAGAATACGGGCTGTCATGGTGTGTGTCTTGCCGGAGCCAG
>CAMNAQ010000102.1 GCA_946531495.1 uncultured Lachnospiraceae bacterium | reverse complement strand
AGGATCAAGAGCCTCCTTGAAGCATACAGCCTTGGCTGCGATGACATGCATAAGAGGTCCGCCCTGAATTCCGGGGAATACTGCCTTGTTGAGCTTGTGCTCCTTGGCAAATTCCGCACTTGAAAGGATCATTCCGCCTCTGGGTCCGCGAAGTGTCTTATGAGTGGTGGTGGTAACTACATGCGCATAGGGAATGGGGCTGGGATGAAGTCCTGCAGCGACAAGTCCCGCAATATGTGCCATATCTACCATGAGGTAAGCACCGACCTCGTCAGCGATCTCTCTGAAGCGCTTGAAATCGATGGTTCTTGCGTATGCGGAAGCACCAGCAATGATCATCTTGGGCTTGCATTCCTTCGCAATCTCCTCAAGCTTGTCATAATCGATAAAGCCTTCATCATTAACGCCGTAAGGAACAACATTGAAATAAGTTCCGGAAATGTTGACCGGTGAACCATGGGTAAGATGTCCGCCGTGATCAAGGTTCATACCCATGATTGTATCGCCGGGCTGAAGAAGCGCGAACTGAACTGCAAGGTTAGCCTGTGCACCTGAGTGAGGCTGGACATTTGCATAAGTGCATCCATAGAGCTCCATAGCACGGTTCCTTGCGAGTTCCTCTACAACATCCACGCACTGGCATCCGCCGTAATAACGCTTTCCGGGATATCCTTCTGCATATTTATTGGTAAGGGGGCTTCCCATGGCTGCCATAACAGCCTTGCTTACCCAGTTTTCGGATGCAATGAGCTCAAGATGGGAATTCTGTCTCTCCTGCTCATCAACTATGGCCTGGGCAACCTCGGGGTCTACTGACTTTACTTCATCAAGCGAATACATTTACAAAAACCTCCTCAAAATTTAAATATTTTTATTTTTTATATATTTTAGATCCGTAAGATCTTCAATCATCATAATCTCTGACTACCTTTTCCTCGGGAAGCCATTTTTTCACGACCGTTGCAAGATTCCTGAGGTCAACAGGCTTTGCCAGAAAATCGTTCATTCCCTCTCCGAGAAAAACATCCTTTACTCCGTTTACCGCATTGGCGGTCAGGGCAATGATGGGCACATCGGCATAATCCGGATACATCCTTCTTATGATCCTGGTGGTCTCCACTCCGTCCATCTCCGGCATCATATGGTCCATCAGGATAAGGTCATAATGATCCTCTTCTATCTTCCTGATAGCCTCCTTGCCGCTTGAGGCAGTCTGAACATCCATTTCCAGCGGCTCCAAAAGTCCCTTTGTGACCTGAAGGTTGACGGGATTGTCCTCAACTATCAAAACCTTTGCATCCGGCGCGGTATAGGACATGACCTCAGCCTTTTCCGAAGCATCGTCATATCCGGTATTACCGTGATTTATGATCATCGTAAGGCTCATTGCAGAAAGTGGCTTTCTTGCTATCAGAAGATTGGCAGGTCCGCTCTCCGCATCACTGAAGAACCCCGACACCATAACGGCCGTAAGATCCGGATTCTTTTCGATGAATTCCAGCTTTTCTTTATCAAACAGATCCTGATCGATGAAAACAAACAGGTTTCTGTCGGGATTTCTCTTTTTTACCGTATCGATGGCGAGCTCCAGATCTGCATCCGGATCGAGATTCATCACAGGCACCCCGAGCTTGGCGGCATCCCATGTGAATCCGTCCGCAACATATTCATTTCCGAACATGCCTATGACAAGAGCCTTATCGGGATCGTTGACCCTCATTGCAGGCGCGGCTTCGACAACCTTCTGGGGAAGCTTGAATGAAAAAACCGATCCCCTCTTATATTCAGACTCCGCACTCAGCTTTCCGTTCATAAGGTTCAGAAGCTGCTTTGATATCGCAAGTCCGAGTCCGGTTCCGTCCGAGCTCCGGTTCCTGCCGGATTCTGCCTGAGAGAAGGATTCGAAGATCTTCTCAAGATGCTCCGGCTTTATGCCTATACCCGTATCCTCAACGGACACATTCAGCATTATGTATTCATCATCGATCCTGGAAAAATCAACCACAAATCTGACCTGTCCGGAATCCGTGAACTTAACCGCATTGTTGGCAAGGTTTATGAGCACCTGCCTGATCCTTACGCAGTCTCCGCATAAAAGTCTGGGCATATCCACATTCAGGTTGAGGATAAGCTCAACATTCCTGTCGATGAGCCTTGTCATTGTAACTCCGGCCACATCATTAAAAAGACTGATCGGATCATATTCCACAGGAGATATGTTCATCCTGCCGGACTCGATCCTGGAAAAATCAAGGATATCGTCTATGATCGTAAGGAGTGCCCTTCCCGAAGATTTTATCTGGCTTATATATCTTCTGGCACTGTCGGAAAGATTCTCCCTGAGAGCCATTTCCGCCATTCCGATGACCGCATTCATGGGAGTACGGATCTCGTGGCTCATATTTGCCAGAAAATCCGATTTCATCCTTGCGGCATGCTGAAGCCGGGCATTTGCCTCATCGTTATTGTATCTGCTGCGGGCCATCTCCGACAAAAATCCTGATAAACAGCCCAGAAATTCCATAGCCTTTTCAAGCTTATCTTCGGAACAGGTCTTTACCTCATTCAGCGCAGCGACATATTCGTCGGGATTGGCCCCAATCTGCAGCGCATGCGATCTGCTGCGTTTTTCATCCGGCTCTTCGGTCAGCATCTGGCCTCCGACGAAACAGCCTATCATTTCACCGTTAAGGATGATCGGCGAAGCAAATTCGACCAGTCCGGCATGGCACTTGTAACATACTGTCTTTCCGGCCATCAGCGCATTTGCGCCTCCGTTTTTATCCGAATACTCGCAAAGCTGCTTACCAAGAGGACTTTTCCTTGACAATTCATTACAAAAACGACAAAAACCGGAACCTTCCGTCACCGGTGTCCCGTCAGCATCCGTTATAAGTGCTGCAAATCCGGTCATATCGGAAAAGGTATCCTGCATTGTCTGCAATATGGATTTGTCAATATAATCTGTCAGTCTGGCGTCAGATTCCATCAGAACATCCCCGTGACATATTATTTGAAGGCACAATCATGATTATTTTACTATCAAATGATATCGGGGTCAAAAACTATTTTGGACTTACGCCCTTACCAGCACAGAACCTCATTACCCTCTTCGGTGATAAGGACCATGATCTCCCACTGGGCTGAAGGCTGACCGTCTTTGGTGGATACCTCCCAGCCGTTTTCCTTATCGGTGACTATGTCCTCTTTTCCCATATTCACCATGGGCTCTATGGTAAATATCATACCGGGGACAAGGAGCATCTCCGTTCCCTTTTTAGAATGATAACCGACCCATGGATCTTCATGGAATTCAAGTCCGACTCCGTGTCCGCCTATCTCCCTTACAACCGTATATCCGTTGTCATAGCAGTAGTCATGAACGGCCTGTCCCACATCTCCGAGGAATCCCCATGGCTTGCAATACTTAAGCCCCTCATAGCAGGCTTCCTTTGTGATCCTGACAAGACGCTGCTTTTCCTCGGATACCTCACCGATGCAGAACATCCTCGATGAATCGGAAAAGAAGCCGTTAAGAATCGTCGAGCAGTCAACATTTACAATATCACCGCTCTTTAAAATGACCTTATCCGACGGAAATCCGTGACATACCTGTTCATTGACGGATGTACATACGGAATAAGGATAACCCTCATAGTTAAGAGGGGCAGGTATTCCTCCCGCTTCCACGCTCATGTCATATACGATCCTGTCTATCTCGGAAGTGGGCATTCCCTCATGTATCTCTTTTTCGATACGGTCAAGAATGGCAACATTGATCTTGCAGGACTCCTTGATCTTTTCGATCTGGTCGGGGGTCTTTAAGATACTGTGATCGGGTGTGATCCTGCCCATGATCGAATATTTCTTAAGCTTATCATCAAACGCAGCATGACAGGCTTTATACTTTTTGCCGCTTCCGCACCAGCATGCATCATTCCTTCCAAGGTGTCTTACCACCTCTTCGGAATGCCTGGCCATTTCAGGGCAAAGCGTATTCAGATGATTATTATTCATTACCTTCTCCGTTATATGTAAAAAAATTCATCAGCCGGTGCATTTTGCTGCATCCGGAATACTCGTAAAAACCTATATATTATAGCATATTTCCGCTGAAATTGTTTCCAAAACATGGCATGTTTTTGGGCCGAATATGTACACCTCTCACAAAAAGAGTTAGCTTTTGCTAATATGTTGAGCAGGTCACTTGAAAAAAACGGTGTATTTTTTTATATTGGTTACAGATGGGTTGTTTATGATATTGCTGTATCCGTGTGAGGTACCTATTATGTATTACGGCATGATAAAAAAATCCGATGTTGCTGACGGACCCGGAGTAAGGGTTTCTCTCTTTGTGAGCGGATGCCGCCACAGATGTGAAGGCTGCTTTAACGCGGCAACCTGGGATTTTAAATACGGAGAAGTCTATACAGCAGAGGTTGAAGCGGAACTGATAGAGGCCGTTGCGCCTTCATACATCGCAGGCTTTACTTTCCTCGGCGGAGAGCCTCTCGAGCCCGAAAACAGGCCCTTTGTTTTTTCACTTGCAAAAAAGCTGAAGGAAAAATACCCCGAAAAGACCATCTGGCTCTACAGCGGATATACCTTTGAAACGGATATCCTTAAATGGGGAGAAACAGATGAGATGGTGATGAATCTCCTGTCCTACATAGACGTACTTGTTGACGGAGAATTCCATATAAATGAAAAGAGCCTTATGCTCAAATTCCGTGGGAGTTCGAATCAAAGGCTCATTGATGTGCAAAGATCGCTTGCGGAAGGCAAAACCGTCCTCTGCGATGAAAACGATCTGAAATGATCTGAATTGATCTGAATCGATCAGGAATGGACTGAAATGATCAGAAATGATCCGGCATGATCAGAAAAGTCCGAAACGGTCAAGCTTATCCAAAGCTGACTGTATATCATCCATGGTCTGGTTGATCTTCTCAATATCCAGTCCGTCAAGAGTAGATACAAGCTCATCAAGATCAAGAGATCCCAGGGTTTCATTGATCTGATCAAGGTCAAGCGATTCAATTGTATTTTTTATCTCCTGAAGGTCAAGCTCATTAAGTTGCTCCGAAAGCGATGACCAGTCCACCGCATTTATCGCCTCGGAAGTATTATGGATATCCTCCGCAAGCTGGGGGATATCTGCTTTTTTAAGTTCGCCAACAAGCTTGCATGCCGTATCGAGATCATCCCTGTATTCTCCGAAAACACGGACAAACTGAAGCATCCCCACTATCACCCCCAGGAACATTACAAGGATCAGGATACATAAGGTCTGTGTCGCCATCAGGGATTTTCTGAGTTTTCTGATCTCGTCTTCCATATTTTCCACCCTTTCAAAACTGCAATGATATGAACCTGCTCGTCAGCATCCGAGACATGTTGCACAGAGCAGCATGCTCATACACGAATTGGAACATCTTGAGCATTCGGTACTTACCGTTCCTGGACCGTAGCCGTAGGAATTTCTTCTGTCATTATACCATCCGGTATATGATGACGCACTACCCTGAGTTCCTCTGGTAAATGGACCTCCGGACAGATAATCATATAAAACGGAATATTCGGAATTGGAAGGCTCCATCGATGCCGCAGCCCTTGCATGATACATTGCCTGGGATTTATTACCCGTTCTTGCATAGCATATGGCACTGTAATAATACCATCTGGCATTTCTCAGTGACGGATCGATGTTATCCAGGATATTCCTTGCTTCTCTTAAATAGCCGTTGGCGATGAAATTGGAAGCAGCCTCAAGATGGACATCCGTATCCACGCTTCCGGAGGTGGTATTTCTCGTATATCCGCTGTATGATCCGCCGCCGGGTCTGTATCCCTGATATGAGCGTCCGGATGAGTATGAGGAAGAATACGAAGAGCCTGACGTGCTCCTGCTGTAAGCTCTTGGATCCACCTTACCGTCTATGATATTCTCATAAGCAGTCTGGACTTCCTTGAATTTCTCCTCCGCCTGTTTTTTCTCATACTCCGATTTGTTCATATTTGAATCGGGATGATACATACGGCTTAATTTTCTGTATGCTTTTTTTATCTCTTCCTCGGATGCCGTAGGAGACACACCGAGGACCTTATAAGGATCCATCATCTTTCGTCCCCCTGCCTATCTTCGGTTCCATCCGAATCTTTATCTGTTTTTTTTATAGCTTCCTCCGAAAAAAAGCTGTCATCCGCCTTTGCGGCTTCATCCGTGTTCTGTACTCCGGAACGCTTTGATGCCACGATATTGAATCTTGTCCAGATACCGGAATAAAGGATGTTCCGAAGGATCGACACATTCTCGATAAGAGGCAGCTTTTCAAAAGCAATGCATGCTTCCTGAAGTTCCTCCGTCACCATCTGTCTTGCAATGCCCTCGAAATCGGGCCTTGTATAAATATCCGAATACGGGTTATACCTTCCCTTCTTTATGTCCAGGAAGATATCTTCATATGCATCCATATAATAGATGGCACGTCCCAGGTGGTCTCCGAATGTACGAAGATATTTTTCCCATTCATCATGTCTGTATGCATATACCTCGGCCATGCTCTTTCCGAAAAGCTCAGCCATCTTTTCAGGCTCGGGGTTTCCGGTGCTTTCGATCTCATCCATATCCTTCATGGACTGAAGTATAACGGCTATCTTGGATTCATACTCTTTCCGGATGGAGGATGTTTTTCTGCCCAGGATATCTGCAATGATCTTTCGCGCGAGCTTTTTATCATCATGCCAGTCATCACGGCATTTATACATTGCCATGAGAACATTCATATCGGCCGCGTAATCAGTCACGGAATTGGTCCTGATGGCATGCTTCCCTATTGGATGCATGCCGCATCTTCTCGCGCTGACAACATCCTTTTCATCATAAAGATCACTGAGCAGCGCACATAAAAAAGCCCCGTCATAGGAAAGCGTAAACTCTCCGGTAAGACCGAATCTTTTCTTCAAAACAGTACACAGACCGCAATAGTACGAATGATACAGATCGTACTCTTTGAATTTCATCTCAGGCTTATTGACCGTTGTATATCCGAACATCCCTGTTTCCTCTGTTATACAAAACGGGCCCCAGATTAAAGGGCCCGTCCTTGTGCCATATGATCCCGGCGCCTTGCTCCAAATGCAGCCGGTAATTCTCCTATCAGTTCTGAGCCACATCCTTCATGGAGAAGCTGATACGTCCCATCTTGTCCTTTCCAAGGCACTTGACGGTGACTACATCTCCGAGAGTGAGGTAATCCTCAACATGCTCAACTCTCTCCTTTGCTATCTTGGAGATGTGAACCATTCCCTCTTTTCCGGGTGCGAACTCAACAAATGCTCCGAACTCCTTGATGGAAACGACCTTACCCTTAAGGATCTGGCCTTCCTCAAACTCGGTGGTGATGATCTTGACCATATCAATGGCCTTGTCCATACCTTCCTTATCGGTTCCGCAGATGTCGACTCTTCCGCTCTCATCGATATCGATCTTAACACCGGTTCTTGCGATGATCTCGTTGATGGTCTTGCCGCGCTGTCCGACAACATCACCGATCTTCTCCGGATCGATATTGATGGAAACGATCTTGGGAGCGTACTTGCCTACCTCAGCACGAGGTGCTGCGATAGCAGGCTTCATACATGTATCCATGATGAACAGTCTTGCGTCACGGCATCTTGAGATAGCGCCCTCAACGATGGGTCTGGTAAGTCCGTGGATCTTAATATCCATCTGGATAGCGGTGATTCCCTCGGTAGTACCGGTTACCTTGAAGTCCATATCTCCGAAGAAGTCCTCAAGTCCCTGGATATCGGTAAGAAGTACAAAATCATCATCGGTCTCACCGGTTACAAGACCGCAGCTGATACCTGCAACCATCTTCTTGATGGGAACGCCTGCTGCCATGAGGGACATGCAGGATGCACAGGTAGATGCCATTGAGGTGGATCCGTTGGACTCGAAGGTCTCGGATACGCATCTGATAGCATAAGGGAACTCCTCAGGGCTGGGAAGAACGGGAAGAAGGGCAC
>CAMNAQ010000101.1 GCA_946531495.1 uncultured Lachnospiraceae bacterium | reverse complement strand
TAACAGACTCAAGATACTCGGTAACACACCAGGTCTCTTTTCCTGCACATCCGAAAGGAATGATGTTTGCAGCCTTAAGAGCGTCGCAGCACTTGATGAACTCATCATAAGTTCCGGGGATCTCGGTATATCCAACTTCCTTAAGAAGATCCATGTTAGCGAAGAGGCCAACGATGTTCATGGTAAGGGGAACACCATAGTGATGTCCGTTGTAGGTGGAGTTGCCGAGCATAGCCTCAGGAAGCTCGCTCTTGTAATTCTGGTAAGCATCGTCAAGGCACCATACTCTGCCTGCATCTACGAAATCCTGAAGGAATGCGCATGACCAGGTGAAGAAGATGTCGGGCATGTCGTTTGCGGAAACAGCAGCCTTGATCTTGGTCTTGTATGCTTCGTTCTCAATTGCTTCCCAGTTGAAGGTTACATTGGGATAAGCAGCCTGCATATCAGCGATAGCTGCTTCATAAGAGTGACGGTTAGAGTCGCTCTCGGTTGCGATACACCACATGTTAAGGGTGATGTCGCCAACAGTAGCAAGGGTCTCACCTGCAGTAGCTGAGTTCTCGGGAACACCGGTAGCTCCTGAGCCTGAGCTTGAAGAGCCTGATCCGGATCCTGAACCTGTTGATCCGCCACAAGCTGCAAGTGACAGTACCATTGCACCTGTCATGATAAGTGACAACAGTTTTCTTTTCATAATTTCCTCCTTTAATGATCAAAGAAAAATGTTTATATCCCGGAAGTTTCCCCCCGAAATAATCTGGGATTAAGTTGCCCGTTTATTTCTCTGTCGGAACAACGGGCCAGGGATAATCAACCGTAAGGGTGTTCCCGTCTATCGAATAATAAATATATGTGTCGGCATACATATCGTTATATACGAGCTTGATTATGCCGTTTTCCTCATCAACGAAGTAGTAACCCGGTGAGTAGTAATCTTCCCTGAAGGTTCCGTTATCGGTGAATTCAAAGGAAAGATATCCGTCAACCTGCTGCCAGTAGCCTATCACTCCGTCAGGCTGTCCTTCTCCCTTGTACTCATAAACAACCGTCTCGTAGAGAAGTCTTTGGTCACCGTCCGGAATAAATCTCATGCTCGTGGCATTCCCGTCACCGTCCGTAAGAGTAAGGATGTCGTTTTCAAGTGTATAGCTGTATTTTTCGCCTTCGAAAACTGCTTTTCCGTTATCTGAAAGAGAAAGGATCGTTG
Source organism: uncultured Lachnospiraceae bacterium (assembly GCA_946531495.1). GTDB lineage: Bacteria > Bacillota > Clostridia > Lachnospirales > Lachnospiraceae > AC2028. The sequence continues at coordinate 7,066 of CAMNAQ010000101.1, read as the reverse complement.
TCTCCCTGTCGTGGATGTACGCCCACTCTTCAGTCTCCGTCCTGGAGCATGCTGCCATCATCACGAGGCACATTATGGAAAAACAGGAAAAGATGATCTTTGTAAGACTGCGTTTCATGATCAGACCCCCATCTGCCATTCGCCTTTTTTACTGTTTACATTTTATGTTTGGAATAATTAACTTTGAATGGAATAAGTTTACCTGAAAAAGCATTTTTTTTACCTTTGACGATCGGAATTAAAAAACGTGCGTTTGTTTTTGTGCGAATTGCACAAATTTTAGCACATATTAATGTTGATTGTAAGCACTTTCATACGAAGAAATTGTTTTCCGGAATCTTGAAAAGCAAAAAAAGTAAGGTTACACAAAAATGACGACCCGCAAAAGCAGGCCGTCATACACAAGCAGGTAAATTATTTATCTTACTTTTTCTCGTTCAGATATTTTACTGCGGAAAGAGCGGCGGTAAGCCCTTCGCCAGCTGCCTTTATAAGCTGGTAGGGAGCTCCCGCAATATCCCCTGCGGCATAAAGGCCCGGAACAGAGGTTGACATATCACGGTTACATTTTACATTTCCGCCTTCCGTCTCAAGTCCGGGAACAAGGGATGCAGCTGATATCTGATCACGCAGGATAAATATTCCGTCTGCACCAAGAGTATCCTGATCGGTAACAAGGGTATTTGCCTTTAAGCCTCCCTTAATCTCTGCAGGCTTTTGCTTCAAAACGGTTATTTCGGAATCCGAAGCCTTTATTTCTTCAGCATCCTTACCGTCTCCGAAATCATACATGGGGATATAGATCACTTCGGAAGCATATTTTTTCAAAAACAGAGCCTCTTCCTCATAGTCTGCGGAATATGACACGACTATAGCTTTTTTTCCTTTATACATCGCAGCATCACAGGTTGCGCAGTAGCTCACACCGCGTCCCAGAAATTCATTTTCTCCGGGAAGAGTGTTTGCGGGAGCAACACCCGTTGCAAGAATCACGGTGGTTGCTTCTATCATATCCTCGCCGCACTGTATACCGAAGTATTCGCCGTAAGGATAAATAAGAGTTACTCTTCCTTCGCTTATCTCCACTCCCATTGATGCAGCATGATCGAGCATCTTCCGAGCCAGATCGTCTCCGCTGACTGCGGGAATTCCGAGATAATTATCTATCTTTTCCGCAGACCTTACCTTACCACTGGAATTCTTTTTTCCTATAAGGATAATATTTTTCTTTCTGATCGTAAGAGTTATGGCAGCTTCAAGACCCGCAGGTCCGGTGCCTATTATCGCTGTATCGTATCTCATTTCGTCCTCCTTTTAATTTTTCCTATCAGCCCGGCCAACACATCGATACATCTCGAAAGTGTGATTGCGGAGCAGCATATGAGCATGGGCAGATGATTGTACAGCTGCCTGCTGTTAGCTTCAAAAAGCATGACATACACCATGATCCCCAAAAAAGAAACGTAGCATATAAATGTGAGTGCATCCAGTTTTTTGGTCAGAAGCAGCAGCAGCCATCCCAGTGTATAAAGAAACAGCAAAGCGTACCAATAGCCTGTTGCCCATCTGAAAAATGTCACCCTGGTCTCTCCGCCGTCCCATGACATCATATGAAACAGGATGCCCTTACTGTCCGGGTCATCGTCCCAGAAAAAGTCCATTACATTAAGTGTTCCTGTTGCAAAATTGACAAGGGCCTTTGCCTTTATATGTTCCGGGTCTGTGAGGGCGGATCTGTTTTTCCATACATAATTCCATGCATATTCGCTCTTTTCCTTCATTCCGGGCGTTGCTCCTATCCCGTTAAAGATCGGCGAATCAAGGTGGAATGCGCCATCCGCCTCCATTCCGAGTCCAAGATAATAAGGCACCAGAGGAGTTCCCCAAGCCTGATCGTATTCACGCACCGGAAGTCCGGCTACGATCAATTTCATAATAACGGCAACAAATACTATCACCAAGCCGGGGATGAGCAGACTTAATAAATTCTTTTTCTGCGGCCTGAAGCAGATGGTCCATATCAAAACCGCAACAAATGAAATAAGTACCGTTGCCTTTATCTGCCCTCCAAGCGCCCACAGCAGTCCGGAGATGATCATAGGCAGAAGCCTTGATGAGCTTTTGGATTTTTTCCCGTCTTTTTCCGTCACGGTATCATCACCGGAATAAATCCACAAAAGCGCGGCAAGTATTCCAAAGCAAAGGCTGAATGCATCTGTATATTGCGAAAGCGAAAAACCCATCGTCACCGGATAAAGCGTAAAGCACAGCACTCCGATCCAGCCCGAATAATACGTACCGCACACTTTCCTGCATATCAGGAAAATGCAAACAAGTGCCACCACCACCTGGATCAGGTTGGTGAATGCAACAAACATCGGAAGGTCAGATACCCCCGCCATGACTCCGCATCTGTAGATCATCCCAAGAAAGAATAAGGCAGGAATATTGTTATGCCACCTTGAAAAATATGTCCATGACATCTCGTCCGTAATACCTGCAATAAATTTTGCACCCGCACTGAGGCTTCCGGAATCATTTAAGGGCATGCATACGGAATCTCTTCCCAAATGCATAACTGCGAAAACATAAGCCACTGAGTATACGGCAAGCAGAGTCAAATGAAGACCGGGGGATATTTTACCGAATTTTCTTTCTATCGCGCGGAAAACGAACCCCAAAGCAAACATCAGGATGAGAAAATATAATATTTTTTTCCTGACCTGTATCGGGTGCTCGATCCATGACGGCTCTTTTAAAAGAATCCTCAATAATGCAAAAAGCAATATGAGCATTACCACACATATTATCCTGAATCCCACACGAATGACCGAAGGAGAATTTTTAAGATCGACCGGATCATTCAACATGCGATCCTTAATTCCTCTGTCAAAACCTTTGCCAAACATTTTTATCCCTCACTAAGATCATTTCACACCGATTACGCAATGTGGCTTTAATTGTAACATATAGTGTCTTTTATTCATTCACATTTAAAAAAATTTTATACTTCGGTGCTTCGCAGCATATGGCATTCTTTTTTTGCCGTATCATTCGTGATACAATTATCTGCGATTTTCACAAATGAAAAAAAGACGGAGTAATTTCATGTCCAGAAAAAAAAGAGAAAAATCTTCAAAAACAAACAACATCACGGGCAAGGTACTGTCACCCGAAACGCTTCTCGTTAATCTGTATACATCCCTGACTGATAAAAAACAGTATTCACCTTCTGTTTTTTTCTTCGCAACATTCTTAACATGTATGCTGTGCTACTTCAGACATATGATTTATGGACTGGGATGCCCGGATTCGCTGGCTGAGGGAGTGTACTATTACAGAAATGCCAATTATTCAACTTCACAGGCAAGATGGATGCTCAGATACATCAATGAGTTTTTCGAAAAAAATGTGGTGATCCCGCCTGTCACTGTATTTTTATACTGTCTTATGATCGGCACATCTGCATTCATCATCTGCAGGATCACAAAGGTAAGAAACAGACTGTACCAGGTGATCCTTACCGCAATGATGGTAAGTTTTCCTGTAATCCTGCATCATTTTGCCTTCATGTATATGGCCCTGGCATATTCGTTTTCATTCCTGTGTGTGACCATTGGGACGGCATTTATCAGAATGAAAAAAATCCCCGGGGTCCTGTTCGGAATCGTATGCTATCTGATAATGATGGGTTCATATCAATCGTACATCGGCGCAATTTCTGCCCTTGCACTCATACTGTTCATATACGATCTTCTGAGCGATGAAAAAATCAAAAATCCCATAATAAATTTCATTCTTTGTGCCTTTTCCGGCATCACCGCATGTCTGATCAATATACCTTTTTCAAACTGGATGATGAAGATTCACTATGTGGGAGCAGACGGCCGGGTAAGTGGTTTTTCAATAAGCGATATTTTCAGCAATCTCGGATTTTCCTTGAAATATTCATATATCTGGTTTTTTTCATATTTCAATAACGATGTTCTTTCAAGAAACAGGTTTTATGCTTTGGTCCTGTCCATCACGTTCATTCTTTCGATACTGACTGCATATGAGCTTGTAAGAAAAAAAGAGATACTTAAAGCATTCCTGTTCATAATGTCCGTCATACTCCTTCCGCTTGCAATGAACATCCTTCTTGTGATAATGCCCGGAAACGGAATGAGGGACATACTCCGTTATCAGTATGTTCTGATATTTGCTCTTCTTATCATTTTGCAGGAATATCTCGGAAAATATGTGATATGCCGGCTGCTGAAGTATCCTGCAATCATATCGGTTATGTTCCTTTTTACAGGAAACATCATCAGTGCCAATTGTACGGAAATGATGTACAAGCTGTGCTACGATCATTATGAGCAGCAGTTTACCATGGCAATGAGCAGGATATATGATCTTGAAGGATACAGGGAAAATGAAACAAGGATCATCATTGGCGGAGCTCCGTCCTGTGAGATCATAGACTTAAATAATCCCAAGATATTCAGATATGCGGAAAAGGACGGAGGTCCGGTATTTTGGTGGAATACATACGGAATGACCGTCTGCAGAGAACATTATTTCAAGGATTTTCTCGGGGTTAATCCGGGGTATGTTCCTGACAATGAATACCTCGCTATAGTCAGAAGCCGGCAGTTTAAGGACATGCCTGTGTGGCCCGAGGAGGGCTCTGTGCAGATGATAGAAGGGTTTGCGGTTATCAAGTTCGTAGCAGAGCCTCCCGAAAGCTGACCGGGGCTGATCCTTTAACACATCTCTCTTCAAATCAAATCCGCTGCGTAATAATCTTTGGTTAAAAAAAGAGCCAGAAGAATATCTTCTGACTCTTTTTAAATTGTTCACATTGATCTTCCGATATGGTTTATTTCTCAGCGATAGCCTTCTTAAGTGACTCGGTGAGTTCGGGAACGATCTTGTTAAGATCTCCGACTATACCATAATCTGCAACATCGAAGATGGGAGCATCCTCATCCTTGTTGATAGCGATGATGATGTCGGACTCTTCCATACCTGCAACGTGCTGGATAGCACCAGAGATACCGATTGCAAAGTATACATGAGGTCTTACGGTCTTACCGGTCTGACCTACCTGAAGATCCTTGGGCTTCCAGCCTGAGTCAACAACTGCTCTTGAGCAGGAAACTTCTCCTCCGAGTACAGCAGCAAGATCTTCGAGGATCTTGAAGTTCTCGGGGCTTCCCACTCCACGTCCGCCGGATACGAGAATCTTGGCATTCATGATATCAACAGTGTTGGATACAGCCTTGACTACTTCCTTAACGGTGACATATCTGTTATCGGGGGTAAATCCGGGATTATATTCAACTACTTCTGCCTTAGCTCCGGTGATGGGCTCGATCTTCTGCATAACGCCGGGACGAACGGTAGCCATCTGAGGGCGGTTATTGGGGCATGCAATGGTAGCAATGGTGTTTCCGCCGAATGCAGGACGGGTCATGAGGAGCTGATTATGCTTCTGCTCTGACTCTTTTCCGGGAATTGCAACAAGAGGGAAATCTCCGATGTCAAGCTGTGTGCAGTCTGCGGTAAGTCCGGTAGCAACTCTTGCGGAAACAGTAGGTCCGAGGTCACGTCCGATAGCTGTAGCGCCTACGAGCATGATCTCAGGCTTGAACTCATTAATAACGGATGCAAGTCCGTGTGCATAGGGCTCGGTTCTGTATACTTCGAGCTCTTTGTCATCAACAACGATGACCTTGTCTGCGCCGTACTCAGCAAGAGAATCAGCGAGGCCTTTAACATTATATCCCATAAGGACTGCAACTACCTTCTGTCCGAGAGCAGCTGCAAGATCTTTAGCTTTGCCGAGCAGTTCGAAAGAGATTCCGCTGATCTCGCCGTCAACCTGCTGAGCAAAGACATATACGTCTTTATATTCTTCTAAGCTCATTTTATACTCCTTATATTCTTTTAATAGACACACGGATTGTTTCGCTGTTGCGCAGCTCCCACAATCCTAAGAACCCTCGCAAATTCGCGTCTTTTTCTTCGAAAATCCGCATTTGCTCATGTTCTTACGGGTCTCCGATCCAGGATTGCTCACCCGTGCAAGCACGGTTCGCTCTTTGGATCGATCCCTTGTGTATCATATGACATGCTTCTCAGCAAGCTTCTCAACAATGTACTTAACTCCGTCTGAAGGTGAATCGGGAACGATCTTCTCGCCTGCTCCCTTACGAACCTTATCTGAAGCCTTTGCAATCTTGGTAGGAGATCCTGCAAGACCGATATTGGAATCATCAACATCCTTAAGATCAGCTCTTCCCCAAGTGATGATCTCTGCCTTACATGCATCGAAGATTCCGCCGGGAGTCATATATCTGGGAGGATTGAGCTCTGAAAGAGCTGTTACGAGGCAGGGCATCTTAGCTTCAACAACATGATATCTGTCATCATACTGTCTCTGAACTATAACCTTGTCACCCTCAACTTTCAGATCCTGTGCATAGGAGATAACAGGAATCTGAAGATGCTCAGCGATCTGAGGTCCAACCTGAGCGGTATCACCATCGATTGCCTGACGGCCTGTGATGATGAGATCATACTCAAGATTTCTGATAGCGCCTGCGATAGTGGTAGAGGTTGCCCATGTATCAGCACCGCCGAGAACTCTGTCAGTTACGAGAACTGCCTTATCAGCTCCCATTGCAAGTGCTTCTCTGAGTGCATCTGCTGCCTTGGGAAGTCCCATGGTAAGGACTGTAACCTCAGCGCCGTACTGATCCTTAAGACGAAGAGCTGCCTCGAGGCCGGCCTTGTCATCGGGATTCATGATAGCGAGCATTGCTGCTCTGTCCAGAGTACCGTCGGGATTGAACTTAACGCCGCCCTTTGTATCCGGAACCTGCTTTATACAAACTATAATTTTCACGGTTTATACTTCCTTTCTAGATTTTTTGTGGCGGGTTATTTAAGAAGATTAGCAGAGATGACCATACGCTGAACCTCTGAAGTTCCTTCGTAAATCTCGGTGATCTTGGCATCTCTCATCATACGCTCTACTTCATACTCTCTGATGTATCCGTATCCGCCGTGGAGCTGT
>CAMNAQ010000100.1 GCA_946531495.1 uncultured Lachnospiraceae bacterium | reverse complement strand
CGTTCCTCCTCTGTCTCCGCCTTCAGGACCCATGTCAATAATATAATCCGCACACTTGATGACATCAAGATTATGCTCGATCACGACCACGGTATTTCCGCCGTCCGCAAGACGATGAAGTATCTCTGTCAGCTTGTGCACATCCGCAAAATGAAGGCCTGTTGTAGGCTCATCAAGTATATAGATCGTTTTGCCGGTTGCCCTTTTCGAAAGTTCGGTTGCCAGCTTGATACGCTGTGCCTCTCCTCCCGAAAGCTCTGTGGAGGGCTGCCCCAGCTTGATATATCCGAGGCCCACATCATAGAGAGTCTGGATCTTATTACGTATCGTAGGAATGTTCTCGAAGAATTTAAGTGCCTCTTCAACTCTCATATCGAGAACATCAAAGATGCTCTTTCCCTTGTATTTTACTTCCAGAGTTTCCCTGTTATATCTCTTTCCTCCGCACACTTCGCAGGGAACATATACATCGGGAAGGAAGTGCATCTCGATCTTGATGATACCGTCTCCGGAGCAAGCTTCGCATCTTCCGCCCTTTACGTTAAAGGAAAACCTTCCCTTTGAGTAACCCATGCTCCTTGCATCCTCAGTCGATGCAAAAAGATCCCTGATCATGTCAAAGACACCGGTGTAGGTTGCAGGGTTGGACCTGGGAGTTCTTCCGATGGGACTCTGGTCAATGCAGATCACCTTATCAAGCTTTTCAATTCCGGTGATTCCCTTGCTCTTTCCTGCTATGGTATGGGCACGGTTAAGCTTTCTTGCAAGAGTCTTATAGAGGATCTCGTTAACAAGCGAGGATTTTCCGGAACCTGACACTCCTGTCACGCAGGTAAAAACTCCGAGAGGAAACTTCACATCTATATTTTTGAGATTGTTCTCGGCAGCACCCTTTACTGTGATCCATCCCGCAGGCTTTCTTCTGGAATCGGGAACAGGGATAAATTTCCTGCCGGAAAGATACTGTCCCGTTACGGAATCGGGGCACTTCATGATCTCCTCCGCGGTTCCCACGGCAACAACCTCGCCTCCGTGAGATCCCGCGCCGGGACCGATGTCCACGATGTAGTCCGCAGCCATCATCGTATCCTCATCATGCTCTACAACTATCAGAGTATTTCCGAGGTCGCGAAGATGCTTGAGCGTTGCAAGCAGCTTGTCATTGTCTCTCTGATGAAGTCCGATGCTGGGTTCATCAAGTATATAGCATACTCCCACAAGGCCTGATCCGATCTGTGTTGCGAGTCTGATACGCTGCGCCTCTCCACCGGATAGAGTTCCGGTTGCTCTCGAAAGAGAAAGGTAATCAAGTCCCACATCAACGAGAAACCCGATACGTGCCCTGATCTCCTTTAATATCTGTTCTCCGATAAACGCCTGCTGCTTCGTAATCTTAAGATCTGCGATAAACTTCTGGAGGTCAATTATTGACATCTGTGTCATTTCATAAATATTCTTATCACCCACCGTGACCGCAAGGGATTCCTTTTTAAGTCTCCTGCCGTCACATTCCGAGCACGGAGTAATGCGCATGAAGGCTTCATATTCCGCCTTGGCAGACTCCGAGAAGGTCTCTCTGTATCTTCTCTCCACATTTTTGATAAGACCTTCAAAAACCGTGGGATAAACTCCGGATCCGCGTTGCCCCACATAATGAACATCCACGCTCACATCCGTTCCATACAGCAGCATATCCCTGATCTTCTGAGGATACTTTTCAAACGGAGTATCAAGATCAAATTTGAACTTCTTGCAAAGAGCCTGCAAAAGGGAATTGGAAAAGCTGCCCTCCTGATTGCAGGACTGCCAGCCGTTTACGATTATTGCACCCTCATTTATGGAAAGGGATGTATCGGGGATCATAAGCTCCCAGTCGAATTCCATCTTAAAACCGAGACCGGCGCAAACGGGGCAGGCACCGAAGGGATTATTAAATGAAAAGCTTCTCGGCTCAACCTCGGATATACTGACTCCGCAATAAGGGCATGCATATGATGTGCTGAAGGAAAGAGTATCACCTCCCACAACATCTACATTGAGCAGCCCTTCCGCAATCTTCAGTACATTCTCGGAAGAATCGGTCAGCCTTCTTTCTATCCCGGGCTTTATGACAAGCCTGTCAACAACTATATCTATGTTGTGCTTATCATTTTTTTCCAAAGCGATATCTTCGGAAAGATCGTACATTATTCCGTCTACGCGCACTCTTGCATATCCGGATCTTCTGGCGGATTCGAGCACCTTCTCATGTCTTCCCTTGCGTCCTCTTACAACCGGAGCCATGAGCATGATCTTGGTTCCTTCGGGAAGTTCCATTATGCGGTCAACGATCTGGTCCACAGTCTGCTTTTCAATGGGGCGCCCGCACTCAGGACAGTGAGGAATACCTATCCTTGCATACAGAAGCCTGAAATAATCATAGATCTCCGTCACCGTTCCGACAGTTGATCTGGGATTTTTATTGGTTGATTTCTGGTCGATGGAAATAGCGGGAGAAAGCCCCTCGATGGACTCCACATTGGGCTTTTCCATCTGTCCGAGGAACTGCCTCGCATAAGAAGAAAGGGACTCCATATATCTGCGCTGTCCCTCTGCATATATTGTCTGAAACGCAAGTGAACTCTTTCCGGATCCGGATACACCGGTCATTACAACAAGAGAATCTCTTGGTATTTCTACCGAGAGATCCTTGAGATTGTTCTCCTTGGCGCCTCTTACGATGATCCTGTTCCGTGGCTGTATCTTTTTATCCATATCAATTCCTTTGGCAGATTATCTCAATTACGCAAAGAGTCTAACATTTTAAAAAACAAATGTCCATAGATTTACGAACGTTTGTTTGCTATATTTGGGATAATACATCCGGATAATCCCCGTTTATCCTTCATCACTTACTTCATGCTTTTAAGCTCGAACAGCTCATCACGAAGCATTGCCGCACGCTCGAAATCAAGCTCGGCAGCCGCTTTCCTCATTGCATTTTCAGTCTGGGCGATAAGCTCTCGAAGTTCCTTGGCAGACATTGACTCAGGATCCTTCTTCCACTTGATATCATCAGCTTCGACTTTTTTCGTTATGCTGATAAGATCCCTGACAGCCTTCTCAATGGTCTTGGGAGTAATGCCGTGGGCTTTATTATATGCCATCTGAATCTCGCGCCTGCGGTTGGTCTCATCGATCGCTGCCTGCATGGATCTTGTGATCGTATCCGCATACATAATGACATGCCCCTCCGAATTTCTCGCTGCTCTTCCTATTGTCTGTATGAGCGAGGTTTCCGAACGAAGGAAGCCTTCCTTATCAGCATCTATTATGGCAACGAGGGTTATCTCGGGGATATCAAGACCTTCACGCAGGAGATTGATTCCTACGAGGACATCGAAAACATCAGTCCTCATGTCACGGATTATCTTGGTCCTTTCAAGTGCCTTAATATCCGAGTGCATATAGTTGACACGTATGTCAGCTTCTTTCAGATAATCCGTAAGGTCCTCCGCCATTTTCTTGGTAAGGGTTGTGACGAGTACCTTGTGATGATTCGCCGTTTCTTTTCTTATCTCGCTGATAAGATCATCGATCTGTCCTTCTACAGGCCGTACGCTTACTTCGGGATCAAGAAGTCCCGTAGGTCGGATAACCTGCTGAGCCCTTAAGAGCTCATGCTCGGCTTCGTATTCTGCGGGCGTAGCGGATACAAAGAGCATCTGATCTATATGGGATTCAAATTCTTCAAAATTCAGAGGTCTGTTGTCAAGCGCAGAAGGAAGCCTGAATCCATAGTCTACGAGAGTTGTTTTTCTCGATCTGTCACCGGCATACATTGCTCTTATCTGCGGAATGGTCATATGGGACTCATCGATGATGATAAGAAAATCATCCGGGAAGAAATCCATAAGAGTAAGAGGGGGAGCTCCTGCTGGCAGATTGTTAAGATGTCTGGAATAATTCTCGATTCCGGAACAGATACCGGTCTCTCTGAGCATCTCAACATCAAAGCTGGTCCTTTCCGAAATACGCTGTGCCTCGATAAGTCGGTCTTCGCCTTTGAAATATTTTACCCTTTCCTTCAGCTCCTCTTCGATCGCGTCACAGCCCCTTAAAAGCGCATCCCTGCTGACAACATAGTGTGATGCAGGGAAAACTGCGATATGTTCAAGCTGTGCAACAGGCTTTGCATTTACAGGATCTATCTCAAGGATCCTGTCGATCTCATCTCCGAACCACTCGATGCGGATGAGATAATCTCCGCCCTGAGCGGGATAGTATTCGAGAACATCTCCGTTGATCCTGAAAAGTCCCGGCTTTTTTTCCAGGTCATTTCTTTCATACTGCATGGATATCAGAGATCTTGCTACATCATCACGGTCGATCTGCTGACCCGGTCTCAGGGAAAGGATCATCCCCTTATATTCATCCGGCGAACCGAGTCCGTAGATGCAGGACACAGACGCTACAACGATCACATCCTTACGTTCCGCAAGGGATGCGGTTGCAGAAAGCCTCAGCTTGTCTATCTCGTCATTTATGGATGAATCCTTGGCAATATAAGTATCAGACTGGGGAACATATGCCTCAGGCTGATAATAATCATAGTAGGATACGAAATACTCAACGGCGTTTTCCGGAAAAAATTCCTTCATCTCTCCGTAAAGCTGACCTGCAAGAGTTTTATTATGCGAAATGATAAGCGTCGGCTTGTTTAATGCAGCTATCACATTGGCCATAGTAAATGTCTTGCCGGATCCGGTCGCGCCGAGCAGGGTTTCAAACTGGTTACCCGCTTTGAAGCCATCTACCAGCTCCTTTATAGCCTGGGGCTGATCACCTGTAGGTTTGTATTCTGAGTGTAATCTGAATTCCATATTATCCAATCCCAAAACAGGGGTGCGTCCCCATGTTTCCAATCCCAAAACAGGGGGTACGTCCCCATGTGTCACATAAGAGCGAGGCCTGCGAGCCTGATCAAAAACGCTACGATCCAGGCAATCACACACTGGAAGATAACCATCTTAAGCGCTGCTCTTCTCCCGGCTTCACGCTTGACCGCCGCAATCGCAGCAACGCATGGTGTGTAGAGAAGACAATAGATCAGGAATACAAATGCCGTGAGCGGAGTCATCGCAGCCTGTAATCCGGAGGTTCCGCCATATAAGACCGTCAGCATGGAGACAACGCTCTCCTTTGCAAGAAATCCCGATATCAGAGATGTTACCATTTTCCAGTTTCCGAATCCAAGAGGAGAAAAGACCGGTGCGATGATCCCGGCAAGCATAGCAAGTATGCTGTCCTCCGAATTTGTGACCATATTGAAGGTAATATCAAAAGTCTGAAGGAACCACACTATAACGGTTCCGACAAAGATCACGGTAAAGGCTCTCTGCAGGAAATCCCTGGCCTTATCCCACATCAGCATCAGTACATTTTTGGCTCCGGGCATCCTATAATTGGGAAGCTCCATAACAAACGGAACCGCTTCTCCCTTAAATACCGTATTCTTACCGATAAGGGCAACCAGAATTGCCACAATGATCCCGGTAAAATACAGGCCGATCATCACAAGCGCAGAATACCTCGGGAAAAAGGCAGCCGCAAAAAAAGCATATATCGGCATCTTGGCACTGCAGCTCATAAAGGGAATAAGAAGCTGGGTCATCTTCCTGTCTCTGTCGGAGGGAAGAGTTCTGGTAGACATGATCGCGGGAACGCTGCATCCGAAGCCTATCAGCATGGGAACAATACTTCTTCCGGAAAGTCCAAGCTTTCTAAGAAGCTTATCCATGAAAAAAGCCACACGTGCCATATAGCCGCTGTCTTCAAGAAGTGATAAAAAGAAATACAGCACCACTATTATAGGCATAAAGCTGAGTACCGAGCCCACTCCCGTAAATATGGCATCGATCACAAGCGAGTGGATGGATGGGGCAACACCGGCCGATGTAAGAAATGCATCAGTCTTATCGGTTATGAACCCTATTGCCGTTTCAAGAAGTCCCTGGAGAAATGCACCTATAACCCCGAATGTCAGCCAGAACACAAGTGACATTATTATCACGAAGGCAGGAATAGCCGTCCACTTTCCGGTAAAGAACCTGTCCAGTTTTCTGCTTCTTGCATGCTCCTTACTTTCCCTCGGCTTTATGACAGTCCTGTCACAAACCTTACGGATAAAAGAAAACCTCATATCGGCCATTGCAGCAGCCGCATCAAGACCTCTTTCCTCCTCCATCTGTGATACGATCCTGTCCAGAGCTTCTTTATCATTTTTATGAAGCCCGAGAGCCTCTGCAATAAGCGGATCTCCCTCTATTATCTTGCTGGCTGCAAATCTTACCGGAATACCCTTACTTTCAGCATGATCCTCGATCATACTCATTACCGCGTGTATCGCACGGTGCAAGGCTCCGCCATGATCATCCTTATCGCAAAAATCCTTGCGTCCCGGTCTTTCATCATATTTAGCGATATGAACGGCATGTCTTACAAGCTCATCTATACCCTGTCCCTTTGCAGCCGATATGGGAACAACGGGAACTTCAACGAGCTGCTCAAACAGATTGATCTTAACAGCGCCTCCGTTGCCCGCCATCTCATCCATCATATTCAATGCGATGACCATGGGAATATCAAGTTCAAGAAGCTGCATCGTTAGGTACAGATTTCTTTCGATATTGGTAGCATCTACAATATTTATGATGGCTGTCGGCTTTTCGTCCAGTATGAATTGTCTTGATACGATCTCCTCGCTTGAATAGGGAGACATGGAATAAATCCCCGGAAGGTCGACCACCTCGGTATCCGGATATCCCTTTATGGATCCGCTCTTTCTGTCCACCGTAACACCGGGGAAATTTCCCACATGCTGATTGGAGCCTGTCAGCTGATTAAAAAGAGTTGTCTTGCCGCAGTTCTGATTTCCGACAAGAGCAAAGGTGAGCTTTCCCGTGTTGACCTTCTTGCCCTTATGCTCGACCTCGAAATCATGCGTATCCGCTTCCTCACCGATATTGGGGTGGGGAATATCCTTTATGCGTTCACGTTTTTTCTGACCTGCAAGTACATCTGCGGTATCACGCACGTTTTCAATTTCTATCTTCTCGGCATCGGCAAGTCTTATTGTAAGTTCATATCCGGACACCATAAGCTCCATTGGATCTCCCATCGGAGCAAATTTTATAAGAGAGACATCTCCGCCCGGAATAAGTCCCATATCGAGGAAATGCTGTCTGAGTGCGCCGCTCCCCCCGACGGATTTAATAGATGCTGTCTTGCCGATCTCCAGTTCTCTTAGATTCATCAAAAAACCTTCTTACATCTTATTTTTCTAAAACATTCTATCCGGAAACGCCCGCTTCAAATGTTCATATCCCTGCATTTTTCAGGACATCATTAAATCTATTTATCTTCCTGCAAAAATCTCATTTAGTTTTTCAATGCGGTGTTTCTTATCAGCAACCACTACAACCTTATCCCCTTTAAGGACCTTACTTGCTCCGCCGGGGATTATAAGCTCTCCGTCTCTTATAATCGATGCGACAAGGACATTTTTCTTGAGCTTAAAATTCGGATCCTTGAATTCCACACCGATCATACTGAAATCATCGCTTGCCGTAAACTGAAGAACCTCTGCAAGGTTTTCCGCAACAGTGCTGTATTTTTCAATTTCATTGGGAGCATCGCCTGCTTCCTGATTATGAACAAAGCGTATCAGCTTATAAACCGATATTTCGGAGGATGACAGAGTTATATCAAGATTTATCCTGTGAAGGAGCTTAAGATGTCCGGGTGAATCTATCCTGGTAAGGATAGAGGGAACATTCTTAGACCATGCATACATACTTGTAACAAGATTGGTCTCATCCGCATCTGTAAGAGATACAACCGCATCCATCGATCCGATGTTCTCATCTTCAAGCACTTCACTCATCTCTCCCGTACCGTATGAAACCTTTACGGCAGGATATGTCTCCATGAGCTCACGGCATCTTTCGATATCAGCCTCAATGACAGTCAGTTTCTTTTTTTCTTCAAGGAGCATATCAATGAGGTATTCCGCGGTAATCCCTCCGCCGACGATCATAACATCCCGTGCCTTGCTCTTTACTATGCCAAGCTTTTGGAGTATATCGACCATACTGTCATTCTTCGCGGCAATGCCGATCTCATCGCCTGAATTTACCGCAAACTGTCCGTCAGGAATATACAGCTTCCCATCACGAAGAACAGTTGCCATAAGGAATTCTCCGCCGACTTCCTTCCTGATGTCTATAAGAGTCTTTCCCACAAGCGGTGATTCAGGCAAAACGGTTATG
>CAMNAQ010000099.1 GCA_946531495.1 uncultured Lachnospiraceae bacterium | reverse complement strand
AAAGCAGACAACCGTCATATGAGCAGTTCGTTATATCTATTTGCTCTCGTTGATATAGTTGACAAGTCCCCCGGCAGCAATGAGCTTCTGCATAAATTCAGGGAAAGCCTGTCCCTGATAGGTTGTTCCCTTGGTGATATCGGTAATGATACCGGTATTGAAATCAATCTCAACCTCGTCACCGTCATCGATACCCTTTGAAGCTTCGGGGCACTCGATTATGGGAAGTCCTATATTGATCGCATTACGATAGAAAATCCTTGCAAATGTCTCAGCTATGACGCAGGAAATACCTGACGCTTTGATAGATATGGGAGCATGCTCTCTAGAAGAGCCGCATCCGAAATTCTTGGATGCAACGATGATATCACCCTTTTTCATTCTATTGGAAAAATCCTTGTCGATATCCTCCATGCAGTGCTGTGCAAGCTCTGCAGGATCGGAAGAATTAAGATATCTTGCGGGAATTATGACATCGGTGTCAACATTGTCACCGTATTTAAGTACATGACCTTTTGCATTATCCATTACAGATCTCCATCAAATCAAAAATTTATGTTCTAAATACTTTTCATGCTTTTAAATGTCTGCCGAAGATCGATCCGATTATTTCAAAGCATTTATCGGAAAGCTTACAGATCCTCAGGGCAGGCGATGATACCCTTTATTGCGCTTGCCGCAGCTACTGCAGGTGAAGCAAGATAGATCTCGGAATCAACATGACCCATACGTCCTACAAAGTTCCTGTTTGTTGTAGATACGCATCTTTCTCCGGCAGCCATGACCCCCATATATCCGCCAAGGCAGGGTCCGCATGTGGGAGTTGAAACAACACATCCGGATTCAATGAATATCTTGAGAAGTCCCTCTTCAAGGCACTGCATATATACTGCCTGAGTTGCAGGGATAACAATAACCCTGAGTCCCTTTGCGATATGATTTCCCTTAAGAATCTCAGCTGCGATCCTCATATCGGAAATCCTTCCGTTTGTACATGAGCCGATAACCACCTGGTCGATCTTAATATCACCGTCTTTATGGATCTCATCTATGGTATGGGTATTCTCGGGAAGATGAGGGAAAGAAACAGTAGGCCTGAGCTCAGAGAGGTTAATATCTATAACTTCATCATATTCGGCGTCTTCATCAGCTTCAAATACGGTGTACTCTCTCTTTGTATGCTCCTTCAGATACTCGACAGTCTTATCATCAACAGGGAAAATACCGTTCTTTCCGCCTGCTTCAATTGCCATGTTTGCGATGGTGAACCTGTCATCCATTGAAAGCTCGGCCACACCGGGACCGGTAAATTCCATTGACTTATAAAGAGCACCGTCCACACCGATCTTACCGATGATATGAAGGATAAGATCCTTACCGCTTATATCCTTAGGAAGCTTTCCCGTAAGGTTAAACTTAATAGCTGAAGGAACCTTGAACCATGCCTGTCCGGTAGCCATTCCGGCAGCCATATCCGTGGAACCTACACCTGTTGAAAATGCTCCGAGAGCACCATATGTACAGGTATGGGAATCTGCTCCGATGATCACATCACCGGGAACAGTAAGTCCTTTTTCGGGAAGAAGCGCATGCTCGATGCCCATCTCTCCTACTTCGAAATAATTAGTGATATCATTTCTTCTTGCAAATTCTCTGACACACTTGCAGTGTTCGGCGGACTTGATATCCTTGTTGGGAACAAAATGATCGGGAACAAGTGCGATCTTGTCCTTATCAAATACTCCATCCACCTTCATTTTCTCAATCTCATGAATAGCAACAGGGCTGGTGATATCGTTACCGAGCACCAGATCAAGCTTTGCCATGATCAGATCACCGGCTTTTACAAAAGGCAGTCCCGCTGCTCTTGCCAGGATCTTCTGAGTCATTGTCATTCCCATACTTTTCGCACCTCTGAATATATGAATATTTATTAACAGCAAAACATTAGTATTATAACATAATATCAGCGCATTTAGCATTTCTAATTACATATTTTGGAGCATTGATCTGCTTGTTTGCAGATCATCCGGACAAAAAAAGAGAAGTCCGTAAAGACTTCTCT
Source organism: uncultured Lachnospiraceae bacterium (assembly GCA_946531495.1). Classification (GTDB taxonomy): domain Bacteria; phylum Bacillota; class Clostridia; order Lachnospirales; family Lachnospiraceae; genus AC2028. Next base: position 6,488 of record CAMNAQ010000099.1, on the reverse strand, counting down.
TTTTTGCATTATTGATCAGATATCAGTTGTTGATGAGCTTGTCAGCTTCGTTGTTCCAGCTGTAAAGCTTTCTGACTTCCTCTCCGACCTTCTCAGCGGGGTGCTCAGCAGCAAGCTTTCTCATAGCCTTGAAGTGTACCTGACGTCCTGCAGGGCTCATCTCCTGAAGGAACTCTGATGCGAAGGTGCCATCCTGGATGTCCTTGAGGATCTTCTTCATGGTCTTCTTGGTCTCTTCGGTAACGATCTTGGGACCGGTGATGTAATCACCATACTCAGCGGTATTGGAGATGGAATATCTCATTCCTGCAAAGCCTGACTGATAGATGAGGTCAACGATCAGCTTCATCTCGTGGATGCACTCGAAGTATGCATTACGAGGATCATATCCTGCCTCAACAAGAGTCTCAAAGCCTGCCTGCATAAGTGCGCAAACACCGCCGCAAAGAACAGCCTGCTCACCGAAGAGGTCGGTCTCGGTCTCGGTTCTGAAGGTGGTCTCAAGAAGTCCTGCTCTTGCTCCGCCGATTCCGAGTCCGTATGCCTTAGCCATATCCCATGCCTTACCGGTAGCATCCTGGTAAACTGCGATGAGGCAAGGAGTTCCCTTACCAGCCTGATACTCACTTCTTACAGTGTGTCCGGGAGCCTTGGGAGCGATCATTGCAACGTCAACATCAGCAGGAGGAACGATGCATCCGAAATGAATGTTGAAGCCGTGAGCGAACATGAGCATGTTGCCTGCTTCAAGGTTGGGAGCGATGTCCTTCTTGTACATATCAGCCTGAAGCTCATCATTGATGAGGATCATGATAATATCAGCCTTCTTTGCAGCCTCTGCTGCGGTATAAACGGTAAATCCCTGCTCCTCAGCTCTCTTCCAGCTCTTGGATCCCTCATAAAGACCGATAATGACATTGCATCCGGACTCCTTAAGGTTAAGAGCGTGAGCATGACCCTGGCTGCCGTATCCGATAATGGCAATGGTCTTGCCCTCGAGAAGGGAAAGGTTACAATCTTCCTGGTAAAAAATCTTGTTAGCCATGATAAAAATACCTCCGTAAAATTTTTGGCTTATTTAGAACCGCGGGACCTGAACTAAGATCCGGCGGATACTCACAATGCTCAAGGCAGATAGGTTACGTTATCCGATCCTCTTGAAAGACCTGCGATACCTGTTCTCGCGAGCTCAAGTATCTCAACTCCGTCAAGCAGACCAATGAATGCATCAATCTTGGACTGGTTACCGGTTATCTCGATGATGACCGAATCGGGAGCAACGTCGATAATACTTCCTCTGAATATTCCGGCAAGTGATACCATATTCTCTCTGTCCTCGGGAGCAGTTCTTACCTTTATAAGGCAGAGCTCTCTGTGAACCGAGCTTTCAGCGGGAAGCTTCTTTATATCCCTGACATCCTCGAGCTTTGCAACCTGCTTTTCGATCTGCTCGATTATCTCTGCGTCTCCGCATGTTACGATGGTGATCCTTGAATACTTGGGATCTGCGGTAACTCCTGCAGTGATACTCTCAATATTATATCCTCTTCTGGAAAAAAGACCTGAGATCCTGCTGAGGACTCCCGAATTGTTATCAGCAAGAAGCTGAAGTACTACTTTTTGCATAAGATATACCTTCAATTCATTATAAAACGGTAACTTTTTATACTTTACCGCTTTAATATACTAATGTCAACGTTCTAAAGTAACTAATTATCTATTTGCACGGGGCCTGTCACGGTGTATGTATTTTTTCTCCTCGAGAGTCAATAAATTTCTGTTCGAGCAAGAGTAGGGGCATGCCGCAGGCCGCGTAAAAATGCTTTTCTCTTGCGGAAAAGCATTTTTGCGGGCCAGGCGAATGAAATTTATTGCCTCCGTCCGAAAAAATACATATCACGCGTGCCACCCGTGCTGAATAAATTAATTTTGTTCATTTTCTGAACATTTGGAAAGCGCAAGGGTTCCGGTACGTGCAACTTCAACGATGGATACGCTTCTGAACATCTCAAGAAGAAGCTTGATGCGTTCGGGAGAAGCACAGATCTGGATCATCATGTAATGAAGACTCAAGTCAACGATCTCAGCCTTCATCACATCACAGATCTCCATGATCTCCTGACGGTTATTCTTATTGTATTTGATCTTCATGAGCATAAGCTCTCTTGAAACGCACTGTGATTCATTAAAGGTTTTTACCTTGATGACATCCAGCTTCTTGTTGAGCTGTTTTTCAATCTGTTCAAGAGTTCTTTCATCGCCGGATGAAACTATTGTCATTGTAGAGACTGTAGGATCATCGGTCTCTCCGACAGCCAGTGAATCTATATTGAAATTTCTGCGTGAAAACAGTCCGCTGACCTTACTGAGCACACCGGCTCTGTTTTCTACATTAACGGAATAAATTCTCTTTTCTTTCATGCTGCACCTCTTTTATATCACTCGGGCTTTACAACATCCTTAGGATCCACGATACATTCAAGAAGGACATTCTTTTTATCATTAAGGAATTTCTTTATGACAGCTTTTGAATCCTTCATGTTATCAAGTCTCAGATAATCAAATCCGTAAGCAGCCGCAATATGTTCAAGATCAGGATCTCCGTCAAGCTTAACCATTGAATATGCATCATCATATGTATAATGCTGATACTCTCTTACCATTCCCAGATATCCGTTCCTGAGAACAACGATCTTGGCCTGTACATTATGCTGCACATATGTTGCAAGTTCGCACATTGACATCTGGAAACCGCCGTCTCCGCAAACAGCAACCGTCTGTCTCTTGGGAGCAGCTATCTTGGCACCGAGAGCTGCGGGAATCGCATAGCCCATTGTACCCATGCCGCCGCTTGTCAGCATTCTGCCTTTACCGATGACGATATTTGCACAGGACCATATCTGATTCTGACCAACATCAGCTACATAAATGCTTCCGTCTATCATATCGGTCGTAAGCTGTTTTACGAATTCTGCGGGATCGACAAATTTAGATGATGGCTTTCTTGCAGGCTTAAATGCCTTTCTTGCGGCAGTAAGCTCCTTTACCCATGCAGAATAATCGGCATCGGTATCGGAAGCGGTAAGCTCCTCCAAAATAGCCTCGGCATCGCCTACGAGAGGTATGGTCGAATAAGCATTCTTTCCGATCTCTGCAGGGTCAACATCCATATGAATAAGAGTCTTATTGCCGTTACTGATGAGTTCCGGCCTGTTGACAGCTCTGTCTGCAACGCGGGCTCCGATCATGATGATAACATCGGCATCGTTCATTGCCTTGTTGGCATAAGGCTTTCCGTTATTTCCGACCATTCCGAAATAAAGAGGATGTGCTGTGGGGAGAACGCCTATACCCATCATGGTAGATACAACAGGGATCCCCTTCTTTTCAGCAAACTTCTGAAGTTCATCATCAGCATTTGCAAGGAAAACTCCTCCGCCTGCACAGATGATGGGTTTTTTGGCATTTTCAAGCTCCCTGATGACCTTCTTTATCTGCTGTGTATTACCCTTAAAGGTGGGCTTATATGTTCTGAGATTGACCTCTTCTGGATAACGGAAATTCTTGAGACTCTGATTCTGTATATCTATCGGAACATCAATAAGAACAGGTCCCTTTCTTCCTGTTGATGCGATGTAAAATGCTTCCTTCATGATACGGGGAATATCATTGGCATCCTTTACAAGATATGAATATTTTACAAAGGATTCCACAGCACCGGTAATATCAGCCTCCTGGAAAACATCGGATCCGAGGAGCTCGGAATTGACCTGTCCCGTGATCACGATCATAGGGATCGAATCCGCAAAAGCAGTTGCGATACCGGTTATAACATTAGTCGCACCGGGGCCGCTGGTTACGGCGCACACACCGGGTTTTCCGGATATTCTCGCTTCACCGCTTGCCATATGTGCAGCGTTCTGCTCTGTTCTGACAAGTATGGTTCTGATATCGGATTGAAGGATGCTGTTATAGAAAGGACATATAGCCACACCGGGGTAGCCATATACGTTCCTGACACCTTCCATTTCAAGACATTTAACTATAGCATCTGCACCTAACATTCAATTGCCTCCGTTTTATACATTTTTAAACACGGGGACGGTTCCGCTGTTTTTGCTTAAAAGCCTTATAAGTTCCGTGTTTTCCTGCTTGTAAAAAGCTGAAAGATTCCTTTGTTTTTTAATCACTCATACCGAGAAGCTTCTTTGCGACCTTTACAGCCTCCGCAGCATCCCTTGAATAACCGTCTGCACCTATCTCGGCCGCATATTCTTCGGTTACGCAGGCTCCGCCCACCATAACCTTTATATCAAGTCCGCGCTCCTTTATCATCTCGATGGTCTCTTTCATATGTATCATAGTCGTGGTCATCAGCGCCGACAGGCATATGATCCGGGAACCGGTTCTTACAGCTTCGTCTATTATAACCTCTGCCTTTATATCCTTGCCCAGATCGTGGACATTGAAACCGTAATTGCCCAGCATCATTGCCACAAGGTTTTTACCGATGTCGTGTATGTCACCTTCAACGGTCGCTATGACGACCGAAGGTGCATCATCGGATGAACTGGAAGCCTTGAGTTCCGGCTCTATGATACCTATTGCTCCCTTCATGCTTTCAGCCGAGGATATCAGCTGTGGCAGGAAATATTTTCCCTTATCGAAAAATACTCCGACCTGATTTATCGCAGGGATCAATGCTTTATTAAGTATATCAGAAGCACTTGCCCCGTCCTCCATAGCCTTCTTTGCAGCTGCAGGAGCAGTATTTCTGTTTCCTTCAACAACTGCTTTGTAAACAGGCTTCAGGTTCTCCGGAACATCGGGAGCATCATCCTTACCCGGTTTTCTTTCCGCTGACCCGGATACGGCTCCGCTGGTGCTCTGAGCGGATTTAAGGAGCTCCTCCCGCTCTTCCCTTGCTTCCTTAAGTCTTCCTGCAGTTTCAATATATGCAAGGTCACTTCCCTCTTTGTTGAGAAGCAGGTCCGTTGCTCTTGCTGCGGCAACAAGAAGCTCCTGTCCGGGATTGGATATTGCCATGGTAAGACCGTTAGCTATGGCAAGGGTCAGGAAAGTTGCATTGACGTAGCTTCTTTCGGGAAGACCAAAGGATATGTTGGATAATCCGGTAATGGTAGCAAAGCCGTTATCATGGGCATACCTGATGGTCTCAAGCGTCTTTACGCCCTGACTCTGATCCGCACCCACTGTCTGAACCAAACCGTCAACGACTATATTATCCTTGGTCAGTCCCAGTTCTACAGCTCTTCTGTAGATTATATCTATTATCTCCTTCTTCTCATCAAGATCTTTTGGAAGTCCCTTTTCAGACAAGGGGAGAAGGATAAATACCGCTCCGTATTTTGCAACCGTTGGAAGAAGTCTTTCGAACTTCGCAGGTTCAAGTGAAACCGAATTGACAAGAGCTCTTCCGGGATAATGTCTGAGCGCTGCTTCGAGGATCTCGGGAGAGCTTGAATCAAGGCTTAAGGGAAGTGAAGTAGCCTGAGTGACTTCATCTATCACCCGGAGCATCATGGCGCCCTCATCGATGCCTCCCATTCCAACATTTATATCAAGTACTCCGGCACCGTTTTCTTCCTGTTCCTGTGCAAACTTAAGTATCCTCTCGGTATTGCCTTCTCTGAGTTCTGCCTGAAGAGCCTTCTTGCCGGTGGGATTGATCCTCTCGCCGACAATTATGAACCTTCCGTCAAGACCGAAGGAAAGTGTCTGTCTTTCACTGGACAGATATCTGATACCATCCTGTCTGTATGCACTTCTTCTTATGGGGCCACGTCCGAATTTCCTATTGATGGATGAAATGAATTCCGGTGTTGTTCCGCAGCAACCGCCAATGATCTGGGCACCTGCATCTACCAGAACCTCCATCTCGGAGGCGAAAGTATCCGCATCCATTTTATAGACGGTATTATTGTGCTCATCAAGCTCCGGAAGTCCGGCATTGGGCTTTGCGATGACAGGCACCTTTGTATTGGCTGCCATATCGGAGACGATTGAAACCATCTGTGCAGGTCCGGTCGAGCAGTTGACTCCAATGGCATCGGCTCCAAGGCTCTCACATACAACTGCACCGGTGACAGCATCAGTACCGAAAAGAGTCCTTCCGCTTGCTTCGAATGTCAGAGTGACCATTACCGGAAGACTGCTTACTTCCTTCGCCGCGATAAGCGCTGCCCTTGTCTCTGCAAGGCTCATCATGGTCTCTACAACAAGAATATCGCATCCGTATTTTTCCAGCAGTATTATCTGCTCTTTATATACATCTATAAGCTCTTCCAGTTCCAGGCTGCCTATCGGCTTAAGCTGACGGCCGGTCATTGTGATGTCGCCTGCAACAAGAACCTTTCTGTCAGTACATTCATCGGCAGCCTGCTTCGAAATACCTACAAGAGTCCTGATAAGCTCTTCCTGTTCATTCTCAAGCCCGTACTCTGCAAGCTTTATCCTGTTGGCAGTAA
>CAMNAQ010000098.1 GCA_946531495.1 uncultured Lachnospiraceae bacterium | reverse complement strand
GGAGGCTTTTTATGAGTAAGACAGTTTGGAAATGCAGTGTTTGCGGATATGAATATGAAGGAGAGGAGCTTCCTGCGGATTTTTCATGTCCCACATGTAAAGCACCTGCCGAGAAGTTTGAAAAGGTAGCCCGCGATGCAGGAAATCCCTACGCCGGAACCAAGACAGAGCAGAATCTTAAGGATGCTTTTGCCGGTGAGTCCCAGGCAAGGAACAAGTATACATATTTTGCATCCGTAGCTAAAAAGAACGGCTATGAACAGATCGCAGCACTTTTCCTCAAGACAGCCGAGAATGAGAAGGAGCATGCAAAGCTCTGGTTTAAGGCTCTTGGAGGAATCGGAACCACAGAAGAGAATCTTCTTGCCGCAGCAGAGGGCGAGAATCATGAGTGGACCGATATGTATGAGAGAATGGCTAAGGAAGCTGATGAGGAAGGATTCCATGAGCTTGCAGAGCAGTTCCGCGGAGTCGCAGCCATAGAGAAGATGCATGAAGAGAGATATCGTAAGCTTCTTCAGAATGTAAAGGCAATGGAAGTATTCAAGAAGTCCGGCGTTACAGTCTGGGAATGCCGTAACTGCGGACATATAGTTGTCGGAACAGAGGCTCCGGATGTATGTCCTGTATGTAAGCACCCTCAGAGCTTTTTCGAAGTTCACGAAGATAATTTCTGATGACCTGATGTATGATATGTTTCAGGGTCCCCTTATGGGGACCCTGTTTTTTTATTCGGCTGAACAGTTTTCCTGAAACGGAAGAAATTGACAAAGCCGGTAAGTATTTGACGGCTCTGGCAAATATTAGAAAATTAATGGTATTTTTATATAATTGCACAAAAATAATGCTATAATATTTAAAATAATTTTTTCACAGAAGATTTATTCTGTGAATATATGATCATTGGAGGTTCACGGATGAAGAAAATCAAATTCAATATGCGCAGGATGCTGATGTTATTTGCTTTGATCCCATTGGCTGTGGCAATAATCGTACTTACAGTATTCAGTATCATATATATGAGAGGAAAGCTGGTAGAAGAGACCAAAAATACTCTTCGTGTTGCAGCGATCGATCTTCATGAATATTATTCCTATGATCTTACACATGAGGAAACTCTTGTAGACGGATGGGTGACATATGATCCCGAATATATGGATCATCTCCAGTATGCTGATGTTGAATTGACCCTCTTCAGGGGCGATACCAGATTCTGCACTTCCATTGTTGGCTCGGACGGAAAGAGAATAGAAGGAACCAAGGCATCGGATGCCGTGATCGAGGAGGTCCTGAACAAAGGAAACGATTTTTTTTCGGATGATGTTGTGATCAACGGAAAAGATTATTTTGTATACTATGTTCCGCTTAAAGATGCAAACGGCAGGATTGTCGGCATGGCCTTTGCGGGTAAGACCTGTGAGAATTTCGATTCTGCGGTCGGGAGAATGATGATGGTACTTCTTTTGATCGCAGTGATACTGATCGCAGTTTTTTCGATAATCTGCTCCCTTGTTTCCAATGTTGTTTCTGCGCCTTTGAAAGCGTGTGCCGATGCTATAGGTAAGCTCGCAGACGGAGATCTCAGAGCTGAAAATAATGCGTCATCAATAGTTGATGAGACTAAGTCACTTATATTTGCATCCCATACACTCAGAGATAAGCTCAGCGATATTCTCGGAAATGTTAAGGATGTGAGTTCACAGCTTAACGGCGATGCAGGTAATGTTCAGAATCTTTCCGAGACTGCGGCTGCCAGTACGGATCAAATATCATCCGCCATGGAGGATCTTGCTGACGGTGCTACTGAGATGGCTTCCAATGTTCAGGATATTGCAAAGTCGGTTTCCGATATGAGTGATACCGTTGCGATGCTTTCGGAAAGCTCTGAAGCTCTTACCGCATCGTCCGAAAATATCAGAAAAGCAAATGAAGATGCCAGTGAATATATCAGTAAGGTTTCTGCATCCTCTGAACAGACTGTTGAAGCGGTTAATAATATCACACAACAGATATCGAATACCAATGACGCAGTACAGAAGATCAAGGAAGCTGTTGATATGATCACCTCGATTGCAAGCCAGACAAATCTTCTTGCTCTTAATGCATCCATTGAAGCAGCCAGAGCGGGAGAGGCCGGAAGAGGATTTGCGGTTGTTGCATCAGAGATAGGAAATCTTTCGGACCAGTCCAGCAGTTCTGCTAATGAGATTAGAAAGATTGTTGATGAGATAGTAAGAAATTCCGAAGCATCGGTTGAACTTTCCGGAAGTGTTGCTGAGCTTATCAAAGAAGAACAAAAATTCATCAGGGATACTCAGGCCAAGTTCAATATACTCGGAAGTGAAATAGTAGATTCTCTCGGTCGTATCAATCAGGTATCCGACGATGCGGTAAGACTTGAAAAAATACACGGAGTGATAACGGATGCCGTTCAGTCGCTCAGTGCTATCTCTGAGGAAAATGCCGCATCTAACGAGGAGGTAAGCGCATCAATTACAGGAATTGCAGCATCGGTTCAGGAGATCGCATCCAATGCGGATTCCACCATGGAAAATTCCGAAAAGCTTGTTGAAGCAATATCATATTTCAGTTGATACTAAATCCTCCATGATATTTTTGCTCTGAAAAAACAATGACCGCCGGCAAGATGCGGTCATTGTTTTTTTATAAAATTTTTTTGAGAGTGCGTTATCAAAGGTTATTTGCTAAAATAAAATTGTTTCAGTGTTTGGATTTATGAGGAGGTAATAATGAGTTTTAAAATGGAACCCACACCCGAAATCTCTGCTCTTGCCACGCAGTGTAAAGAGAATTCGAGAATAGCCCCCGAACTGTTTACGCAATATGATGTGAAAAAAGGTCTGCGTGATGTTAACGGAAACGGTGTCAGAGCGGGACTTACCAGGATCTCCACGATCATTGCCAAGGAAGAGAAAAACGGAGAGAGCGTCCCTTGCGCAGGCCGTCTTTATTATCGCGGAATTGATGTCAGGGATCTTACTGCCGGTTTTTATAACGAAGGAAGATTCGGATTCGAAGAGACCGCATATCTCATTTTGTTCGGAAAGCTTCCGACCCGTGAGGAGCTTAAGAATTTCTGTGAGGTTCTTGCGGATTCAAGATCGCTTCCCAAAAACTTTGTGCGTGATGTGATCATGAAAGCACCCAGCAAGGATATGATGAACACTCTTGCAAGAAGCGTTCTTACTCTTTATGCATATGATAAGAATTCCGATGATACATCTCTTGATAACGTAATGCGCCAGTGTCTTATGCTCATAGCGGTTTTTCCCATGCTGTCGGTTTACGGATATCATGCTTACAATCATTATTACAAGGATAAGAGTTTTTATATTCACAGACCTGATCCTTCGCTTTCGACTGCGGAAAATATTTTACGCATGCTACGTCCTGATATGGAATATACAAAGCTGGAAGCACAGGTTCTCGATATCGCACTCGTACTTCATATGGATCATGGCGGAGGTAATAACTCAACTTTCACAACCCATGTGATCTCGTCATCGGGCACGGATACATATTCCGTAATGGCTGCTGCGATAGGCTCTCTTAAAGGCCCCAAGCATGGCGGTGCGAATATCAAGGTTGTAAAGATGTTCCATGATATCTGGAAGAACGTTCATGATCACAAGGATGAAAATGAAGTACGTGAGTATCTGAAAAAGATATTACACAAAGAAGCATTTGATAAAGCCGGACTCATTTACGGATTTGGTCATGCAATCTATTCCGTTTCCGATCCGAGAGCGCTTATCTTCAAACAGTTCGTGGAAAAACTTGCGGAATCAAAGCACAGAAAAGCAGAGTATGATCTGTATTCGATGATCGAAAGACTTGCACCTGAAGTGATCGGAGAAGAGAGAAAGATATATAAAGGTGTAAGTGCCAATGTAGATTTTTACAGCGGATTTGTTTACAGCATGTTGGAACTTCCAATCGAATTATATACTCCGATGTTTGCTATCGCGAGGATAGTAGGATGGAGTGCACACAGAATGGAAGAGCTTATCAATGTAGATAAGATCATACGTCCGGCATACATCGGAATACAGGAAAATATTGAATATAAGCCTATTGAAGAGAGGTGAGATGATGCCTCAAAAAACTGACACGAGTGTCATAACCTCCAGATGACGGATAAACACTGAAGATAAAATACAAAAAATTGTATAAAAAATGCAAAAATGCTTTGTATTTATCAAGATAATGTAGTATATTCATTTCAGTAGTTGTTTAATGTTTAAATTTTATTCCAAATCGGAGGAGGAAAAAATGGCTACAGCAAAAAAGGCAACTGATGAAAAGAAGGTAACCGCTAAGAAGGCAGCTCCTGCAAAGAAGGCTACCACCGCTAAGAAGGCAGCAGCTCCTGCAAAGAAGGCTACCGCTGTTAAGAAGGCAGCAGCTCCTGCAAAGAAGACTGCAACCGCTAAGAAGGCAGCAGCTCCTGCAAAGAAGGCTACCACCGTTAAGAAGGCAGCTCCTGCAAAGAAGGCTACCACCGCTAAGAAGGCAGCTCCTGCAAAGAAGGCTACCACCGTTAAGAAGGCAGCTCCTGCAAAGAAGGCTACCGCTGTTAAGAAGGCAGCTCCTGCAAAGAAGGCTACCGCTGTTAAGAAGGCAGCTCCTGCAAAGAAGGCTACCACTGCAAAGAAGGCAGCTCCCGCTAAGAAGGCTCCTGCTAAGAAGGCAGCAAAGTAATCAAACGGTAAGAAAGCATAAAGGATCCCGGAGTTATGAATATAGCTTCGGGGTCTTTTTTTATTCGAAAATTATTTTTTGTTTTTTCTCTGTGTAGTATAATTCGTGTAGTAAGTAATTTTTTTATGATCATCAAAAATTTTTTATGCTCATTACAAAATGATTTTTTGATCATTACAAATAAATATTTTTATGATCACTGCAAATAGAATTATTTAAGATTATTACAAAAAATTTTTTCATGATCCTGTTATTAAAATGAACATTGGAAAAACGGATCGTTTTTCTTTATGATCGGAGAAGGAGGCGGATATGAGTTCAATAAGCGGTGTAAGCGGTGCCGGTGATTATTCTTCTTTATACGGAAAGATTGCAAGCGGAAATGCACTTCCCACTGCAGCAGACGGAGCAGCAGAGCTTGCCGTCTCGGAAAAGATGAATGCTCAGATCGGCGGACTTGATCAGGGCTCCGATAATATCTCATCCGGAATGGATGCGATCAGGGTTAAGGACGGTGCACTCGGAGAGGTTACGGATTATCTTCAAAGAATAAGGGAGCTTGCACTTGCCGCATCCAATTCATTTACGGTATCCGATTCTGACAGGAAGATTTTTCAGGAAGAGATATCCCGGCTTAAGGAGGGGATTTCTCAGATCGCGGATATCACATCATATAATGAGAAAAAACTTTTAGACGGCAGTACCGGTGATCTGAATATCACGACTGACTCAAACGGAGGAGCGACTAAGATCGCAGGATCCGATTCCACACTTAAGGCACTCGGAATCGAGGACTTTGATGTTACCGGGGATTTTGATATCAGGGATATCGACAATGCTCTTAAGAAGGTCTCCGGAATGAGAAGTGAGGCCGGTGCAAAGCAGAACAGTCTGGAATATCTATATAACATTAATCAGACTTCCGCGTATAATCTGGCCGCAGCTGATTCTAGGATCGAGGATCTCGATATCGGAAAGGCTGTCGGGGATCTTGATAAGAAGAGACTGCTCGATACGATATCGGTGATGATGCAGAAAAAGAGAGAGGAAGACGAACAGGAAAAAGCGCAGAGATTATTTACATGATGTATTAAGGAACGCACCTTGGCAGAGAATAAGGGTGCGTTCTTTGATTGTATACATTTATCAAATAATTATGGTACGTTGTTGTGAAATTGCTGATTTTTAAAGGCTTCGTTGTAACTGAAATACTAGTATGCTATAATGACCGCATGATGGAAGAAACTATAAAATTGATAGTAACAATCGGAATAGGCCTTGTGATATGGCTTCTTTTGAGGCTGGTTTCGAGGCTGAATAAAAGGCTTCATGTCAGATTCATCTGCAATCTGCTGAAGGTTTTTGTGGTGCTGGGCTGTCTTATATCTGTTCTGAATATATATACGGATCTTGAGAAAGCTGCTGCAGCAATACTTACCGGCGGAGGATTGATACTTGCTATCCTTAGCTTTGCCGCGCAGAAGGTTCTTAATAATATCTTATCGGGAATATCGATTTCGTTTTCAAGACCCTTTGATCTTGGCGACAAGATAAAGGTCATGAGCGGTAACAGCGTTATCGCCGAAGGAACTGTTTCAGATATCACTCTTAGACATACGATCATCATGACTTACTCCGGACAGTCCTGCATTATCCCTAACGGAACAATGAATGAGAGTATGCTGATCAATGTAAGCTCCCATGAAAAGGTAGGAAATTTCCTCGAGATCACCGTCGGATATGATGATGATCTTGATCTTGCAATAGAACTTATGGAAAAGACTGTCAGGTCAACCGATAAGGTTGTTGACTGTACTACACCTGTGGTATGCCGTTTTGATCCCGACGGACCGGTGATCAAGACAACTGTATGGACTGTAACGTTCCAGGATAATTACATGGCCTGCGGATATATAAGGAAGAAGCTCGTTGAAGTATATAAAGAGAACGGGATCACGATTCCTTACCAGACTGTTACGATCAGTAAGTGATCTGATGTATCGTGGATCGGATAAAAGTTTTTAAGGAGAAAACAAAACATGGAGATGACTCTCAGATGGTACGGTAAGGAGTACGATACCGTAAAATTATGGCAGATAAGGCAGATACCCGGCGTTAAGGGCGTTATAACCACTCTTTACAATAAGCAGGCCGGTGAACTTTGGACGGAAGATGAGATAATCTCCCTCAAGAAGGATGTTGCCGATGAAAATATGCATATTGCCGGCATTGAATCCGTCAATATTTCCGATGATATTAAAACGGCAGGCCCTGCAAGGGATGAGCATATAGAGAATTATATCAAGACCCTTGAGAACCTCGGCAAACAGGATATACATGTTGTCTGCTATAATTTCATGCCTGTTTTTGACTGGACCAGATCGGAGCTGGCAAGAAGGAGACATGACGGTTCAACCGTTCTTGCATATTCACAGAATGCTATCGATGCCATTGACCCTGCCAATATGTTTGATTCCATCAAGGATCAGATGAACGGCACGGTAATGCCGGGATGGGAGCCTGAAAGGCTTGATAAGGTAAGGGATCTTTTCGAAGCCTATAAGGATATTGACGAAGCAAGGCTTTTCGATAATCTTGTATATTTCCTTAAGGCCATCATGCCTGTTTGCGACAAGTATGATATCAACATGGCCATTCATCCCGATGATCCCGCATGGAGCGTATTCGGACTTCCCCGTATCATCAATAATAAAGAGAACATTTCAAAAATGCTTAAGGCAGTTGACAATGTTCATAACGGACTTACATTCTGTTCCGGATCCTTTGGAACAAATCCTGAAAACGATCTTCCCGACATGATCAGATCCTTTAAGGGAAGAGTCCATTTTGCACATGTCAGAAATCTTCAGTTCAATTCCTTCTGCCACGAGGACGGAAGCGCTGTAAAAGCCTGGACAGGAAAGGATATACCTGCAGGTGCTCCTGATTTTGAGGAGGCTGCACATCTTTCGAGCGACGGAAGCTTTGATATGTACGAGATAGTAAGAGCGCTGTATGAATCCGGATTTGACGGCCCCATCCGTCCCGACCATGGAAGGATGATCTGGGGCGAGGAGGCAATGCCCGGATACGGACTCTATGACAGAGCTCTCGGAGCAGCATATATTAACGGACTTTGGGAAGCTATTGATAAAGCACACGGAGGCGTAAGATGAAGCTTTCATTAGAAGGTATCAGTGAAAAGAGTGCATGGGAGAGCAAGGGATATCATCTCCCTTCATTCGATATAGATCAGATCAGGAAAAATACCGACGAAGCACCTGAGTGGGTGCATTTCGGTGCAGGTAATATCTTTAGGGCATACCATGCAAGGCTTGCACAGGAACTGATCGAAAAGGGAAGCCTTAAGACCGGAATAGTCGTTGCCGAAGGCTTTGACTATGAGATCATCGACAAGGCATATAAGCCCTTTGACGATCTTTCGATCCTTGCGATCCTTAAGTCCGATGGCAAGGTTGAAAAACAGGTGCTCGCATCTGTTTCAAGATCGGTCAAGCTTGATACTGCTGTAGAAGATGATTATTCATATCTTAAGAAAGTTTTTGAGAACAGATCTCTAAGGCTTGCTACCTTTACGATAACCGAAAAGGGCTACAGCCTTAAGGGAAGCGACGGAAATTATACAAAAGCCGTATCCGAGGATATGACAAACGGTCCCGAAAAGCCTGTCAGTTATATAGGAAAGGTTGCGGCACTGCTTTATGCGAGATTTGCGGAAGGTGCAGCTCCCATCGCAATGGTAAGCACCGATAACTGCTCACATAACGGTCAGAAGCTTTTTGATGCGATACATGAGTTTGCAGTTAAGTGGACTGAGAACGGAGTATGTGACAAGGGATTCCTTGCTTATGTGGAAGACCCGAAGTCTGTTTCGTTCCCCTGGTCCATGATCGATAAGATCACACCCCGTCCGGATGCTTCCGTGGAGCAGATCCTCAAGAATGACGGCCTGGAGGAC
>CAMNAQ010000097.1 GCA_946531495.1 uncultured Lachnospiraceae bacterium | reverse complement strand
ATCAAAAGCGATCTGTTCGGCTCCCATATCATATACAAGATCCGTAAACAAAAATTCGGACAGATCTGCATAATAATCCTGAGCCTGAATTTCCTTTTCGGAATAAGGAGCATCGTAAAAATATGTAGGATCAAGCTGCAGATTGAATTTCCCCACAGCCAGATTCTCGTTCAGATCGTTTAAAACCCTGTCGGTATCAAGTCTTCTTGCATGGGTATCATATACATAATACCCCTCTTCTTCACTTAAACGGATCTCATAAATGGGATCCTCGCTTTTTTCATCCCTGACTCTGTCCAGAGTATTAAAAACCCGGCTCAGAGCTTCGGAATCGTATGTGATCACAGGATCAAGATGAAGCACCTGCTTGGTAAAAAGCGCGCGGGGCCAGGAAAAAGGATCCTGTGAGCCGATTGCTTCATATATGGCGCCCTGCAGATCATATACATAACCGAACTGGTCGGCACTTATATATGAATCGGGATACCCTTCGGTAAACCATGAGATCCTGACATCCGGTATCTCGATCTTTTCCTTCAGGTCATATGCTACCGACTCAACGCTTCTTCCGGTACAATAAACATCACCTATCCAGGTGTTTGGAAGAAATCTCTTCGAAAAATAATACGATGTGATCAGGTATAACAGCAGGATCAATGCGATGACATTAAGGCTAATGATAATTATCGCATGCTTTGAGATCTTATTTTCTACAGACATGTGATATTACTCTTCCTTCATATCCTTCTCATCAAACACTTCGCTGAGAGGAGCCCCGGCAGGTACCATGGGGAACACCTTATCATCCTCAGGAATGATGCACTCAATAAGTACGGGGCACTTAGCATCAAGAGCTTCCCTGATGGCAGGTTCAACCTCCTCGGGAGTGGTAACTCTTATCGCCTTACATCCAAGCCCTTCTGCAACCTTGCAATAATCAACCTTGTCATTAAGAACGGTCTGTGAATATCTCTTTCCGTAAAACAGTGTCTGCCACTGTCTTACCATTCCGAGAACATGGTTGTTAATAACAACTTCAATGATGGGAATATTGTATCTGGATGCGGTTGCAAGCTCGTTCATGTTCATTCTGAAGCATCCGTCACCTGCTATATTGATGCAGATATCATCGGGTCTTCCGACCTGGGCTCCGATACACGCGCCAAGTCCGTATCCCATTGTTCCGAGTCCGCCGGAAGAAAGGAATGTTCTGGGCTTGGAATAGCTGTAATACTGTGCTGCCCACATCTGGTGCTGACCTACATCGGTTGTAATAACAGCCCTGCCTTCGGTGATACGGTCGATCTCAGAGATAACATAAGGACATGAAAGCTTGCTTCCGTCATATCCGAGAGGATACTTCTCCTTAAGCTCCGCTATATGCTTCATCCATTCAGAATGATCCTGTCTTGTGATAAGAGGATTAAGAGCTTTTAAGGTGAGCTTAAGATCACCGACAAGACTTGCATCCACACGGATATTCTTGTTGATCTCCGCAGCGTCAACATCGATATGAACGATCTTGGCATTTTCAGCGAACTTCTTCGGATTACCTATAACTCTGTCCGAGAATCTGGCACCAAGGGCAACGAGAAGGTCGCATTCGGTAACGCCCAGGTTGGATGTCTTCGTACCATGCATTCCGATCATTCCGGTATATCTGTCGGAATGTCCGTCAAATGCTCCCTTTGCCATAAGGGTATCACATACAGGTGCATCAAGAAGCTCTGCAAGCTCAGCAACCTCAGAAGATGCATCGGAAATGATAGCTCCGCCTCCGACATATATAAAAGGCTTTTTAGCCTTGCAGAGCATCTCGGCAACAACATTCAGATCCTTATCGGAAAAGTGAATTTCCTTTTCAGGCTCTGCGGGATTGACGGGCTCATAATCGGTCACAGCAGCGGTGACATCCTTGGTGATATCAACGAGCACAGGGCCGGGACGGCCTGTCTTGGCGATCTTGAAAGCCTTCCTGATGGTAGGAGCAAGATCGTTAATATTTTTTACGATAAAGCCATGCTTTGTTATGGGCATGGTCACACCGGCAATATCAACCTCCTGGAAGGAATCCTTGCCAAGTGCGGGAAGATTAACGTTTGCTGTAATTGCAACGAGAGGAACGGAATCCATATATGCCGTGGCAATACCTGTTACAAGATTGGTTGCACCGGGGCCCGATGTAGCCATACATACACCGACCTTGCCGGTAGCTCTGGCATATCCGTCTGCAGCATGGGCAGCACCCTGCTCATGGCTGGTAAGTACGTGCCTGATCTCATCCTGATGCTTGTAAAGTGCATCATAAATATTGAGAATCGTACCGCCGGGATAACCGAATACAGTATCAACTCCCTGCTCTTTAAGACAAGCAACTACTATTTCTGAACCGTTCATTTCCATTGCATAATTCTCCTACAGCATATTCTTACCGGTTTGCGTCAGTTTACGGCAAAGCCGGACAAATAACGTCATTACAGCTAAAATATGATCACTTGCGGGGAATCTCGAGAACAGCGCCGCGGTTTCCGCTGGTAACAAGCTCTCTGTATCTTGCAAGATATCCGGTATTAACCTTAGGCTCTCTCGGAGTCCATTCTTTTCTTCTTGCTTCCATCTCCTCATCGGAAATCTTTACATCAAGCTTTCTTCCCGGGATATCTATGGAGATGATATCGCCCTCCTTAACAAGAGCGATGGGACCGCCTACTGCTGCTTCAGGTGAAACATGTCCGATGGATGCGCCTCTTGAAGCTCCGGAAAATCTTCCGTCAGTGATAAGAGCAACGCTGGAGCCAAGTCCCATACCTGCTATAGCAGATGTTGGATTGAGCATTTCTCTCATTCCGGGACCGCCCTTGGGACCTTCATATCTGATAACAACAACATCTCCTGCCACTATCTTTCCGCCCTTGATTGCAGCGATAGCATCCTCCTCGCAATCAAATACTCTTGCGGGGCCTTCGTGTACAAGCATCTCGGGAACAACTGCGGACTGCTTTACAACACCGGTGTCGGGAGCGAGGTTGCCCTTAAGGACTGCGATTCCGCCGGTAGCCATGTAAGGATTGTCAATGGGACGGATAACTTCGGGATCACGGTTAACCGCATTTTTGATATTTTCACCGATCGTGGTGCCGTTTACAGTCAGGCAGTCTGCTTCGATAAGTCCCTTCTTGGAAAGTTCGTTCATAACCGCATAAACACCGCCGGCCTCGTTGAGATCCTCCATGTAAGTGGGACCTGCAGGTGCAAGGTGGCAAAGGTTCGGAGTTTTTGCAGAAAGCTCATTGACCATTTCCATATTAAGTTCAACACCTGCCTCTTTTGCGATGGCAGGAATATGGAGCATGGTATTGGTGGAGCATCCGAGAGCCATATCTACGGTAAGAGCATTTTTGAATGCCTTGTCGGTCATGATGTCTCTGGGACGGATATTCTTCTCAACAAGCTCCATGATCTTCATTCCGGCGTGCTTGGCAAGTCTGATACGCTCAGAATATACAGCAGGGATCGTTCCGTTTCCTCTGAGTCCCATACCGATAGCCTCGGTAAGGCAGTTCATGGAATTTGCGGTATACATACCTGAGCATGATCCGCATGTGGGACATACCTTTTCCTCGAACTCGGTGAGCTCTTCCCTGGTCATATTTCCTGCAGCATATGTACCTACTGCTTCGAACATAGAGGAAAGACTCCTCTTCTTACCGTTAACATGTCCTGCGAGCATAGGACCGCCGGATACGAAAACGGTGGGGGTATTGACACGTGCAGCGGCCATAAGAAGACCGGGAACATTCTTATCACAGTTGGGTATACATACAAGTCCGTCAAAACCGTGAGCCATTGCCATACATTCTGTGGAATCGGCTATGAGGTCTCTGGTAACGAGGCTGTACTTCATTCCGATATGGCCCATGGCAATACCGTCGCATACAGCGATCGCAGGGAAAAGCACGGGAGTGCCTCCGGCCATTGCAACACCGAGCTTTACGGCCTCGGCGATCTTATCAAGATTCATATGACCGGGAACGATCTCATTATATGAAGTAACAATACCGATAAGGGGGCGTTTTCTCTCCTCTTCGGTAAAACCAAGTGCGTTAAAAAGACTTCTGTGAGGCGCCTGTGCGTCTCCGACCTTTACGGAATCACTTCTCATAGCTATCTTCCTTTCAAAATGTTTATGACTAAATATACTGATCCGGATCAGTTGTTTTTTTAAATGTAATATTTAACGACCGGAGCGGGTCACTTTATCCTCTCCGCTATAAGATCGCCCATTTTGGTGCATCCTACTTTTTCGCATCCGTCCGAATAAATATCACCGGTCCTGAATCCGTCCTTAAGTACCTGCTTGACTGCAGACTCCATTGCTTCGCCCTCTTTGTTCAGGTCAAATGAGAATTTAAGCATCATGGCTGCAGAAAGGATCGTTGCAATGGGATTGGCGATATCCATACCCGCAATATCGGGAGCCGATCCGTGGCTGGGCTCATAAAGACCGAACTTAGTTTCATTAAGTGAAGCGGATGAGAGCATTCCGATGGAACCCGTGATCATACTTGCTTCGTCGGAAAGAATATCTCCGAACATATTCTCGGTAAGAACAACATCAAACTGTGCCGGATCCTTTACAAGCTGCATCGCGCAATTATCGACGAGCATGTTTTCAAGCTCTATATCGGGATAATCCTTGGCAACCTCTGCTGTAACAGCTCTCCAAAGCCTGGAGGAATCGAGAACATTGGCTTTATCTACGGAAGTGACCTTGCCCCTTCTCTTTCTTGCAGCTTCAAAAGCCTTTATCGCGATCCTTCTGATCTCTTCTTCATTATATGTAAGTGTGTCGACAGCTGTTCTGAGACCGTCAACAACCTCTGTATGTCTGGCACCGAAATAAAGACCTCCGGTAAGCTCTCTCATTATCAGGAGATCAAAGCCCTTATCTGATGTTTCCGATGCAAGAGGACATGCATCCGCAAGCTCAGGAAACAGATATGCGGGACGAAGATTTGCAAAAAGACCAAGCTCTTTTCTGATCTTCAAAAGTCCTGCTTCAGGTCTTTTCTCGGGAGGAAGCTTATACCAGGGGCTGGTTGTCGTATTTCCTCCGATGGAACCCATAAGTACGGCATCTGCTGCCTTTGCTGTATCTATAGCCTCCTGTGTCAAAGGCTCTCCGCAGGCATCGATTGAGGCGCCGCCCATAAGGATATCGGTAAATACCATCTCATGACCATAAACCAAGGCAACCTTCTCAAGTACTTTTTTAGCCTGTGCAACTATCTCGGGGCCGATCCCGTCACCGGGTATACATACTATATTAAGCTTCATAACCCACTCCTTCTTCAAAAAATGCGTTATTCCTACTTTATATTATTCATTCACGTTTTTCAAGGTCTCATATTATCTTGTTTTGCTCTATTCATGCGATTCAAAAACACGGAGATGATCATATAAAGAAAACCCCTCAGATACTTAAGATCCGAGGGGTGATGATCCATATACTGACCGGATTATTTCTTGGAGTCTGAATCAGCAGTGACCTGTCCGGGCTTTTCAACCTTGGAGATAGCAGCCTTCTCCATAGGAATACGGCAGTTACGGTTATTGCCGAATTCTACGATGACCATGTCATCCTGAATATCAATGATGGTTCCGTAAAATCCTGAAGTTGTACATACTATGTCACCGTTCTCAAGCTGTGAGAGCATCTCCTGAGTCTTCTTTCTCTCCTTGCTCTGGGGTCTCATAAAAAAGAACCAAAGTGCAAAGATGAGAACACCATAGATGACTACCATTGATACAAGCTGGCCGGATGCAGATACCTCTCCCGCTTCAGCTGTAAGAAGCATAAAAATCATAATAAAACCTCCAAAATCTCTCTATAATATGCCCTCTTTCATTACGGGGCACTCAATAGATGATACACGATAAAACCTCAAAGCACAATAAAAAAAGCGGAGAAGAATTAATCTTAACCTTTCCTTATGACGAGAACATCTGTACCCAGTAATGCCCGTAGGGTGAGGAAGAAGCATAATAATATCCAACCCCGAGCCTGGTATAAGCAGCATTAAGGATATTTGCCCTGTGTCCCGAGCTGTTCATCCAGGAATTCATAACCTGCTGCGGAGTACGCTGGCCTGCAGCAATATTCTCACCAAGTGCACCGGGATTCGAAACAGCGGTAAAACAGCTTGTTCCGTCCGGCCTCGTATGTGAGAAAACCGAAGAGATCTCACGGGCTCTTACGGCAGCTCCCGGTCCCAGATTAACCGGATCCCAGGCAAGAGGTGCAAGTCCGTATTTGGCACGCTCTGCATTCACAAGTTCAAGAACCTGCATTTCAAAGCCGGAATCCGAAACAGCAGGAGCAGCAACCGTAACCGCAGCCGGAGCAGGTGTTCCGCCATTTTCCGCAGCTGCGTTCGGAAATCTACCCTCTGCTTTTCCGCAAGTATCATAATGCATTCTGAGCAGGGCAGGATCATTTCCAAATACTGCCGCAACATCAGGATATTTTGCAGCATAATATACGGGATCAAAATCCGTTTCCGAAGAAGGTGCGCCAGGAGTATCGGAAGTCTGTGCATAAGGCAGCCTTCCTTCCGCTTTTCCGCATATCACATAATGAAGATAAAGCCAGTCGGTGTTTGTCCCAAATGCGGCAACAACATCCGGATTATTCTGAGCATAAAAAGCCGCATCAAAAAGCTGACCGTCGGCCATCCTGACAGGCGCAGCAGATGCATTCATTGCCCAGGGGCCTAATATCATGAATACCAATGCGGATAAGGATATCAATATTTTTTTCATATAAGCTCCATCCTCCTTTTATTTGTCATCTTGCTTAAGACCTTCCAAAAAAACGTCTTTAAACTGCTTATACCTTCCTTCATCGATCGCATTTCTTATCTCTTCCATAAGATGATTGTAAAAATACAGATTATGAAGAACGCAAAGCCTGAGTCCGAGCATTTCTCCCGCTTTGTGCAGATGTCTTATATATGCTCTGGAATACCTTCTGCATGCGGGGCACTGACAGCCTTCTTCTATGGGCCTGTCATCCTCTGCGTATTTGGCATTATTGATGTTGATCTTTCCGTAATGGGTATATAAATGTCCATGGCGTCCGTTTCTTGAAGGATACACACAGTCGAACATATCTATACCGCGGTCCACGGCCTCAAGGATATTAGCCGGAGTTCCGACACCCATCAGGTATCTCGGTTTATTCTCCGGAAGGAAGGGAGCTGTATGCTCTATGACATCATACATTTCCTCATGAGTCTCACCCACCGCAAGTCCGCCGATTGCATAGCCGGGAAGATCAAGTTCAGAGATCCTCTTTGCATTTTCGATCCTGATATCATTATATACAGCGCCCTGATTGATTCCAAAAAGGAGCTGTCTTTTATTTACGGTATCATCAAGCCCGTTAAGCCTTTCAATCTCGGCTTTACATCTGTATAGCCATCTTTCGGTTCTTTGAACGGATGGAAGAACATATTCTCTTTCGGCTTTTGCGGGGGGACATTCATCAAAAGCCATGGCGATCGTAGACCCGAGATTACTCTGGATCTGCATACTCTCTTCCGGGCCCATAAAGATCTTATGTCCGTCTATATGACTTCTGAAGGTGACGCCTTCTTCCTTTATCTTTCTCATGGAAGCAAGTGAAAAAACCTGAAATCCGCCGGAATCGGTAAGGATTGGTCTGTCCCAGCTCATGAACCTATGCAGACCGCCAAAGCGTTTGATAAGCTCATCTCCGGTCCTTACATGAAGGTGATAGGTATTGGAAAGCTCTATCTGGCATCCGATATTCTCAAGATCCTCGGTGGATACAGCTCCCTTAATGGCACCCACGGTTCCGACGTTCATAAAAAGAGGGGTCTGAACCGTCCCGTGAACCGTGACAAGCTCTCCCCTCCTTGCTTCTCCGTCTTTTTTCAGCAGTTTAAAACAGGAATTCAAAATTTTATCTCCACTATAATCGAACCTTAAAGGGTCTGATCAAAAAAACTTCAGGATATATGACGCAAAACCTTCAGGGAAAGAACGTCTTATCCCATAGCTTATGTCATGCATCCTGGTTTGACGAAGCATCGTCTTCATCAGCGGAAAGCTTATGAATGAGGATACAGTTGGGAGTATTTACATGAACAAAATTACCGTTCATGACCATCTGACCGTGCTCAATATCAAGCTTGAAGAAGGACATCTCATTGGATTCATGATTGAGCGAAACGAGGAATTTATTTCCGGGAAGAATCTCCGCATCCTTTGGATAGTCACCGGAAACAGGGAGCAGGAGCTTTTTTTCAAGCATTCCGGTTTTTTCATCAACCGAGAATATCGCAACCGAATTGTCACCTGCGATCGTAGTGAGCAGATATTTATAATCCTGAGAAAAAGAAAGTGCACTCAGAGCCATATTGGCACCGTCTTCATGCTTTACGACATCCATCGTCTGTATCTTTTCGAAATGAGGCTCTTTTCCGTCAAAGGTATATTCATATACGTCTATCTTACATGTTGCTTCAAGACAGATATAAATATATCTTCCGTCCTTGGAAAGCTTGATCTGACGGGGCGATGATTCAAGGGCACATCTGATAATATCTACAAGCTTGATCTTGCCGGTATCCTTGTTGAGTTCATATACATTGACGTGATCCATTCCCTGATCGGCAACAAGAATGTATCTGTTGTCATGGGTCATTCTCG
>CAMNAQ010000096.1 GCA_946531495.1 uncultured Lachnospiraceae bacterium | reverse complement strand
CCAGGTTTATCGCCCTGTACAGTGTCATGGCAGCTATCAGGATAAGTTCAAATATGAATGCATAGAATATATATCCCATTCCCATAAGCAGTCCGAGAGTCATTGCAAGAAAAAGCTCCGTGATCTCCCTTGCGCTTCCCTGGGCAGAGCGGAATCTCACAAGACTGAATGCACCTGCCACAGCAACCCCGGCTCCTATGTTTCCGTTAACCGCCATTATCACCACACATACAACAGTCGGGAGAAGTGCCAGCGTTATGATGAAGCCTCCGCTGGAGCTCCTGTCACCCACAGCCGACTTAGCAAGGATCAGCCCCGCTGCAAGTGCCGAGAAGATCGGGATCAAAAATCCTCCAAGTGTTATATCCGCATTTCCTATTATCGTTGTCATTATCGTATTAAGCATATTTCAACCCTTCTTTCTTTTCTGTTTCTTTTCCAAAGATGTATTCCGAATAATACATTCCATATTTGGAAAAGGATGCTTTGTTTATGTTGTTTTCTCTTAAGAATCTGATCAGCCACATCGGCATTGAACCGCTCACCTTGACTTCAAGTATTGACTTGCTATCAGGCAGCACCTCCGATCCGTAAATACCGTCTCTCAGGGAAAGACCGCTCCTTCTTCCGAGAACATTCGAATCAAGTGTAATCCTTATGTCTGACCCGTCGACCGGATAGAACGCTTCCCTTTCGTATGAAAGAAATACCTTAGGTGCAAGTCCTTCATAAAAGCTCCTGAAATATCCGATCTCATTTTCGATCTGCGAAGTCCCGGGCTGCTCACCGCCGTATGCCAGCCATTTCATTGCACTGCTTTCAGGAAGAGCAATCCTTCTTTTATAGACGATGGATTCATATTTTTTCTTAAGCTCTACGAAAACATCCTCATCCTTTGCGATCCTTTTATAGCTCCTTATCCTCAGCTTTTCCTTATATACGGGCTTATCAAGCGAAGTCCTGATCAGCCTGTAATCATCAGTATCAAAATATATATTTCTGATCACCGTATGACCGTATTCATCAAGCTTAAGCCTTCCGTCCATCGCCCCGATAAGCGCCTCTCTCTGCTCTTTTCCCAGCAGATACTTGATCTCATATCTTTTGAAAACCGTCTGATAACTCATATGCTGTCCTCCGTTTCTGAGGAAAGTATATAAAGCGAACCTTAAGTGAACCTTAAAGGAGAAAAATTTTTTTTAATGTAAATATCGACATTATCCCCTGCGGGTACTATGATATTCATCTGAACACTGGCAGATAGTATTTTTTTTAAACGGGTACAATGGAATTAACGGAAGAAAAAAAAGAAAAGGAGCTGTATAACCCGATAACTGAGGGAACAATCGGAAAGGAAATGATAAGATTCTTTCTGCCTCTTATGATCGGTACTTTTTTCCAGCTTTTGTATAATACGGCAGACTCTGTGATAGTAGGACGCTTTGTGGGAAAAGAAGCCCTTGCTGCAGTCGGAGGGTCAGCCGCTATACTTGTCAATGTTTTTGTCGGCGGGCTGACATCGCTGTCATCGGGAGCAACGGTAATAATCGGCCAATACTACGGCGCAGAAAAAAAAGAGGAAGTATCGAAATCCGTTCACACCGGAATGGCATTTGCCGTCATGCTCGGGATCATCATAACCGCAATAGGAATCCCCACAGCAAAACTGATGCTCGAAGCAATGAATACCACTCCCGAATCCCTTTATGATTCTGCGGTATATCTGAGCATCTATATGGCAGGAATGATACCTAACCTTGTCTATAACATGGGGGCCGGGATCCTCAGAGCTATCGGCGATTCAAAAAGACCGCTGCTGTTTTTGATAATCTCATCAATCTTTAATATCATTCTGGACCTTGCGCTCGTACTGGGCCTTGGGCTCGGAGTATTCGGTGTCGCGCTTGCAACCATTCTTTCACAGGCACTGAGCGCTGTCATGACTCTTTATGTTCTTATAAAGACTGATGACTGTTACAGACTGTATCCTAAAAGGATAAGGATTTATCCTTTCTACCTAAAAAGGATACTGATGATAGGCATCCCCTCCACCATTCATTCCCTTACCTATACGGCATCAAACCTGATCATACAGATAGCTGTAAACGGATTCGGCACCGACACCGTGGCAGCATGGGTTGCATGCAGTAAGACAGACCAGATCTACTGGATGGTGACATCATCAATGGGAATAACGATATCGACCTTTGTTGCGCAGAATTTTGGTAAAGGCGATATGAAAAGGGTAAAAAGAAGCATCGTATGCGGAGGACTGTATGAGACCGCCAGCACTCTGCTGGTCCAGGCAGGTCTTCTTACTCTTGGTCCCATTGTATTAAGATTCTTCACAGATGATACTACTGTTCTCAGTGAAGCAAGATATATGGTAATGTTCTTTGCGGCATTCTATTTTACCTTCATTCTGATAGAGGTATGTTCCGGTGCGATAAGAGGCATGGGATATGCCATTGCTCCGATGGCCATAAGCGTATTCGGAGTATGCGGGATCAGGATCCTGTGGATCTTTACCGCCTTCAGACATTACGGATCCATCACCGTACTCATGGCTTCCTATCCCATTTCATGGGGGATCAGCTCGGTCATTTCACTGATATATCTGATCATATTCCTGCGCATTAAGTCCGGGAAAAGTAACGGCAAAAAGAAAGGGAAGAAAAAGATAATGCCGCTCATAATTTTATGCATTCTTGGCACAGTCAGCATCCTTTACGGCATCACGATAATGCTGGCAAACTCGGGATCAAAATTCTTCCTGTGCTGGATAGCAGGCGGACTTTTCCTGATAATGCTCGGCTTTTTATATTACAGGGGAATCATTGATTCAATGCACAAACCTGTAAAGATCATATTCTCTGTCATCTTTATGATTGGAATGATATATGTGATTGCAACACAGTGCATGGTAATATCCGGATTCAGAAGAAGCGAAGTAAGAGATCTTGATTATGTGATAGTACTCGGTTCCCAGGTAAAGCCCACCGGTCCTGCTGTCGTAACAAGATACAGACTGGATAAAGCATATGAATATGCGGTATCAAATCCCGACACCGTCATAATCGTATCCGGCGGTCAGGGCTCCAATGAGCCTGCATCCGAAGCTTCGGTAATGAAGGATTATCTTGTTGCAAGGGGCATTGATGAAAGCAGGATACTCATGGAAGACAAATCCACCAATACATCGGAAAATCTCCTGTTTAGCTCAAGGCTGTACCCGGAACTTGCAGGCAGCAGCGTGGGGATCATATCAAGTGATTTCCATATTTTCAGGGCACTTTCAATCGCAAAAAAATGCGGATACTCCGAAGTATACGGAATACCCGCAAGGTCAGTTCGTCTCTACCTTCCCAACAATATGATCCGTGAAAGCGTTGGCATACTCAAGGACTTTCTCCTCGGCAACCTGTGATCACCCGTAACAGAGATTTTAAACAGGATTTTTTATTTCACTGAAGCTATCATCTCCATAACGGCATTTTTGATCTCTGCATTTGCCTTTAATGCGTCTTCTCTTGAATCCTGCCTGGTATAGAAATAAAATTTTATCTTCGGCTCTGTACCGGATGGTCTTATTGCGAACCAGGTGTCCTCACCTTCAAGGAAGAACCTGAGCGCATTGGTGGGAGGTATCCTGTTTTCAGGATGTCTTATATCCTCACCGCCGTTTTTATAATCAATGATGCGGATGACTTTCCTTCCTCCGATCTCAGAAGGAGGAGTATTTCTGATAAATTCCATCATCCTTCCGATCCTGTTTTGGCCTTCTATTCCCTCAAGCACAAGATTAGGCTCATCCTCTGCATAATATCCGTATTTTTCATACAGACTCATAAGCACCTGATATAAAGTTTTGTTTTCTTTTTTCTTATAATATGCCGCTGCTTCCGCAACAAGCATGCCGGCACTTATTCCGTCCTTGTCTCTTATATCCGGGCAGGCAGCGTAGCCTACTGATTCCTCATATCCGAAAAGATATCTTTCATATTTTTTTTCAAGGAAAGGGATCAGCCCGCAGATATTCTTAAAACCGGTAAGTGACTCATACATCCTGATACCGTAGCTTTCAGCCATAACGGAGGACATGGTGGAGGTTACGATGGATTTGACCATGGCGCCGTTATGAGGAAGTGTGCCTGCATCCTTCATTCCGTCCAGTATATATCCTACAAGGATGTATCCTGTCTGGTTTCCGTTGAGCGGGAGGTATTCTCCGTTATCCATAAGTACCTCTATGGCGAATCTGTCCGCATCGGGATCAGTAGCCATGAGAAGCTCCGCCCCGGTCTTTTTACCGAGCTGCTCTGAGAGCCTGAAGGCCTTTGGATCTTCGGGATTGGGATATCCTACGGTCGAAAAATCAGGGTCCGGATCCTTCTGCTCTTCCACAATGGAGACATTGGCAAAGCCCCTGTCCTTCATTACAGTCATAAACGGGATGCTTCCCGCACCGTTAAGCGGCGTATAGACAATAGGGATTGAAAGATCAAGCTCGCCACCCTTGTGGATCGCAAGGCTCTTTATCCGGTCAAGATATTTTTGGTCATACTCTTTTGAAAGCACAATGATAAGATCCTCGGATACGGCCTTTTCATATGCTTCATCAAGTAAGTCGTCCAGAGGCCTGAGCCCCTTTATTCCCGAAAAATAATCAACCGCCTCAATGCATTCTGTCATACCGTCTGCTACGGACGAGCTCACCTGACAGCCATCCTGCCAGTATGCCTTAAAGCCGTTATATTCCTTAGGATTATGGGATGCCGTTATATTGATGCCTGATATGCATCCGAGATGTCTTATCATAAAGGCAAGCTCCGGTGTGGGGCGGAGAGACGGAAATGTATATGCCCTTATACCGTTTTCTGCAAGGATAAGCGCTGTCATTTTGGAAAACTCTGAAGAAAAATGCCTGGGATCATGTGCTATGACTACACCCTTTTTGCAGGCATCCTTTCCGCTTTTTAAGATATAATCCGCGATCCCCTGGGCAGCACGGCCGACCGTAAAGCGGTTCATACGGTTCGTACCTGCTCCGACCTTACCGCGAAGTCCGGCCGTTCCAAAAGACAGATCCTTATAAAACCTGTCTTCGAGCTCGGCGTTATCAGATATTTCGGATAATTCCAGATAAAGAGGATCCTTTTTATCCAGCTTATCCTTCCACAGATCTGCCTTCTCCATGTATAGCATATGCACCTCCGGGATCATCAATGCATAACCGGAAAAGGATGTATCTCCTGTTTCCGATCAGTTAAGAAATTACATGAATATTTTATCATATTCAGATATACTTTAGTTGACTTGAACGTCTCATATTTTATAATTATAGAGTTAGATTATATGTAAATAAAGGAAAGAATCGATATGGTCAAAAGAATTCTATCGGAGGTCAAAGAATATACCATTCCCTCCGTCATAACGCCTCTTTGCATGATATTGGAGGTCGCGATGGAAATGGTCGTTCCCTATTTAATGGCCTCAATAATCGACGACGGTGTATATGCCGGCAACATGAATCACATCCTGAAGACAGGACTTTTCATGGTGATCGCAGCGATAATAGGCTTCATCGGAGGAATACTTGGCGGCAGGTTCGGAGCCGTAGCCTCAACCGGTCTTGCAAGAAATCTGAGAAAGTCCATGTATGATAACATCCAGACTTTTTCTTTCTCCAACATAGACAAATTCTCAACATCCAGCCTTATCACAAGACTTACAACAGATGTAACGAATATCCAGAATTCATATCAGATGATACTCAGAATGGCTATGCGTGCACCTGCAAGCCTCATAGTTGCCATGTTCATGGCATTTTATATCAACGCGCGCATTGCGAGGGTTTACCTTATTGCCGTACTGATACTTGCGGTCATCCTTGTATTCATCATACGAAGCGCGACCAGGCTTTTCAAACAGGCTTTTCCCAAATACGATTCACTTAACGAATCCGTCCAGGAAAACGTATCAGCCATCCGCGTTGTTAAAGCATACGTTCGTGAGGATGAGCAGATATCAAGATTCAAAAAAGCATCCGAAGCAATTTATCAGATCTTCTGCAAGGCAGAGGGCAAGGTCGTATTGAACGGCCCAATAATGACACTGACGGTATATACCTGCATACTGACCATCAGCTGGATCGGAGCCAGGATGATCAGCGTCGGAGACCTTACCACCGGCGAACTCATGAGTCTTCTTGCATATTGCATGAACATCCTTATGAGTCTGATGATGCTGTCCATGATCTTCGTAATGATCACCATGAGCGCCGCAAGCGCGGAGAGGATCGTTGAGGTACTTGATGAAAAGACCGATCTGAAGAATCCCGAAAATCCCGTTACCGAGGTAAAGGACGGATCGGTAAGATTCGACAATGTCGCATTTGCGTATAATTATGACAAAGGCGGAAAACCCGTTCTTGAAAATATCAATCTCGATATAAGATCCGGTGAAACCATCGGGATCATGGGGGCAACAGGCTCCTCCAAATCAACACTTGTCAGCCTTATAAGCAGACTGTATGACGTAACGAACGGAAGCGTAAAGGTCGGTGGGATCGATGTAAGAGATTACGATCTTGAGGTCCTCAGAAATTCCGTATCGGTTGTGCTTCAGAAAAACCAGCTCTTCTCCGGTACGATCCTTGATAACCTCCGCTGGGGCAAGGAAGATGCAACCGAGGAAGAATGCATTAATGCATGTAAGATGGCCTGTGCCGATGAATTCATCAGCAAAATGCCTGACGGTTATAATACCCGTATCGAGCAGGGCGGAAATAACGTATCCGGCGGACAAAAGCAGCGTCTCTGCATTGCCAGGGCTCTTCTTAAATCTCCCAGGATCCTGATACTTGACGATTCCACATCGGCTGTCGATACCGCAACCGATGCCAAGATCAGGGAAGCCTTCAGAACACAGATCCCGGGTGTTACCAAATTCATCATCGCCCAGAGGATCTCCAGTATACAGGATGCCGACAGGATCATCGTTCTCGAGAACGGACATGTTAACGGAGTCGGCACTCATGAAGAGCTATTGAAAAACAACGAGATATACCGCGAGGTATATGAATCTCAGACCGGTGGCTCCGGTGACTTTGACGAAACGGAGGTGGACTAAATGCCGGGACCAAGAGGTAATATGCTCGGAAGACCCATGCCAAAGGCCAAGGATCCGGGTAAGATGTTCAAGCGCATAATGGGATATGTAATGAAGGATTATGCTCCTCATTATGTTGTCGTCATAATATGCATAATACTTTCGGTACTCTGCTCTCTCCAGGGAACCCTGTTCATGAGAGAACTGATTGACAAATACATCACTCCTTTTCTTCTTGATAAAACCGCCGAGCCCAACTATGCTCCGCTTGCACATGCCATAATGAGAGTTGCGGTTTTTTATGCCATCGGCATAGTGGCAAGCTTCGTACAGGCAAAGCTTCTGATCAGGATCACTCAGGGCACTATGGAGTCCATGCGTGATGACCTTTTTGAGAAGATGGAAAAGCTTCCCATCAAATATTTTGATACTCATGCCCACGGAGATATCATGTCGATCTATACCAATGATATCGATACCATGAGACAGATGATATCAATGAGCATCCCACAGTGCTTCAACTCTGCGATCACTATAGTATCGGTACTCATATCCATGATAGTTCTCAGCCCGTGGATGACACTTGTGACTATCTTCATGGTCTGCGTAATGCTGGCATGTACAGGCTATGCTGCCAAAAACAGCGGCAAGCATTTTGTAAGACAGCAGAAACAGCTCGGTACAGTCAACGGCTTCATAGAGGAAATGATCTCAGGCCAGAAGGTCATCAAGGTTTTCTGCCATGAGGAAGCGGGAAAGACTAAATTCAACGAGCTTAACGACGAGCTTTTTGATGCTGCAAACAAAGCAAATACTTATGCCAATGCACTGGGACCCATAAATGCCCAGCTCGGCAACTTAAGCTATGTACTCTGTGCGATAACCGGAGGAGCTCTTGCACTAAGCGGAAATGTATCTGTCGGTTCCGTTGCATCCTTCTTAAGCCTCAACAAGAGTTTCAACATGCCCATCTCCCAGGTTGCACAGCAGTTCAATTCAATAATCGTCGCAATGGCAGGAGCGGAAAGGATCTTCGGACTTATGGATGAAACTCCCGAAGTGGACGAAGGCTATGTAACTCTTGTCAATGTTAAGAAGGATTCCTTCGGCAGACTTGAAGAAACATTAGAAAGAACCGGCATCTGGGCATGGAAGCATTATCACAAGGACAGCGATACAACTGACTATAAGCCCCTTGAAGGTCATGTAGTCTTTGACGGTGTTGACTTTGGCTATACGGATGAAAAAATGGTGCTTCATGATATCAGGCTTGAAGCAAAGCCCGGACAAAAGATCGCGTTCGTAGGATCGACAGGCGCAGGCAAGACCACGATAACAAACCTGATAAACCGCTTCTACGACATTCAGGACGGCAAGATCAGATACGACGGGATCAATGTCAACAAGATCAAAAAGGCAGATCTCAGAAGATCACTTGGAATGGTGCTTCAGGAGACATGTCTTTTCACCGGAACCATAGCCGACAATATCCGGTTCGGAAAGCTCGGTGCATCGGATGAAGAAGTCATAGCTGCCGCAAAGCTTGCAAATGCCGATGAGTTCATTACAAAGCTTCCCGACGGATATAACACGATGCTTACAGGAAACGGAGCAAGCCTTTCACAGGGAC
>CAMNAQ010000095.1 GCA_946531495.1 uncultured Lachnospiraceae bacterium | reverse complement strand
CAGGCCCCGGGTAATCAGGGCCGCTTTGGCATTATCCCCGTATCCGAGTCCGTCAGCTATTCCTGCCGCAAGTGCAACTACATTCTTTAAAGATCCGCCGAGCTCTACGCCTTTTACATCGGGACTTGTATATACCCTGAATGTTTCGGTCATAAAAATATCCTGGACAAAAAGCGCTGTTTCTCTTTTATGAGCCGCTACAACGATCGTTGTAGGCATAAGTCTGCTTACTTCCTCCGCGTGTGTGGGGCCGGAAAGAACACATACATCTGCGGACGGGATCTCATCAGTTATCTGTTCTGAAAGAGTTTTAAGAGTACCCTCTTCGATTCCCTTGGCAACATCAACGATTATCTGTCCTTCCCTGATTAACGGTGAAAGCCTTTTTGCGGTGGATCTGGTAAAAGAACTTGCAACAGCCATAACAAGAAGATCCCTGTCTGTTACTGCCTCTTTATCATCCAGGGTGTATCTGACGCTTTCAGGAATCCTGGCTCCGGGAAGCATTTTATGTTCATGAGTGGAGCTGAGCATTTCAATCTCAGAAGGAACGGCGGACCATACCATAACATCATGTCCGGCTGTGGCAAGAAGTATGGTAATACCTATTCCCCATGTTCCTCCGCCAAGTACAGTGATCTTAGCCATGATAATCCCCTTTCATAATCAGTTATTTATTTTCTTTGCCGTATCGGGAAGATTGGCGTCATTCTTCTTACCAAGATAAGTTTTTCTCTCTTCGCCCTTTATCAGCCTGAGTATATTGGACCTGTGCTGCCAATATGCAAGGATCATCAAAAGCAGTGCCACAATATACATTTCATTAAGTGCGGCCTGTGAAACACCGTCAAACATTCCGAAAAGATTAAACTGTCCCGAAATGATGAGCTGAATGATAAATCCGGCATAAAGAATAAGGGAACCGAGACTTACATAATGGGTGATAAGGAAAGGTATAAAGAAAAAGCAAAGTCCGGTAAAGAAAAATGAACCATGGAATCCGAGAATGGTTCCGCCGGTTGCAGCGATCCCCTTTCCTCCTTTGAAATTCATATAAAAAGGAAAATCATGAGCAAGAACACATCCCGCACCGCCATAGATTATCAGAAGATATTTCATTTCAGGATACATACTTCCGAAAGTAAATCTGATGATCACTGTAGTCAGGATAGCCTTGAGCATATCGCCTGCAAAAACGATTAGTCCGGCCTTTGTTCCGAGAACTCTGAGAGCATTCGTGGTTCCGGAATTTCCGCTTCCGTAATTCCTTATATCAATTCCCTTGCACTTTCCGACTATGAATGCCGTCTGAACGAGTCCGAAGGCATAACCTATGAGAAAACACCATAAACGAGCCATTTTATTCCCCTTTTCTTTCCCTTACGATGAATTTAAGAGGTGTCCCTTTAAATGCAAAAGTAGATCTGACCTGATTTTCTATATATCTTACATATGAAAAATGAGCCAGCTCCTTATCATTAACAAATAAGACAAAGGTAGGCGGTCTGTTAGCAACCTGTGTCATGTAATAGATCTTAAGGAACCTGCCCTTATCGTTAGGAGGCTGCTGCATTGCAACTGCCTCTGCAAGTATCTCATTAAGGGCACCGGTGCCAACTCTCTTATCCTGACTTTCTCTGACGATATCTATAGTATCATACAGCTTATTCAGCCTCTGACCGGTAAGAGCGGATATAAATACGATCTCCGCATATGGCATGAAGGAAAGGATCTGTCTGATATCATCGGTGTATTTATTGACCGTTTTATCATCCTTTTCAACCGCATCCCATTTATTTACAGCGATAATGACAGCCTTGCCTCTGTCATGAGCTATTCCGGCTATCTTGGCATCCTGTTCGGTAACGCCCTCCTTCGCATCAATGACAAGTACGGCGATATCGGCTCTTTCCACGGCGCTGACTGTTCTTACTATCATATAATGCTCAAGATCATCCTTGATCTTATTTTTACGCCTGAGACCTGCAGTATCGATGAAAATGTATTCCCTGTCACCGAACTTAACCCTGGTATCAACAGCATCTCTTGTGGTTCCGGCAATATCGGACACTATAAGTCTGTTTTCCCCAAGAAGCTTATTGATCAGTGAGGATTTTCCGGTATTGGGCTTTCCTATGACCGCAACCTTTGGAATATCCTCTTCCTCTTTATCCTCGCAGGGTTCGGGGAAATAGCTTACGACCTTGTCAAGCAGATCACCGAATCCAAGCATCCCCGTAGCGGATACAGGGAAAGGCTCTCCGATCCCAAGGTTATAAAACTCATACACATCACTCTGCTGCTTTTCAAAGGAATCAACCTTATTGATGACAAGAACAACAGGCTTGTGTGATTTACGGAGCATTGAAGCAACTCCGGCATCCGCATCCTGCAAACCCGTCTTGACGTCGCAGACAAACATAATAACATCAGCTGTATCGATAGCTATCTGTGCCTGATCTCTCATGGAACTGAGGAGAAGATCCTTGGATTCGGGTTCGATACCGCCTGTATCTATAAGTGTAAAATTGTAATTAAGCCATGATACGTCCGCATAGATCCTGTCTCTGGTAACTCCCGGAGTATCCTGGACTATGGAGATCCTCTCACCCGCAAGGGCATTAAAGAGAGTGGATTTTCCTACATTGGGACGTCCTACAACTGCAACTATGGGTCTGGTACTCATATATGTCTTTTCCGTTTCAAAAAAATACTGTGATCAGCCTATTCCAAGGCATGAATCAACAAAGTCATAACCATTAGATTTTATCGTAACCACGCGTACTTGTAAAGCATCGGCAACCTGTGAAACCGTGATATCATCAAGGAAAACGTCGGTTCCTGCCCTTACGACACTCTCGGGCAGATGTATCTCTGATCCGAGATCCTTACCCTTAAGCTGGGCTATGATATCCTGCCCCGTAAGAAGGCCGGAAACAGTGATCCTTTCCCCGAAAAAGTCGTTTCTGATGGGAAATACATCGATCTTCAGCCCTTTTGTGCGGGATGTTATAAGTTCGGCCGATCTTTTGATCATCGGATAGGCAAGCATACCGGTAACGAGAGATTTATGTAAACCGCCAAAATCCTTATCAAAGACTCCTTCGGATCCTCTTTTTGATATCTGTTCGTCCCTTTCATCAATAAAGGATCTTATCATGCCGACGCCGTTATCAAGCTGGAGATATCCGTCATATCTTTCGGCCTCAGGCATATCACGTTCCGCAGTAAGATAAAACTCATCACTTGCATGAACAAAATGTATCCCGTAGCGTTCCATGCATGTTTTCTGATATCTTTCAATGATATCAATGACCTCTGCGCAGTCTTCCTTTTCAAAAGGCTCAAGATGAAAAAGCCCGTCACGGTATTTTGAAAGTCCTACAGGAACAACAGATAAGCTCCTGAAGGAAGGAATGTACTTCATAAGCTCGGATATGGTAAATTCCAGTTCCCGGCCGTCATTTATACCTTTACATAAAACGATCTGACCGTTCATCTCAATCCCGGCATCCGCAAGCACATCCAGCTTTTTGAGGGATGAACCGGCAAATCTGTTACCGAGCATCTTGCATCTGAGCTCCGGATTCATGGTATGTATGGAAACATTGACCGGAGAAAGATTATATCTGACTATCCTTCCAAGGTCCTTTTCGGAAAGATTCGTAAGAGTTATGTAATTACCCTGGAGGAATGAAAGCCTGGAATCGTCATCCTTAAAATACAGTGTATCCCTCATTCCGGGAGGCATTTGGTCTATGAAGCAGAAAATACAGTTATTGCTGCATCTTCTGTAATTGTCCATAAGCCCGTTTTCAAAGACAAGCCCGATATCCTCGTTCTCGCCCTTTTCTATCTCATATTCCCATTCTTCATCTCCGCGAAGAATAGTCAGGACAAGATAATCCGTAAGTGTGAGAAACTGATAATCGAATATGTCATCAATTTCCGTATCATCTATCTTAATTACAATATCGCCGGGCAAAATGCCCAGCGAATCTGCAATAGAACCTTTATTCACACTTTTGATAACATGTTTTTTTTCCAAAAGGTACCGCCTTAAAGCTCAACACCCCTGCGGGCATTGTAATTCTCAAGTACAGCATGCATCTTCTGCGTATTATCGAGAACATTCGACATCGAAGAATCATGATTCATGAAATCGATTATGGATGCGATGAACTTACACATATCCGCCTCAATGAAATAAGGCTTGTCATATATCTCGGGAGGAAGATATGTCAGATTAGTGGTTATCACACGGTCAAAATAGCCCTTTTCATAAGCATCGTCAAAAAGCTTAAGTCCGTCCGTGAACAGGCCGAAGGTTGTGCAGATAAATACTCTCCTGGCATTCATTTCCTTAAGCTGTCTTGCCGTATCAAGCATGCTTCCGCCGGATGATATCATATCATCTATGATGACAACATCCTTGCTGTCAATGTTGTCTCCGAGGAATTCATGTGCGACTATCGGATTTTTGCCGTTTACGATCCTTGAATAGTCACGTCTCTTATAGAACGTACCGGTATTAAGGCTTAATACGTTGGCAAAATAGATTGCTCTGTCGAGAGCTCCCTCATCAGGGGAAATAACGACCATATGATCTTCATCAACGATAAGATCCTCTTCATTTGTAAGAAGAGCCTTTATGAACTGATACGGAGGCATGAAATTGTCGAAGCCGCTGATGGGGATGGAATTGGATACTCTGGGATCATGAGCATCAAAGGTAATAAAATTGACCATACCCATATCATGAAGCTCTCTGAGCATCTGAGCGGCATCGAGAGAATCCCTTCCTGTTCTTCGATGCTGTCTTCCTTCATACAAAAACGGCATGATGACATTTATCCTGGCTGCCTTGCCGTCAATGGCTGCTATTATCCTCTTAAGATCCTGGTAGATATCATCCGGAGACATATGATTCTCATACCCGTTCATATCATAGGTAATGGAATGATTACATACATCAACCATGATATAGATATCTTTTCCTCTGGTAGACTCTCTTAGAACAGCCTTGGCTTCTCCGCTGCCAAATCTGGGAATCTCAAAATTCAGCCTGTAATCATCCATCTGATATCCCTGGAATGCGGGATCGTTCTTTACAAGATCATTATGGATATCCTTACGGAAAAGTGACAGATAAGCATTTATCTTATCTCCCTTTCCGGCAAAGGAAGGATGTACGATAAGCTTGAGTGGTGCAACCGGCATGGAATTTTCAAGTTCAATAATATTTGGCATAACTGTTTTTCCTTTATATAGATTAGATATACGCATCTTTTCAGAGGCAATTCAGTATTATATCACATATTTGAAAATACGCATTCTAACGAATCCTTTAGCTTAGCGTCTTATCGGAGCTGAATTCCGGCAGATCGATGAATGAGGTAAACATATCTCCGTCAACAATGACTTCAAATGTTCCGTTATGAGCCTCTACAAGGCTCTTTGCGATAAACAGTCCGAGTCCCGTTCCTTCGCCCTGCCTTGAGGCATCTCCTCTGATGAATCTCTCGGTAAGAGCTTCTCCCTGGAATCTGGGTCTTACAGCGGAAACGTTCTTGATCTTAATGAAAACACGGCCGCCAAACACATCGAAGTTTACATTGATCTTGGTATCCTTCATCGCATATTTACAGATGTTGCCAAAGAGATTATCGAAAACCCTCCACAAAAGCCCCGCATCGGCATATATAAGGACTCTCGGAAATTCCGAGCATACAACCTCAAGATGCTTTGCTTCGAACCTGTCCGAATACTCTCCTATAGCCTGGGTAAGGAGCTCAGTAAGGTCCGTTGTCTCCTTATGAAGTTCAATTTGTCCGGAAGAAAGCTTGGATGCCTCAAGAAGATCCTCAAGCAGCTTTTTAAGCCTTATGGATTTTTCACCGATGACCTTGAGATAATCATCCTTCTGTTTTTCCGTCAGATCTTCTCTTCTCAAAAGATCGGAATAATTCAGGATCGTTGTAATGGGAGTCTTAAGGTCATGAGATACGTTGGTAATAAGCTCCGTTCTCAGGGTTTCTTCCATGATCGAATCATTTACAGCCGATTTGATACCCTCACCTATATTATTGATGCTGATAGCGAGGTTTCTGTTTTCGGCACGGAGATTCTGGGCATCTATCTTATAATCGATGTCCCCTCCCCTGATCCTTTCAACGCCGTCGAGAAGATCCTTTTTCTCTGCGGTGGTAAGGTACATATTGATACCGACGATAATGTCCATAAACAGCATGAGAAGGAATATAAGTGTGGTATAAGCCATGTTTTTGGGAATCATGAATATACCAAGGGACATTCCGCCAAGATTGAGCACAAGGAAGAAAATATACGGTATAAGAACGGTCGCCACAGCTCCTTCGCCTCCGGAAAGAGTAAGGGCAAAATGATCGAAAATCTCCTTGATCCTCTTAGTAAACGAATACTCATAAAGAATACCCGCCCTTATCCTTCTTATCACCGAGAAAACAAAAAATGTAAGGAACATTGAGCACAAAAGCCCAAACGCAGCAAATGAAAGGTAGGAGGATATCGGTGCATTCCTGAAAGGACCGCCGCTTTCGGCAGATATACGGCAATAATTCTCATTCACCAGATTCTTGAGATAATCAAGATGATAAAGAGCTGCCCTGAAAACTATAAAAGCAAATATAAAAAATGCCTCTATCCATATCTTGTCCTGAGGAAGGATTATATATTCGCCGCTTCCGTCATCTTCAAAAATGTCTCTGAAAAATCCCGAATATGCGAAAAGACCGAGCCATATAAGAGCCAAAAGAGTGATTATCATGCAAAACATTCTGGCTACCTGTTTTACATCATTATAGGTATAGGTCAGTCCGTAATATATATCCTCTGCCCTCGACGATGTATCATCCAGATACATCCATACATGTGTGTCATCCGGATATACATCAGGATACTGTCTGATCACATCCGTGATGACAGTTTCGCTTATATCCGAAAGCGTTGCATATTGAAGCTCATCATAATAACAGATCAGATACAGATCATGGTCCGAATAATTTATCGTAAGCTCGGAATCATCCATATACTTCGAGGACTGATCATTGGTATATGTACGGACCATACCGTTTTTATCCTTGGTTCTGATGAGGTAGATCAGATTCATGTCACCGGTATGATAGATCCTCTGTCCTTCACGATATATATCATATGCCTTTGAAAACAACGAAGAAACATCCGAAAGTTCATCAACGGAGATAAAAAACTCATCCCAGTTATCTGCTCTTTCTCTGAGAGAAATATAATTGAGTGTTGAAGGATTACCGATGATCGGATCTTTGAAGGATACACTGAAGAAGTCTTCGTTCCAGTTAGAAAACTCAACATATCCGGGGTATTTCCTGATACAGTATTCAACGACAAGATGCATTAGCTCCGCGGGCATCAGCTCGGACATAGCTCTTTTGACATCGTCACTTCCTTCGCCTGAAATAAGATCTTCCACATTCGAAGAATAATTGGCGGATGTACGGCTTTTATTTATGCTGTAAAAGCCTTTGAAATACAGCTTGCCGTATTCGTCCAGAGCAAAATTCTGAACATATATCGGATCTCCGTAAAAATATACAAAATCCGTAATGTTCATACTTCTTGAATTATAGGTTATACCTCTGCGTCCGTAATTGATAAGATCCGACATAACGAAGTGAACAGGAACAGTATCTTCCCGTTCGTGATAGTAATCGGAAATATCTATTATCTTATCTACATCTATATCCTTGGATGCCCCGAGTATCTTGCAGGCTGCAACATATCTCATGATATCCGAAGCCTGCCTTGAGAAGATATCCGTTATCGCTTCATCTATGTCATTGTCTTCGGTAGGAAACGGATCGAGGGCGTATCTTACATCTCCGTCCAGAAATTCAACAGAAATATAGCTGCAGAAAACAATGTCCGCAACAAGGAGCACTGCGAACATTGCACATAAATGCATACCCAGATGGATGAATATTTTTTTTAAAAGCGATCTTTTCATAGATCTTCTATCTTATAGCCGACTCCCCATACAACCTTCAAAAACTTAGGCTGTCCGGGATTGATCTCGATCTTTTCCCTTATATGTCTTATATGCACGGCAACCGTATTATCCGTTGCTATCGGAGTCTCATTCCAGATAGACTCATAGATCTTATCCGTCGGAAAAACGGTACCCTTATTCTTAACAAGAAGAAGCAATATATTATATTCGATAGGTGTGAGCTTAACGTTTTCACCGTCTACCGTAACCGACTTGGTCTCATCATTTATGCAAAGAGATCCTGCATTATAAACATGAGTATTATTATTTCCCTCATTGATGCTGCCGAGCATGGTATATCTTCTCAGATTGGATCTCACTCTTGCAGTAAGCTCTGCGGGAGAAAAGGGCTTTGTAACATAATCATCTCCGCCGGCATTCAGACCGAGTATCTTATCTTCTTCCTCAGATTTAGCGGAAAGGAATATGATAGGCACAGTACTGCTTTTTCTGATCTCCTCGGCAGTCTCGATACCATCCATTTCGGGCATCATGATATCAAGAATGACAAGCTGGATCTCTTCTCGTCCCAGCACCTCAAGAGCCTCTTTTCCGTTATAGGCTTTGAAGATGGTATGAGAATCCTCCTGAAGATAGATCTCAATCGCATTCACAATATCCTTATCATCATCACACACAAGTATATTAGCCATATTCACTCCACATATTCAAAAGCGTTTTCAATGTGCCTGATCAGATCATGTTCATAAATACCGATAACATCGTATCTAACCTGCATATCGGCCAGTTCGGGATGCTTTCCCATATAACAAGCCGATGCCTTGCATATCTTATGTATCTTTCTGGCGTCAACCGCTTCCAGGG
>CAMNAQ010000094.1 GCA_946531495.1 uncultured Lachnospiraceae bacterium | reverse complement strand
GTAAGGGAATTATTTTGTATTCATTCATTGCTCTTTGCATCCTTTATTCTGTAATGATCTTCAGCATCTATCCCTATTTGCACGTATTCTTTCGGCTTCGAAAATTTGTTGCCCAACAAAACTACCGTCTCCACATGCGCCGTATGAGGGAACATGTCAACAGGAGTTGCCTTGATAAGTTCATAGCCGCCTTCGCGGAAGATCCTGATATCTCTTGCAAGGGTTGCGGGATCA
Source organism: uncultured Lachnospiraceae bacterium (assembly GCA_946531495.1). Lineage (GTDB taxonomy): Bacteria > Bacillota > Clostridia > Lachnospirales > Lachnospiraceae > AC2028. Next base: position 8,662 of record CAMNAQ010000094.1, on the reverse strand, counting down.
CAGCTTACATACACGACTCTTGACGGTGCAAGCGTAAGGATCGCATCAATGCAGCTTCTTGCGCATCCCTTTCTGGGAGGATCCACAACCACAACATCGGGAGTGCGTCTGTTTCCCTTGCCGGGAAGCATAGTCTGTATCACATCCTCCGCTGCGCCTGTTATAAACTCTGCATTCCCTATTGCATTTATCTTCGCATTTTCCTTCGCGTCTTTGATTGCACGGTCTACTATCTCTACTCCCGTAACATGTCCCGCATTCTTAGCCATCATAAGAGATATGGTTCCGATCCCGCAGTACAGATCAAGGACTTCCTCTTCACCGTCAAGGCACGCATAGTCCCTTGCAAGACCGTAGAGCTTGGCAGTCTGGACGGGATTGACCTGATAGAAGGAAAGCGGAGATATCTTGAATGTGATTCCGACAAGAGTGTCAGTTATATATCCCTCTCCATAGATCGCCCTGTAGGAATCACCGAGGATAACATTATCTCTTCTTTTATTTTGGCAGAGCGTAACGGACTTAAGGGAATCTCCCATCACATCTTTCAGAGCACATACCAGTCCCACCTCGTCTGGGATCTTATTTCCGTTTATGATAAGATTGACCTGACATTCTCCTGAGATAAATCCATGTCTTATCAACACATGTCTTACAAGTCCCTCGCCACTTTCGTCGTTATATGCCTTAACATGGTTCTTATTCATCCAGACGGTAACGGCATTCAGGATCTCCGCATTCTTCTCAGGCTCTATACGGCAGTCGTCCGCTTCTATGACGGAATGGGTATGTCCCGCAAAAAAACCGGCATGAGGCTTTCCGTCCCTGCCCATGCGAACGGGATACTGGGCCTTGTTCCTGTAACGGTAAGGATCATCCATTCCTACAATGGGAAGAAGCTTCTCATCCGCTTCTTTTTCAGAGAGTCCGCCTATCCTTATAAGAACATTTTTAACCTTGTTATATTTATACTTAAGCTGTTCCTCGTACCTGTAATTCTGCAGAGTGCATCCGCCGCATTTTTCGGATACGCTGCAGAGTGCGGAGCATCTTCCGGGAGACGGCTTTACTATCTCCAGTATCCTTGCAAATCCGAAATTTTTCTGAACCTTCATTACCCCTGCTCTTATCTCATCTCCGGGTAATGCATTCTTAACGAAAAAAATAAAACCGTCACTTCTTCCTATTCCCGAACCGTCATCGGATATATCCGTTATCGTCAAAGTGATCTCATCATTTTTCTTAAATATTTTTTCGCTCATGATCGTATTAGTTTCCGTATTCTCTCAATTGATCTTAAACCCGACTGTCCTGCTGTCTTACCGCAAGAAAGTCTGACAATATTTTTTCTTTATATAAGATATGATCATCAACCGGACTGTTATGTGCGATCGATGATCATATTTTTGCTTTCTTTACATTATCGTGGATCTGACATTTGCGTCATTTAAGAACTTCTTTGTGCCGAGCCACTGTCCTTTTTTATCCTGAGTATTTTCGAACATCTCGGTAAATATCTCAACCTTGGCATCCATGTCATCTGCAAGATTCAGTGCCATTGCTTCAACCAGGGACGGAAGTTTTGGCGAACCGAATTCGTATTTTCCATGATGCGCCAGTATGCAATGCTGGAGCTGAGACAGATGCATGTGCGGAAATCCTTCTATTGAGGATGCTTGAGCGGCAACCATTTCGGAGCCCATGACTATATGTCCCAAAAGCTGTCCGTCGTCCGAATAGTCATTTTCGGGAAACGGAGTGAATTCTTTTGTCTTGGCTATGTCATGGCAAAGTGCTGCGGTGATGAGAAGGTCTCTGTTAAGTACGCTGTATGTCCTGCAGAGGTAGTCGCATATTCCGGCAACTCCGAGAGTGTGCTGCATCAAGCCTCCGACAAAGCCGTGATGCACTGTCTTTGCTGCGGAGCAGGTGCGGAATCTTTTGACCAGTTCCTCATCCTCTACGAAGAACTTCTTCAGCAGTGCGTTGTAATACTGATCCTTTACACTGTCTATCAGCCTAAGGAGCTCTTCATACATCTCGTCATTATTTTTCGGACTGACCGGAAGATATTCCGAAGGGTCATATTCACCTTCTCTTGCAACTCTTATACGCTTGATATTGAGCTGCTTGGTATTATTCCAGACATTTACGTCCGCATTTACTTCCACATAATCCTGTTTGTCAAAATCATCTATTCCCGCATCGTTAGGATCCCAGATCTTACCCTCAACAGCCCCCGTCCTGTCGATCAACTGGACGTTAAGGTATGCTTTTCCGTTTTTGGTAACAGCATTGGATACACCTTTGCAAAGATATATCTCTCTTATATGTTCACCCTCGTTTAATTCAGAAATATGTTTCATTGGTCTTTATATAGTCCTTTCCATTTATCGGTAATGACACCGTCATTAACATATCTGTCAGTCATCTTCGATTATCTGTCCGGATGCCCTTGCTGTCATGATATATTCAAGCTCGACATACTGCTGCTGTGATTTTCTCATCACCGCTGCTGTGATCTTATCACCTACATTAAATGTCTGCAGTGCATTTACATAATCGGAATAATTGGTAATGGGAGTATCACCGAGCCGTACGATAACATCACCTGTACGAATTCCCGCAAGCATGGCCGGTGAATCCATATCGGTCCTGAGTACATAAGCTCCGTAAGGAACTCCGTATTCCTGATTAGCCTCCGGTGTGACATAGGTTCCTATTATACCGATGTAGATAGTGGGTGTGCCGCTGCACATTGCGCTGATGCGGCTTTTTAATTCACTGATACCATACGCCCAGATAAGTCCCTTTACATCGCCCTTACTCTGATCCGGTGCTATAACTCCTATAACCTGTCCGTTAAAATTAAACAGAAAACCATTTGCTCCCTCTGCACCTACAATGTCAGTCTGAAGCATCGCATCTGCCGTATCGGCATATTCAAGCGTACTTCTCGATGCACTGATCATTCCGTACGCAATGGATCCGGAACTTCCCATCGGACTTCCAAGTGCACACACCGGAGTGCCTATGGCAGCAAAACTGCTGCCGAGAGTGGCAAGAGGAACAGATGATGCAAGTTCACTGCTCAGATCAGTCTTTCTGACTGCTATGATCGCAAGTCCGGTCGCAGCATCAACCGCCTTCAGTCTTCCCTCTGTCACATAACCTGTGCTGAACCTTACCTTAAGCGACTGGGCACCTATAAGAGGTTTATGGTCAGCAAGTATATAAACATCTATATTATCGTCGGCAATGATCAGTCCGGAAGCCTGTCTTGAGATCTGTTCGGTAATTCCTATCCAGTCTACATCGGAAGTTATCGCCGAAACTGTCACAATAGATTTATTCATCTCCCTCGTATAGGCAGCCATCGACATATATATCTGCCTGTAGTCCCTCTGATCCAGTACCAGCTTCGCAAAAAGAGCATCTATCTGTTCGTCGGTAAGTGGGATCTGGGTAGCCGGCGCAGGATTTGATTCTTCGGATTCAAGATCTGCTTCCTGATTCATGTAATCGGATAATACTTCCTGAGGAGTAACCTCATCTCCGGAATCTATAAAATGAACGGCATCCCTTTGCTGGGTCGGTTCATCACCTGCTATCCATTTGCTCAGAAACGGTTCAAGCACCATGATCGTGACAGAAGCAATGACACCGAATATGATCGCAAGAAGTGCCGTTGCGGCGCTTCTTCGAAGCAGTCTGTACTTATTGATCGGGCGCTTTTTTATCTGCTCAGAGATTATGCTCTCCTGAAAGGAACCTCTTTTTTCCGCAGTCGGATTCTCCTGTTTTTTTACGGAAGACTCCTCTTCGCCACGAACTTTTCTTTTATTGTTTTTTTCAGTGTTTTTACTGTCTTCCATGGTATATAAAGTATATCCGTATGGTCTAAAAAAGTAAAGAAATAAGGCACTTGCTGTGTTATACTATTGGTAACTATGAATACTAAAGTTCTTAAAACACTTGAATACAACAGGATAATATCAATGCTTTCCGACGAGGCCGATTCACGTCCCGCCAAGGAAAGCATATCCGCTCTCGAACCGGTTAAGGATCTGAGACAGATAGAAGAATGGCAGACACAGACAGCCGATGCTCTTTCAAGACTGATAAAAAGCGGCTCCACCAGTTTTGGCGGAAATGCGGACCTTCGATTTATCGTTAAATCACTGGAAGCCGGGTCGAGTCTTTCGGCCACCGATCTTCTTCTTATCGCATCGCAGCTGGAAAATGCCGCGAGGCTTATTTCTTATGGAGAATCTTCCGGCGGTGGAATTAAAAAAGCTCTTGCTTCAGCAAATACAGGTATCAGACATACCGTGGATCAGGAAAACGGAGCCGTCTCTGAGGCTGAAAGCGATGATGTTTTTTCCGATTCTCTGACCGAGCTGTTTTCCGGGCTGTCATCGCTTCCTTCTCTTTCCGATGAGATAAGAAGATGCATTCTGAGCGAGGATGAAATAGCAGATGATGCATCACCGGAGCTTAAGAGGATAAGAAGACAGATTGCCCTTACAGGTGACCGCATCCATTCATCGCTTCTTCAGATGATAAACGGCTCTCTCAGGACGTACCTTCAGGATGCCGTGATCACCATGCGTGACGGAAGATACTGTATACCTGTCAAGGCTGAATACAAGGCTCAGGTTCCCGGAATGATACACGACCAGTCATCTACCGGATCCACGTATTTCATAGAGCCCTCATCCGTGGTCAATCTTAATAATGAGATAAAAACACTTCTCAGGGATGAGCAGCAGGAAATTGAACGTATCCTTGCGGATCTCAGCGCAAAATGCGGTCTTCATACCGAGGAGATTGCCAATAATCAAAGGATCGAGACCACTCTGGATTGTATCTTTGCCCGCGGGAAGCTGGCTCTTAAAATGGATGCCACACGTCCCGCTTATAACAGAAAGCATTATCTTATATTGAAGAAAGCCCGTCATCCCCTCATCGATAAGAGGAAGGTTGTACCTGTCGATGTACAGCTTGGACGGGATTTCGATCTGCTTGTGATCACCGGTCCCAATACCGGTGGAAAGACGGTTTCGCTTAAAACCGTCGGGCTGCTCTGCCTTATGGGACAGTCAGGACTTCATATTCCGGCTACTTCTCATTCGGAGTTATGTGTATTCAATGACATTTTTGCAGACATCGGAGATGAACAGAGCATAGAACAGTCCCTGTCTACATTTTCATCCCATATGGTCAACATAGTGGAAATCCTCAAGAATGCAGACAGACATTCCCTCTGCCTCTTCGACGAACTCGGAGCGGGAACCGATCCATCCGAGGGTGCGGCACTTGCCGTATCGATCCTTGAGCACCAGCATAATCTCGGAATCCGTACACTGGCCACAACACATTATACTGAGATCAAGATTTTTGCCCTGCGTACCGAAGGCGTCGAAAATGCCAGCTGCGAATTCAATGTTGAAACTCTCAGCCCCACTTACAGACTGCTTATCGGAGTTCCCGGGAAAAGTAACGCATTTGCGATTTCCTCTAAGCTCGGACTTCCCGCAGATATCATCGAGGATGCAAAAAAGCATCTTGATTCCGATGCGGAAAGCTTTGAGGATGTTATCCAAAATCTGCAGCAGTCGCGGATAGAGACCGAGAATGACCGCAAAGAGATCGCGGAATACAAAGCAAAGATCAAGACTTTACAGGATCAGCTGCATAATAAGAATGTAAAGATCGATGAACAAAAGGCCGGCATCATAAAGCGTGCAAATGATGAGGCACAGAAGATCTTAGAAGAAGCCAAAGAAATAGCCGACAAAACAATACGCGACATGCAGAAAGCCGGGATCACTTCAGGCATGTCAGATCTTGAAAAAGAAAGAACTATGCTCCGTGAGAAAATCAATGCTCTCGGAAAAGAAGATCAAAAACCCAAAAAATCCGGTAAAGAGAACAAACCGGTCACCGATCCCTCGAGGCTTACAAAGGGAACGGCCGTCATTGTCCACTCCCTCGGAATGAAGGGAGTAGTCCAAAGCGAACCGGATGCCAAAGGAGAACTCTTTGTTATGTGCGGTTCTATGAGAATGCAGGTCAAAACTTCAGACCTGCGCATAGACTATAACGCCGTACCGGAGGAAAAACCCGGATCGTCCGGAACATATTCCGGTGCTCTTAAGATGGAGAAATCCATGAACGTAGGAACAGAGATCAATCTTCTCGGTATGACCACCGATGAAGCTGTTTCCGCAGTTTCCAAGTATCTGGACGATGCATATGTTGCTCACATATCACCTGTAAGGATCGTGCATGGAAAAGGAACCGGTGCACTCAGAAAAGCGATTCATCAATATCTGAGATCTCAGAAGAACATTTCTGAATTCAGACTCGGCGAATACGGTGAGGGTGACGCCGGTGTTACGATCGTAAAGTTTAAATAATCACGAGAGGGGAGATAATTATGGTTGATAAGCAGAGGATCCTGATTGTGGATGATGATAATAATATAGCTGAACTTATTTCACTTTATCTTGTTAAGGAATGCTATGAGACTCTTATCGTTAATGACGGCGAATCCGCCCTTGCAAAGATTTCTGAATTCGGTCCGGATCTTATGCTGCTTGATATCATGCTTCCCGGAATAGACGGATATGAAGTATGCAGACGCGTGCGTACCACATCAGAACTTCCCATAATCATGCTTTCAGCAAAGGGAGAAACCTTCGATAAGGTTCTCGGTCTTCAGCTTGGCGCCGATGATTATATTGAAAAACCCTTTGATTCAAAAGAAATGGTAGCCAGGGTCAAGGCCGTTCTGAGAAGAAGCGCCGCAAAACCGGCATCTTCATCCATAACTGAAGACTCCGATATTGATGCGGTATCCTATCCGGATCTTCTTATCAATCTTACCAATTACTCGGTTACATATAAGGGAAGAACCATTGAAATGCCTCCCAAGGAACTCGAACTTCTCTATTTTCTTGCTTCATCACCTAACAGGGTTTACACAAGAGAACAGCTTCTCGACAGGATCTGGGGCTATGAATACAGCGGTGATACCAGAACCGTTGATGTACACATAAAAAGGATCAGAGAAAAGATCGGTGATCATGAAAGCTGGAGAATATCCACTATTTGGGGAAAAGGATATAAATTCGAGACCACATGAAGCATACCCTGCATCTTAAATTCATACTCGGATATATTATCTTCGGCCTGTTCTCATTTCTGACCGTTTCACTTTTTGTGCCCAGGATAACCAGAGATTATCTGATAGGACAGAAGGCACAAAATCTGTATTCCGAAGCCTCTCTGATCGCAGACACATATGCGGAAGGACTGTATTCATCCCGAACAACTCTTGAAACAGTCACGCTGCAGCTGGATTCGCTGAGTGTGTATATGGATGCAGACATACAGATCATCTCACCTGAGGGTATCGTTATTCTCGATACTGCAGACACGGATCGTGCCTCTGACAGTGCCGCTGCCGTTATACCGGATTTTGATCCCTCGGTAGGTGGAGGCTCCTATTATCTGATAGGAGATTTCTTCGGTTCCTTTGACGAGCAGGTCATTTCAGTTATCTGTCCCATCATTTCGGACTACAGAACAAAGGGATATGTGACGATCCATGTTTCAATGGATGATATTGAAAAACAGTGCATCTCTCTTCTCAATATTTCCTATGTAACTCTTATCATAATGTTCCTTCTCTCCTTGATAATTCTCATATTCTTTACAAGACTTGTATATCTTCCTCTCAGGAAGATCACAAAAGGAGCAGAGAACTATGCTGACGGAAATTACCATTATGAAGTAAATGTGGAAAGCCGGGATGAGATGGGATATCTTGCAGCGGCACTAAATTACATGGCCGGAAAAATCGCCGATGCTGAAGATGATCAGAAAAAATTCATTGCCAACGTATCCCATGATTTCCGTTCACCTCTCACATCAATAAAAGGATATCTTGAGGCAATGCTCGATGGGACCATCCCTCCTGAGATGCATGAAAAATATCTCGGTATAGTATTAAATGAAACCGAAAGACTGACAAAGCTCACAAACGGCCTTCTTGCCCTCAATAATCTCAATACCAAAGGTATGCATCTGGATCTTACCGATTTTGATATCAATGATATGGTAAGAAAGGTTGCAGAGACCTTTGAAGGAATCTGCAGAAAAAAATCCATAGCCATCGAGCTTGTACTTATGGGAGATGAACTGTTTGTACATGCGGATAAAGGCAGAATAGAGCAGATCGTTTACAATCTGACTGACAATGCCGTAAAGTTCTCCAATCATGATTCCGTGATCAAAATTGAAACCGCTGAAAAGAAAAATAAGATATATGTCTCTGTAAAGGATAACGGAATAGGTATTCCTCCGGAAGATGTCGGAATGATCTTCAACAGATTCTACAAATCAGATGCTTCGCGAGGCAAGGATAAAAAGGGAACGGGACTGGGACTTTCAATCGTAAAAGAGATACTGGCCGCCCACGATGAAAACATAAACGTAATCTCCACCCCGGGTGAAGGAAGTGAGTTCATCTTCTCCCTGCAGCCCTCAGATCCTGATGAGATCTAAAGTGTAATAATATAAACCTGTGATATAAACCATAAAAGGGGCTGTCGCACTAAAACGTGTGACAGCCTCATTTTTATGCCTAAAACAC
>CAMNAQ010000093.1 GCA_946531495.1 uncultured Lachnospiraceae bacterium | reverse complement strand
CAACCGTCAACGGCTCTACCGACAATTTCACCATCAAGGTAACCCAGAGCCAGACTGCAGACAGAGCCGTACTTGATGCACTTCTCAAGAAATACGGATCTCTTGATAACCTTGTATATTTTCCGATGGACATCAGTCTTTATGATGCCGCAGGAACCACCCAGATAACCGATACTTCGGGCCTTACGATCACTATAACCTTGCCGCTTCCCGATTCCATGATCCAGTATGCGGCAAACAATAAGGTCGCTTGCGTTACCAACGGTGAGATCGACGGATTGAACGGAAGATTTACGACGATCAACGGAGTGCCTTGTGTAACCTTTACATGTACACATTTTTCACCCTATGTGATCTATGTAAATACCGTATCCATGGCTGCCGGATCGGACGGCAGCGGAACTGGTACAGGACTTGATAACACGCCCAAGACCGCAGATCCCATTCATCCTAAGTGGTTCGTATCCATCGCACTTTTTGCAATATCCATTGTTCTGTTCCTGATCAAGGACAAGAGAAATCTGGCTGTTGTAAAGACTGCTTCAGGTAACGGCACCAGAAGAAACGAAAACAACAGAACTAACAGACCTTCTGCTAAAAGGTAAATTATGAAAAGAAAAAGAAAGCTGTTGGGAGTGATCCTGATAATATCCGCTTTACTCGTGATGCAGCTTCCTCCTTCGGGGGTGGATGCTGCATCCATCCCCGAATTTTCTGTTTCGGGTTCAGGAACGCTCCTTTCTTACAACGGAAATAAAACTGATGTAGTGATCCCGTCGACTGTTATTGAGATCGCTACTGATGCTTTTCGGGATAATGACCATATCAGGAGCGTAACGATCCCTAACAGCGTCAAGAAGATCAATGAATATGCATTCTGGGACTGTGATAATCTGCAGAGTGTATCCATAGGTACGGGTCTGAACAAGATCGATGACTTCGTATTTGCCAACTGCATGGGGCTTGTATCTGTCAGCCTTCCTTCTAACATCACCTCGATCGGCATATATGCATTTGAAGATGATGTCAATCTTGAAGCAGTCAACATCACACAGTATTGTCATGATATTCATCCCAGCTCTTTTGACGGATGCTATAAGCTTGTCATCTTTGCTCCCGAAGGCTCCTATGCATGGGAATATGCCCAGGGCTTCTATGTAAGACAAGCCCAGTTTCCTGTATATGAAGATATAGGTTTTATTGATGTGCCTGATGTTCCGGACAGGGATGATGATCCTTCCGGCGATACGGAAAACAGCGGTGATACCGAAGTTATCGATGAAACTGACGGATACGGCGAACCAGGTGCATATACTACCGAATATGAAGTGACACAGCGCCCTGACGGAACATATACTGCGGTTGCAGTAGGGCAGAATCCGTATATATACGGAGAATCCCACGTTGTCGGAAATTCCGCTGTGGTATTCATGGATAATTCCGCATTTCATGTGATAGACGGAAATGATACCGTATCTGATGAGGCAGAGGACATAACGGGTCAGATCCCTGCAAGTACGATCGTTTATTCATCCTCGATCCCCAAATATACTATTGTAGATGACAGCATCGTGGCTGATAAGGCATATTATCTGTCCTCCGACCTTGAGAATATGTCTCTTCCTTCGGGCGTGACAGAGGTAGGGCAGTTTGCTTTTTCAAGAACCGAGGTTGTATCCGTAACTCTTCCTGAAGGTGTTGAAAGAATCGATTACGGTGCTTTCTATCACTGTGATAAGCTACGGGAGGTGGATCTTCCGACGACCATTATGAAGATCGAGCCTTATGCTTTCACGGAGACCGCATGGGTCGATGATTTCCTTGCATCACAGGGAGGCATAAATAATAATCTTGATGATGAACTTAATGCATCTGACGGAGATTTCCTTGTAAGAGGCGGCGCGCTTATTGCTTACAGAGGCAGCGGAGCTAATGTCACGATCCCTTCAGGAGTCAGGATCATCGCAGCCTGCTGCTTTAAGGATAACCAGAATATCAGGACTCTTGCACTTCCGGATTCTCTTATCAGTATCGGAGAAGAGGCTTTTTCCGGATGCTCTAACCTTACCGAAGTATCATTTGGCGGAAGAGAAAAAGAGATCCTGGACAGAGCGTTTGCGGGAACACAGATTTCCGTAAAGGATAAGCCGGACAGGATTTTTAATGTAGGCATAGGGGCTTTTGATGATCTTGATAAGGCTTCCGGACTTAACATCACCTATGAGGAAACATCTCAGAGACTCTCAAATGCATCCATGAGAGGATCGGCAGAAGATAAGACAAATGCGGGTGTCAGCGTCACAGGCCTTGAAGGAGCTTCCGCTTATCTTGATGGAGCGGACAGGCCTTATACCCTGAGCATCACCGCGGTGGCCGGATCGGATGTGCTTAACAGGGCACTTCAGAGAGCAGCCGGATTCCTTGTAGACAGACAATTTGGCGAGCCTATCTGTTATGACCTTGTATTAACCGATTCTTCGGGTATTCCGATATCAAAGCTTGGTTATCAGGGACTTGAAGTTGCAATTCCTCTTCCCGAACAGCTTAAAGGACAAAGTATTGTTATCCTTACCTGTGACAGAAACGGTCAGCTTGAGGATATCCCTGCCGAGATAGTGGATTCACCCTCCGGACAGTTTGTAAGATTCGTAACCTATCACCTCAGTCCCTTTGCAATCTGCGGAACCGGAGAAGCTTCCGATGACCAGATAATCTCGTCAGACGTTGTCTTGAGAGCAGCAAGCGGCGGTCCCGGGGCCGGAGCATATGCCGAAAGCAGTATTAAAACCTGGTTCGTTTCAAGAGGTATAATACGTATAGTCATATCGGTCCTTCTTATCATCACGGGAATCTTTATAATTGCTATTAAGAAAAAGAAGGTATGAAGTTAAAGGCATTCTTAACAGCAGGAATTTCTTTTATCACGGCTGCACTCCTTGCAACCGTGATATTTGTGTTTTCAGGGATTTATCCGGGATCTGCAAGAACTCTTCTGATATTCGATATGCAGGAACAGTTTGCGTCCTTTTATTCTTCACTTAAGGGTCTTTTATCCGGAGAAGTAACATTTTCATACACTTTTCAGGGTTCCCTTGGGACTCCTTATACCGGGACATATGCCTATTATCTGGCTTCTCCGCTGTCTTTTATCACTTTGTTTTTCGATACACGCCATCTTCCGGATGCAATATGGCTGATGGATATCATAAAAGCCGGGCTGATAGGAGCGTCATTTTCCGTATTTGCTTATTTCAGAGGTCTCAGGAAGATGATCCCCAACGTGGCTCTGTCAATGTGCTATGCACTTTCTTCCGCCGCGGTTACTTTTTTCCTGCTTCCAATGTACCTTGACACTATGTACATGCTGCCTGTTATATGTATATTCCTTGAGAAACTGATAGGGCAGGATGTATGTCATGGTCTTGAAGGAAGTATTTATTCTGACGGGCCGGGTAGAGCGCAGGGCGGATCAGGCTTTGACGGGCCTGATAAAGTTACAGTGAAGACTGAATATTTTAAAAACAGGGATATTATAAAGAATGGTATCGTATATGCTCTTGTTCTCGGAGCCTGCATCATGATCCACTATTACTCCATGTATATGGTTTGCATATTCCTTGCTTTGTATGCAGTATTTCTTATAACCGAGATGCCGGTCCCTTTGAAAGTGTCTGTTGTAGACTTTTTCAGGCGTTATTCAAGATTTATCATCTGGTCCCTTGCAGGCGCTGCATGCGCACTTCCCATGCTTATTCCTGTAATGAGAGAAATTGTTAAAGGAAAAGCAGGAGATAGGGGAGTATATTCAACAGGCTCTTTTATCGTGACGAGGCTTTCAGAACTTTTAAAGCAATTTACCTGCGGTCATTTCGGATATCTGTACAGCGAGGGAGCACCGTATATATATTGCACTGTTTTGGTACTGATCCTGGCCTTATTTGGGGTTTTCTTTGTAAAGGCTCGCCTTTCCAATAAGATATGCTCTATATTCATATGCTTGTTCATTATCTGCAGCTTCATTTTCAGACCATTGTATCGTATGTGGCATTTTTTCAGGGATCCTGTTGCCTATCCTCACAGATTTTCATTTATATTCGTTTTCTTTGTAATGGTCCTTGCTGTAAGGGCAGTTAAGGACATTACTGACAAAATTGATTCTTTGATCACTATCAGATCAGTGAAGAAGGATATTGATAAATCCGTTAATGCTGATACATCCGAAGATGATGATAAGTACGGTAAGGCTGATATATCCGGGGAGGATAATAACCCGGGAATAAGTAATGCGCTTATGGCAAAATACATTACCTGTGCTGCCTATTTAGTTGCAGGAATAATAATGACCGCACTCATCGCTGTAAACGGCATCAGGATAACCTCTGCTGCGTTTGATACGCATACCATGCCTTATATCCAGAGATGGGATTATGACAATTTTATCGCACTTAATGAGGGGCTTATAAGGTATGCTCAGGAAGAGTGCTCTGCCGGGGCAAATGGAGTATCGCTTTGCAGGATCAATAAGGATTATGAGGTTACATCCAATGATCCGATGCTTCTTGGATATAACGGAATGGATTTTTTCTCCTCTTCATATGATTCTGATATGCTGGAATTCTATAAGAATCTCGGAATTCTTCAGTACCATTACAAGGTGTGTGACCAGGGAACCACTATCGTAACCGATATGCTCCTTGGCGTGGATTATCAGATCAGATATGGAAATCCAGAATACGGATATGAATGGGTTACCTCAAACAGCATGAGGTCGTTGTATCGCAATCCTTATTCTCTTGGCATCGGATATCTTGCGGGGGATGATAATTGCGAATTTGGCAAAGACTCCTTTGCCAATCAGAATATGCTCCTTGGATCAGTGCTTGGAGAAGAGTGCTTGGTTTTTGAAGAGGTTGAATATACGGAAAGACTGTTTGAATTCCCCGGCGTTTCAAGAAGCGGACTTGACGGAACGGGAGAATATTACGGTTCTCCGATGAAGGTCAGGAAGCTGTATTTTCCGCCCATAAACGGACAAAGCCTTTATATCAATTATGAGCTTGTAAGAGAATATGAACTCGATTACGATTCAAAGGCCAATTCCGTTACAATGAATATTGCGATGAATGACAGGATCTGCGGAAGCTTTACAGGGTATCAGAGGGCTTCGAATACCTATCTTGGCAGGGATTACCGGGATGAAGATTATGTGGTCGAACTGATCGGAGATCAGGAGGAGCGGCCATGTCATATATATGTCCTTGATATGGACATGCTTGAAGAGGCTTACCGGACACTGAACAGCGGAAGATTTATCGCATCTGAGATAGAGCCGGGGCATATTGAGGGGAAAGTTAACGTAACTGACGAAAACAAAAATGAACTTGTATTTACCGTATCCTTCGATGAAAGATACAGAGCATATGTGGACGGTGAGAGAACAGAAACGTATGCATATGCCGGGGGCTTGCTTGCAATCCCAGATTTAACACCCGGAGAACACTTCATAGAGCTGAAATACAGGTAAAAACAAAAAGGTCGCAAAAGCTGCTGGGGCAAATATGAAAAAAGCAGAAAAATAAGGTAAACTCAGGACCTATCCTTGCGTTCACCTTATTTATAGGTTACATATATTTCTTTTCCGGTGTCCAGGCAGAAGCACCCGAGTCTTGAGGATTTGGAATTCAGTGCCATTCCGCAGTCTACGTCTATGACCTGGATACCTCCGCGTCTTCTTATCTTACAGATCATTCCGCGGCCCTTTTCATCCATACATCCAAGTCTCTGGGTGAAGACATGTCCGACGACATAAGTATCTTCAGGATAAGCAAACCAGTCATATTCGAGCATATCTATGGGCGGTCTGTCATCAAGGAGCGAGTCCCATACGACGGATTCCGCATCAACAAGAGCATCCTTATAATACAGATCTTCACCAAACTTGTACCCGACAGAGTAGGAGTGGGAGATATGATATGTAATGTCGCCTACCCGGACTCTTTTTATAAGCTTGAGGGATTTCAGGAAGTCGATAAGTTTATCCTGTTCCTCCTTTTCAAGCTTCATCAGAGCGTTATATGTTGTTTTTCCGCCGTTTGCGGGATGGAACCACAGGTCTACGGGAGTAAAGGCCTCGCCCAGATCTTCCTTTGTTGTCTTTCCTTCTGAATCATTCTTTCGAATGAAATCGATTGCATCGATCATCATTAATTCATGATTTCCGAGGATGAGCTCTACATTGGGACGCTGCATGATATCCTGAATGATCTTGATACCGTCGCGTCCTCTGTCTATGACATCACCAACAACATACAAAAAGTCATTCTCTGAAAACTTAAGTTTTTCGAGAAGCTTTTTGTATGTGCTGAAATGACCGTGTATATCACTTATCGCATATATTGCCATATTTTATACGTTAGTTAATATCACTTGATGTTCAGTGTGTATTAAGAGATTCTCTTGATCGAATCACTGCTTACACATATGACGGGTCTGATACCGCAACGTTTGTTGAGCATCCAGTCCTTGGGCCCCTGACGTGTAATGCATTGTCCGAAGCAGTCTTCACTGGCGATGTAGGATAGATCCTTCGAAAAATCTCCTCTGGAACGGAGACCGAAGCAGGGCTCGAAATCCGGGTCTCTCGGAAGAGCAGCGGTATACTGTGAAACAGGAGCCTTACAGATCGTATTGTCCTTATTCTTCGTAACACCCTTCAGAGTTTCCTTGGATGAATCGAAGCCGTAATACAATTCGTTCAGTGAAGGTATATATACCTTATCATTCGTATATCTGTCATCAAGAGCAGAGGTGGGAGTGGAGATCTTGGTAAAGTGAAGCTTGATCTTTTCTTGTGAAGAGAATGCCATATTTATGAATACGGAATTCAGCCATGCTCTCAGCTTGGAATCGCCCCAGTATATACCGGACCTTACCTTGACTATATCTCTGTCGGAATACTTAAGATAAGTCGTTCCGTCGAAGGGAAGATAATCAAGTATATATTCGCTTATAAGGGTCGTACGTCCCTTGGATTCGTTGACGATCCTCCAGGGAATGGCATTGTATTTAAAATACTTATAACCATCCTTGACTCTTGAATGCTTGTTAAGACTGAACTTGCTGAGCAGTCCGCCGTCTTTTGTCTTGGAGTCTCTGTAAATGGGAAGGCGATAGTATTTTTCCTCGTTTACAATGGCTGTATTATTCTCGTCATACTCGGCACATTCGATATCCGAAGTGATCTTGTCGGGAGTGAGCTCGTTCATAGGATATGAGCCGAACCAGACACGTCCGTTGTGATCGAGAACAATGACCCTGCGCTCTGCAACAGCTTCCTGAGCATGAGTCTGCTTGGATGTTCTCTTGATACCGTAGAGATCGAAATAGAGCTCATCAATGGTCTGCTGACGGTCTTCGGGTTTCATTGAAAGACCGCGCATTATCGCTTCACCGATACCCGGATCAAGATCAATATTGTAGCTGTTGATAGGAGTGATCAGATCATTTTCTTCACGCTCGATGGCAGACTGTGGGATATCTCCGGTGACAAGGTAATAAATTGTAGAGCAGAGTCCATAGATATCAGTCCACGGTCCCTGTTCGGAAACTCTTGAAAACATCTGCTCAGGCGGAGCAAATCCCCATTTTCCGAGGAATTCCTGTTTAACCTTGGATCCGGCTTTTCTGGAGCCGCCGAAGTCGATAAGCTTAATGGATCCGTCCTTATCGAGCATTATGTTATCGGGAGATACGTCTCTGTGAATAAGACCTGACTGATGGAGGTCGCCGAGAATATCGATGATCGGCTCGATGAGAGAGAGCGCCCTGTCAGAAGGGAGCCAGCCGCCATGATTATCGACATACTTGAAAAGATTACCGTTCTCAAGATATTCCATCACAATATAACCTGTATTATTCTGATAAAACAGGTCTTTGATGGAAACTATACCGGGATTTTTGGAATATTCGGCAAGGATCCTTGCCTCACGTAAGTATGCCTGGGTCTCTTCCTCATAACTTTCGGAATTGACATCATTGAGAACAACGAGAGTGTTGCCGTCTTCAGCTCTCGTTACCAGGTCTTCGGGAAAAAACTCTTTGATCGCAACACGATATTCAAGAAGGAGATCGAAACCGATGTAGGTTATCCCGTATCCCCCCTTGCCCAGGATATTACCGACCAGTATTTTGTTGTTAAGAATAGTGCCGGGAGTCAGCGCGTTATGCCAGGACTTTTCACCAAGCTTATCATGTCCGCAGAAAGGACATGTGTCGGCATTGTCACTGACTCTCATGCATCTTAAGCAAATCTTGCTTATATCGTATTTGTTCATGACATTCCGAATATAAAGTTTAGTTGATCAAAAACAGGACAAGTAAACCGCGTGCGATTAAAGGTCAAGAAGCTTGCCCTTGAAATCGCCGAATTCGGAATCGGAAATGATAGCAGCATCGTGGATCTTGGTAAGGAGTTCGATACGCTTTTTGAAGAGCTCCATATCTCCGTTGACGGGAGAGATGATCTCAGCGACGATCTGCTGCTTAGCTGCATCATATTCAGCGTCTGTCTCAAGTCCGCCTTCAACAGCAACCTTATGAAGCTGCATTCTGGCAACTTCATCACTGTTAGCGGAGATGACACCAACGATCTCAGCCTTCTTGGCTTCGAGCTCGCTGGTAGAGAGCCAGTCGCACTCTTTGAGAAGCATGAGCTTCTTGATTTTGGACTTAAGAGTATCTGCATTATTGGAATCGATTCCGTCAAGATCTGCAATAAGTCTGGTGCGCTTTGCTTCAAAATCATCAGAGGTAATAACACCTGCTTCAACCATTGCAGGCCATCTGCCGAGCTTAGCCTTGAGAGCATCACGGTCGTCAGTTGACTTGGGATTGAGAGCAAGCTTAAGTCTGTTGATCTCGTTATTGTAATCTGACTCGGAAAGGATCTCGGCATCCTTAAGGATGG
>CAMNAQ010000092.1 GCA_946531495.1 uncultured Lachnospiraceae bacterium | reverse complement strand
GCGATTCCGGCCTCTCCGGTATTGATTTCCTGCCCACCGCCGACAAGACATACAATTGTTGCCCAGTCTTGCCTCTGATCAAGAGACCAGATCAAGAATGATGCTTCCGACATAGGAAAATTCTGTACCTTCAGCTTGTTTCCGTATGTTCCGCCTCTTTTCAGATAATCGGCAATTCTTTTATGAGTCCAGGATCTTTGCGCTTCATCAAATATGGCAACATGCTCTACTTCACCATATCCTGCATCTTTTTGTTTGATTGCCTTCTGAGAATCAATTTCGAGAATCCCGTTTTCAACAGGATTTTTTATTTTAGCAAGCATGTTATCGCGATAGGAATGAATTATCTGAATAAACTTACCTACTTCACGTCTGGAATCCGTAATTTTTTTATTTTCTCCTTTTTCTTTGCATCTTGCATAATTATCTTTTGCAAGTGCCTCTCGAAGCACCGCTACAAGAGGACCATTACCGGACAGATAAACTGCTCCTTCATCCTCGACAGGTTGATCATTTCCCTGATAGGTTTGTTTTACAGCTACATCGAGACCGACAAGAGTTTTTCCTGCACCGGGTACTCCTGTGACAAAGCAGATACTCTTTTCCCCATTCTCTTTACTCCGCTTTATCACTTCCATAATGTAGGAAATAGTTTGATCCGTTGTTACATTATCAGCTTCATGCCTTGTGATTGCATCTACAGAGTGATTTTCATATAATGTCCTTGCTGCTTCGATTATTGTGGGTGTCGGAGCATAAGGGCTTATCAACCAGTTACCGTCTACTGGATTTTCTGATGGATACAGTTTTATGATTTCAGAAAGCACCCAGAAAAGTCCGTCTTCTCCCGTTATCAGAGGATTAACAACTCTATCATCATATACAGAAGGTTTTATCTCGGTTGAATTCTTTTTATATTTTGGAGAAACAAGTACAGGAACGATCAATTTATCACGGCTGAGCTTGTGAAAGTTTTTAAGGTCAAGGGCATAGTCAAGAACCTGATCGATATAGATTTCCTGTATAACAGGATCCGAATCATTCTTGAATTCAAGACAAAAGACAATTCCCTTCATTAAAAGGACAACATCTATGCGTTTTCCCAGTCTTGGAATGTCATATTCGAAAATGATCCGTCCATCGGATTCCTTAAACGACAGAAGAACAGATTGAAGAATTTCAATCTCTTTAATCCACGCTTCTCTCTGCATTGTATTGGGATCACCATTATAGCTATCAACAATAAGGCCCAAAACTGAATATTTATCTTTTTCAATAAATGTATAAAAATCACTTTCATACATGCATCTGGTGGTGTTTGCCATATGATTGTCTCCTAATGACCGCTACCCGTTGAACAAAGCCTCAAAAAGAAACATAAATTATTATCTTGAATTTCCATCTATCGTTTTCAAAAGGAATACTGCATTAATCAAATCTGAAAACGAATCAACCTTAAAACTATAAGGCCCGGTCGGATCTCCAGGGCCATTATCAATGTTATAATATTCAAATACATCAATAATTTCAGCATTCCACTATTTATGGTTTAATTAAAATTATTGTATCATAAGAGTTTGTCATGCCCAATACCACTTCTACTGCTGTAGAAATAGAATGGCTTTTGGATACGCCCGTAAGAAATGATATTTACGAATATATAGTGAATGGATGAGGAAATGAAAACAATACGAGTAGTTGCTGCAATAATCCGCGATAACAACAGGATCTTTGCAACTCAGCGTGGATACGGTGAGTTTAAGGATGGATGGGAGTTCCCCGGAGGAAAGATTGAGGAAGGCGAATCTCCGGAGAAAGCAATCGCAAGAGAGATAAAAGAAGAACTCGATGCCGATATCATCGTTGGTGATCTTCTCACAACCGTTGAATATGACTATCCCCAGTTTCACTTATCCATGGATTGCTTTTGGGCAGAGCTTGCACCGGGTTCAGATATGAAACTGTTGGAGCATGAAGCTGCAAAATGGCTGACTATCGATGAGATCGATACCGTCGACTGGTTACCTGCGGATATAGAAATAACGAGGTGCATCAGGGAAGCCTGTAAAAAAGCCTCTGAAGCGCAGACATAAGCGTACCGTTTGCAGCTCCGTGTTTTCAGAAATAAAAACGTTCTGCCCTCTTAAATAAATTCGGGCGCGACAAAAGTCACTCCGTTCTTAAGCAGTTCTTCAATAAAGATCCTGTAGTATCCGGGCACAAGGGCGTCAGTCTCGTCATGTGCATGGAGCAGGAGAAAATGATTACTGTTTTCCGTAAGGAGTGCCGCACCGCTGCCGGGCTCTTTATCATATATACGCTTCATAACATCATCGAGAGTAAATCCGCTGCCCTCTCTGATATTGTATTCCGCAAAATCAAAGGTCCAGAATGTATCTATATCCTTATCAAGGCCCATTTCACTCCACCATGGATAATCCAGCTGCGTGTCTTTTACCTTGTTAAATCCCTGCTTACGAAGATAGTCCTGAATGGCATCTTTATTATCCCCGCCCTTATCCCCGTACGGAAATCTGAAAGGTCTGAACCTTCTCTCCACACCGGCTTTGGCATAGAAATCATTCAAAACCTTTTCATTATCATCTATTTCCTTTTTCCATTCAGCCTCACTGAGGCTCGAAAAATTAGGATGTGAGTAGCTGTGATTGCCCACAACGAAACCATGCTGCAATGCATAGATCATCTCCTCGGGATTGGCAAGTGCCAACTGCCCTACGGCAAACATTATCGCGGGAATGTTCTTTTCACATAAATAATCCACTATTGCCGGCGTGTTTTTTGATGATACATCATCGATCGTTAACAATGCTTTTATCATGTCTTCCTCCTGATCGCCTGATCATATTTCAACTGATGCAGTTTTACTGCAGGATAAGTGAATTTATAATTCGTCCGTATGGCTCAAAATCTCTTCCGCTACCTTAACTATCTGTTCAAGTCCCTTCTCGTCTTCCTCTGAAAATCTCGAAAGAACCGGACTGTCAATGTCAAGAACGCCGACCACAGCCCCATTTTTTCTGACGGGAATAACTATTTCGGATTCGGAAGCGCTGTCACATGCTATATGACCGGGAAAAGAATGTACGTTGTCCACGCGCATGACCCTGTTTTCAAGCACGGCAGCTGCGCAAACGCCCTTCTTCAGCGGTATATCGGTGCAGGCAGGCTTTCCCTGAAAGGGCCCCAGGATCAGCTTATCGTCTCTTACAAAATAAAATCCCGCCCAGTTCAGATCTTCCAGTGAATCGTATATAAGGGCTGATATATTGCCCAGTGCAGAGATATACCAGGAAGTATTCTCTGCAAGAGCATTTGCCTGTTCATTGATAAGTTTATAATCTGTTTTATACTCTGCAGCCAATTTACCGTATCCCTCTATATTCATAGTCATCCGTTTTTTACATACATCCGGATCATGTCAAATACCGGGAATTACCAGATCTGTCTTCCCTTTTCATCAGGGATACCGCTCTTTCTGAAGAAATAGGAATTGACCTGATCGCACCATTCTCTTGCATTCACAAGCTGGCGACCGAAACGCTCATGCACATTTTCAAAAATCTCATCATCGATCTTTCCCTTGAGCGTATCCCACTTTTCGGAAAGTTTCTGTGCTTCTTCATATCCCTCAAAATGTGTGTCATAAATATGCTGGATAACTGTCTTTCCGCTGTGGAGCTTGTGAGTATAGGGAAGATGATGGAAAAAGAGTACCAGCTCATCAGGGCATTCATCTGGAGAGTTGTACATTGAAGCATTGGGCTCATTGTACAAAAGAGCATATCCGGTTCCGTTCTCGGTTCTGTCCACGCCTATTCCGAGATGATCGGCCCTGTGATAGGTTCCCCATCTGTCATATTCATATCCGTCCACGCTGCATCCGTAGTGGGTTGCAGGTGTGACCATCCATCCGATTCCCAGAGGACTGGTATATTTTTCGTAGATCTCACGTGAGGGAAGAAGAATGCTCATGATGGCAGAGACGACTTCTTCATCATCAGAGATGGTCATTCTGACAAATTCCTCTGCTATCTGCTCCGCTGAAAGCTCCGTCTCAAATGCAAGTCTTCCAAAGCCGAAGAGATTAGCTCCCGCAAGATAGTTGCCGGTCCAGTTAAAATCATTTCCGGTATTGGTAACTGCAGCTACGCCCGAATATCTGCTGCCGAATGTTTTTCCGCTTACGATGTCCGCAACCGTGTCATTCTCCTTACAGCAATATGTCCTGAATCCGAGTATCTCCTTGAATTCCGGGATAAGGTAGCATACATCGATCTGATGACCCGTATATTCCTGAGCTATCTGAACCTCAAGCATCTGATTGGTCTTCTTAAGGCCTCCGAGAAGTGGAGAGATAGGCTCCCTTATCTGGAAATCCATAGGTCCGTTTTTGATCTGAAGGATGACATTATCATGATAATCTCCATCCATGGGCATAAAATTATCATATCCTGCCCTTGCTCTGTCGGTCTTATAATCACGCCAGTCCTGCTTGCAGTTATATACAAAACATCTCCAGATGATGATACCGCCATAATCCTTCACTATATCTGCGAGCATATTTGCTCCGTCAGCCTGGGTTCTTCCATATGTGAAGGGACCGGGGCGTCCCTCAGAATCGGCCTTTACCAAAAATCCGCAAAGAGAAGGTATGCGTTCAAACACCTCAGCCATCTTGCCCTTCCACCATGCGATGACATTCTCATCGAGAGGATCGGCACTGTCCAATCCGCCTATCTCTATGGTTGAAGCATAATTCAGACTTAAGAAAAGCCTTATTCCATAGCCTGCAAATATTTCACCGAGCTCTTTAAGCTTGTCGTAATATCTGTCGGTGATCATATAGGATGCTGCCTGCTTTACATTTACGTTATTGATGACGACTGCATTTATACCTACGGAAGCTATGAGTCTTGCATATTCTCTTGTACGATCATCGATGACGATCTCGTTGTTTACATAGAAAAATGATTCTCCGGAATATCCTCTTTCAATGCTTCCGTCCATATTATCCCAATGGTTCAGCATTCTTAAGGGATTTGAGGGGCGAACGGTCTTTCCGCATTTATAAGTATCGGCAACGCTTTTTTCCGTTGCAACCGTCCTGAGGATATCAAACGCGCCATAAAGAATTCCGGCGCTGCTCTTAGATGTTATGGATATTCCGTCGCCGGAAAGAGAAACTGTATATTCCTCATTATCCAGAATGCTGTTTCCGTCAGATTCAGCTGCAGCAGACGGAGCACCTGCAAAAATGATCTCAGGCTCTGCATCAACCATTTTTTTTAAACCGCTTTTCAGCTCCCCTGCTGCATTTTCAGCTATTATGTCTTCTTCGTCTGCGCCATAGAAATATATCTTCCTGAGATCATCGCAATCTCTGTTACATTTCTTTTCCTTGTAGCCAAGCCACAGGTCCGCATATTTTTTCATGAATTCATCCTCCATTAACGTATATCAAATTCTTTTATACAGCCATCATATAAACATCATAAAACAATTCAGCAGCGCGATCCGGGCACGTCCGGACGCGCTGCATTTATGATCCTCACATTGATATCCGCACGGCTCAAAAACGATCATCCGACAATGATCTGAGCCTTTGCATTTTCATCATTCCTTATAATCTCTCCCACCTCGGGAACCTTTATGGTCCCGCTGTATGGATTCTTGATGCTGATCACAGGCGAAACTATCGTTGCATCGACCTCGGATTTTTCAAATGCAAGATCGGCATCCTGCATCACACAGTTTATCAGCTTTAAGCCTTTGCAATAACAAAGAGGCTGTGTTCCGCTGATGGTACAGTTCTCAAAGGTAACATTTTCGCAATACCACGCAAGATATTCACCCTTTATCACCGAATTCCTGACGATGACATCCTTAGCATGCCAGAAAGAATCCTTGGTGTCGAAATTACAGTTCTCAAAAACAGAATCAGTTATATACTGAAACGAATATTTCCCCTTAAGTCTTACATTCTCAAGCTTAAGATCAGAAGACCTCATAAAGAAATATTCGCTCTCTGCCGACGAATTTCTCATAACAAGGTCCGATACCGACCATCCGAATTCCGGAGATATGATATCGCAGTTTTCAATCACGATATCGGAGCATTCACGAAGTGCCTTGATACCGTGAAGCTTCGAATCAGTGATCACGGCATCCTTAGTATACCAAAGCGCTGCCCTGCATTTATCGGTCATCTCACTGGAGGATATATGGAGATCATCATCATGCCAGAACGGATATCTAAGATTAAAAAAACTATCCCTGACCACAATATCCCTGCTTTCCTTAAGAGCACTCTCCCCGTCTGCAGGTCCGTCAAAGCGGCATGAGATCACATCTATCCCGTCGCTTCCGTATAAAGCTCTTTCCTCATCGAAAACCTGGTCTTTTACAATTTTTCTTTCACTCATAAAACCACCAAAAATGTTTTTTACATGCATCCGATCCTGTCAAAACAAAGCTGTGAATATAAAAAACAGAATACATATTATTGATGGCCCCATCAGTACTCCTCCGATAACGATAAGTACTATGGGATGTTTCTTGTAGCCTGCCTTATCCTTCACACGCTGAACAATACCAATGATCGTCAGCACAAGCCCCGTAATGAAGGATACCGCAAATATAATAAAAAAGAACAAAAACCACAGTATGAACATGGAGGCAAATGCCATTTTATTCCCCCTAAAGCCGGATCACGGTTTTCTGGTGATATCCGTAGCTTCCGTATATCCCAATGATCTCAGCTGTTTATGAAGATCGGAAAGCGAACCGCAAAGATCCTTGTATGACTGGTATGCCATGTCAAAATGCTTAAGTCCCTCTTCCCTGTTTCCGGCCTGGACAGCCTTGAAGCAGTCGGTCGCATGCCTGTGCAGTTCTTCATGATTTCTCTGTGCCTGTGCAAAAGCACTGCATCCTCTGATCTTGGAATCCGTCTGTCCAGCGAACCACTTTCCGAGCTTGCATCCCTTGGGATTATTGACCTGCTCCAGCTTCAGATGTTCAAAACCTACCAGATTATTGTACTGTCTCCATGTAAAGATCAGATGGTCCACCTCAAAAACGGTGATCCAGTCCTGCATGGTAAGATCCGATCTCTTACGGGCCATATCCGATCTGACGCTGTCAACTGTACGTGATATCTTGTAAAGATGCTCTCCCGTTGAAAAGCACTCCTTGTTAAGACTTTCGAATCCTCCCGCAACGGTATTTCCAAGAGCTATGAATTCTTCCGTCAGAGCTGACTGGTTATTGATCTCTTCGAAGATCGCATCGATGTCACGGTTCATTCCCTCAATGCGTCCGGTCATGGTATCGAGATTTTCAACCGATCTGACTGCGCCCTCGGTACCTTCCTGAAGCTTCTTCGATGTCGAGCTTAAAGATGCTGCGATGGAATCAATTCCCTTAAGGAGCTCCTCAACATATCTGACAACACTGTCAGCGCAGGATGCAGTATCATTAGAAAGAGTACCCATCTGCTGTGCAACAACTGCAAAGCCCCTGCCCGCCTCGCCTGCACGTGCAGCCTCGATTGAAGCATTCAGTGCAAGAAGTGATGAATTATCCGCAAGATCCTTGATCTGATCGACTATCTTGGTGATATTTTCCGCATTGACCTTGAAGCCGGCCATCTCGTTATTGACCTGATCCACTTCACCTGCGGTATCTCCGATCTTCCTGATGCTTTCTATGATCTCTTCCGAACAGGTCCTGGTTGTGGCAATGACCTCTTCAGAGCTCTGCTGGATATTCTGCACGGCATACTGAACATTGGTCACCGAATTGGCAAGCTCGGATCCCGATGAATGGATAGTCTGGACAACTTCCGACTGTTCGTTGACCTCTTCGATCATATTTTTCACAACCGAAGAATCGCCTATCTGGGACATAGCCGCATTCATGCGCATCACAAAAACATTATTTGCCTTAAAAAAGCTCTTTAACAGATCGTTGTATGCCTTTGCGACCTCAGGATCATTAAAAGCCTCCGGATCTGCTTCCGTCATATCACCGCTCGTTCCGGCCTTCATCAGCCCGATCAGCCTCTCAAGATCCTCCTGCTTTGTATTAGTCTTATTTTTTCCAAACATAATCCAGCACCCCTTTCGCGATAATATAGCCCCTAATGTAAGTATTTTATCAAATATTACGCGGCCATGCCATGAAATAGCAAAAAATAGTCAAAAGAAGCATAATATCCGTTTATTATTTTCGCTTGACTGAAAACCGCAACTGTGTTAAATTCACATAAACCGTTGATGAAGAGCAAGTAAGTCTTTACCTCCTTTTCAGAGAGAGTTCCGGATGGTGTGATCGGAGCAAAAGTGTATTGACCGAATGGACTTCTGAGGGCGATCAGAAATGGGCGACCAGAGTACGAGAGACGGAGGTGAAGCTCCGTTAACAACTTCGGCATATGGTTGTATGCGCTAAGTGGGTGTGATAACGCACCAAGCCGGGTGGCACCGCAGGTAAACATTACTACCTGTCCCAGCAGTAAAACTACTGTGGGACAGGTATTTTTTATTTGTCCCAGGAATAGCGAAAGGAGAAAAAAATGGCTGAAAACACTGTTCCCTACAAGATTTATCTCACAGAAGAGGAAATGCCCAAAGCATGGTATAACCTCAGATCCGATATGAAGAACAAGCCGGCCCCCCTTCTTAATCCGGGAACCGGCAAGCCTCTTACCGCAGAAGAGCTTTCACCTATTTTCTGCGACGAGCTCGTAAAGCAGGAGCTTGACGAAACAACGCCCTTCATCGAGATTCCCGAGGATATCAGGAATTTCTACAAGATGTACAGACCTTCACCTCTTGTACGTGCATACTGCCTTGAGAAAAAGCTCGGAACCCCGGCGAAAATCTACTACAAGTTCGAGGGAAACAATACAAGCGGAAGTCACAAGCTCAATTCCGCCATCGCGCAGGCATACTACGCTAAGAAGCAGGGACTCAAAGGCGTTACCACCGAGACCGGTGCCGGCCAGTGGGGAA
>CAMNAQ010000091.1 GCA_946531495.1 uncultured Lachnospiraceae bacterium | reverse complement strand
GGCCATAACTATATGGAAAGTGCGGACGGATCCCCCATTCAGCTTTTTGAAAAAAGTACCACTGACGGATATACAAAATATGCAGTCGGGACGGATAATTACTGGGTTTTCAATGAAGAGGAAAAGCCGAGATATAATACCCGCGGCCAGGTAGTCGATTCCCTTGGAAACCTCATCGATCCTTCATCGCTAGCGGAACTTAAATACAGCCTTTATACGATCACAAATACCAGGATCAATCAGGATCTTATGCAGACACCTTCACTCCTGGGATTCAGACTTCCTGACGGTTCTGAGGATATAGCCACAATGAATGCCCTCAAGAACGTGTTTACGGATGAAAAATACAGATTAAATCCGGATGTCATTAAGAGAGTCAATCTGAATGAATACTACAGCGATCTGGTTTCACAGGTCTCAAACTCCGGATATATGTATAACAGCATATATGAAAACCAGGCAAAAACAGTATCTGCGGCAGAAAGCGCCAAGGATCAGGTTGAAGCGGTCTCTTCCGATGAAGAACTCAGCAACATGATCAAGTACCAGAGTGCATATAATGCATCCTCCAGATTCATCAATGTAGTTGATGAGATGATGGAGCACCTGCTTACAAGCCTTGCATAAAATACAGCCCGTCCTGAAACAGATTATTTACGGGTTTTTAAACGGGGAGACCTTAAGTCTCCCCATATTTTTACCGATATAGTAAGTGTAATGCTATCGGAGGAATTCTCATGAGTTCACAATTTTTCGGATTAAATATCGCATATTCGGGATTGCTCGCAGCCAATGCGAACCTCAATACCACCGCTAACAATATATCCAATGTACAGACAGAAGGCTATTCGAGGCAGACGGTTGATACACAGGCCGCCTTCCCCATTCGTACCTTCCAGGCATACGGCTGTGCGGGAGCTGGTGTTGACACGCTCTCAGTTGAGCGTATAAGGGACGGCTTCTATGACCAGAAGTATTGGAACAATAATTCCAAACTCGGTGAGTACAATATGAAGCAGTACTATATGAGGGAGCTTGAGGATTATTTTTACGACAGCGGTACCAACGGAGGTTTTTCCTCGATCTATGATCAGCTGATGATCACAGCACTTCAGGAGATCATGAAGGATCCCGGAGCTTCAACCGGAAAGAGCCAGTTCGTAGGATATGCAGGACAGCTTACCGATTACTTCAACCAGATCTTCGGAAACCTTCAGAATGTCCAGAAGGATGTTAACTCCGAGATCAAGATCAAAATAGATGATATCAACTCCATCGCGGGAGAGATCGCTACTCTGAACGAGCAGATCACCACCATCGAGATGGGAGGACAGAAGGCCAACGAGCTTCGAGACAGAAGAGATCTTCTTGTGGACAGGCTTTCCGAAATCGTAGACGTGGAGACAGAGGAGCTTCCAGTTTATGATAAAAATGATCCGGACAGAGAAACCGGTGCGTACAGATTCATAGTCAAGATTGCCGGCGGGCAGATGCTGGTTGATGCCAAAGAGCATAATGATCTGACCTGCAAGGCGCGTGAGGATTATGAAAAGGTCAATATGACCGATGTAAACGGTCTCTACGATGTCTATTGGGAAAACGGAGAGAGATTCAGACTCAGCAATGCAAGACTTGGCGGGGAACTCAGAGGCCTCGTTGAGATGAGAGACGGAAACAACGGTGAGTATTTTAACGGAACAGTAACGGATGCCGCGGTTAACGGATATACCGATACCGTTACCGGTGAAAAATATGATACGGTTACGGTCGAGGTAAATAAAGATTTCCTTATGGATCTGAATAAGAATAACATGTCGGATCAGGGCGGTATCATTAACCTCGGTAATACAGAATACTATTACAAGTCCTGGTCATACACTGTTGAAACGGACAGCAGCGGAAATGCGACGTATTCATATAAGTTCATCCTGGACAATAACAAGGAGCTTAATCCCAGACCGGTTACCATCGACAGAGTCGGAAAACTCGCCAAGATAGGCGAAGAGATCAAATACGAAGGCATTCCCTACTACATGGGACAGCTTAATGAGTGGGTCAGGACCTTTGCCCAGAAATTCAATGATATCCTTAAAAGCGGCGATGATAATACCGGCACCATAATGTTTACCGGCAATAAGCCCACCGATAAGGAACAGTATCTGTTCCCGGATCAGAATACAGCCGGTTTCAGGTCAGATACACTGCTCAGAACGCTTTCATCCAAGAACCCGGATGTTCAGGCAACTGCATTTGGTCAGACCATAACAGTTGATGTGAGCGATGACAGCTACTATAAGCTGACTGCAGAGAACTTCTCAGTGCTTACGGCAATGGTAAATGATCCCTCCCTCATGACCAACAAGTTCAAAAAGGGAGACGGAGTCGAGCAGAATGACCTGATCGAGGCACTTCAGGATATGACCCGCGAGAAGGATGATCTGTCCTTCAGAGGAAGCACCCCTTCAGCATTTCTTGAGGGAGTTCTCTCCGATGTAGCACTTGGAGCTGCAGCGGCCAATACCGGAGTTGTAAGCTACCAAAATGTTCAACAGGCAATAGGAAATGTAAGGCTTTCCGTATCGGGAGTGGATGAGGACGAAGAGGCAGTCAACCTTGTAAAGTTCCAGAATGCCTACAACCTTTCTTCCAAGATGATCTCTGTTTTCAACGAGATATACAGAAGACTCATCCTCGAAACCGGTGTGTGATAAAATAATAAAGATAAAGGGACGGATCCCGATATTCATGACATGGATGTCTGCATCTTACGGTATTTTCCGGGGATATGATGACACCCGGAAAGTGACCGGCGGAAAAACCGCAGGAGGCAGATATGCGTATCACAAATAAGATAATGCAGAGGAACAACCTCTCCAACATCAATACCAATAAGATCCTTGAAGATAAGCTCACAAGTCAGCTTTCTTCCGAAAAAAAGATCATACGCCCTTCCGATGACCCTGTCATTGCGATCAGGGCTCTTCGTCTGCGCACCAACGTAACCGAAGTTACCCAGTATTACTCCAAGAACATTCCTGATGCGGAGAGCTGGCTGAAGGTTACCGAAGATGCGCTTTCTTCTCTTTCATCCATAATCACATCCTGTCAGAATGACTGTACCAAGGCAGCCAATGGCGACCTTACAAGCTCTGACAGAAATACCATCATTGAGGAACTCAAGGCATTTGCAAGTGAGATCTATAAGACCGGTGATGCCGACTATGCGGGAAGATATGTTTTCGCCGGATACAGAACAGATACCTCTCTTTCCTTCCAGAAGCAGACAGAGATGAGATATCAGCTTACAGAGCAGCTTGACCGTACGAATATCGACAGTGTTACGCATGTTGATATGGGTGAAGTGGCAACCTGGACCGCCGCAAATTATAACGATACCGATCATGAAGGAATTGTAGAACAGCAGATTAAGGAATCAACATGCTACCGCTTCAGACTGTCTTATTCCGATCTGGATTCGATGGATGATTACAGAAGCGATATGCTTCAGTATGATGACGGTACCGGAGCAGATCCGAAGCCTTACGTTGCAAAGCCCATGATCCAGTACTATGATGATGCGTCAGGAAATATTCAGACTATCGATACTATGACCGAGATAAAATCGACTGATGATCCCTATTCACAGGTTGGTATTGACGATGTCATTTATGTGCCTGATACCGGAGAAATCCTCCTTGGAACCAATGTATATAACAAGCTTATGTGGACCAAGGACGATGCCGCCACCGGAGATACGGATGAATCCAAGATCATGATCACTTATCAGAAGACGGAATTCACCGCAGATAATCTTCGTCCCCAGCACTTTTTCAGCTGCGCTTCAATAGAGTGCACAAGGGATACTGCAGGCAATTTAGTGGAAGACACGAGCACGTATTTAAGGTATAATGAAGATTACCTTGATACCACACTCGAAAGACAGGCTATTGAGTATGATGTGGGCTTTAATACCACCATCAGAGTCAACTCGACTGCGGATGAGTGCTTCAAGCTCGGCATAGGGCGAGAGATTGATGATCTTGTAAATTCAATGCAGGCAGTGGTTAATCTTGAAACTACCATTGCGGATATTGAGAAGAAGATCTCATCCACCACTGATGATACTCTTAAGACTCTTCAGAATCAGCTTGACGCAGCCAATAAGGCTTTTACATATCAGAAGGATATAGCCCAGAAGAGGTTCGAGAAGGGGATCACAGCAATGCAGGGCTTTCTCAACGATACCAGCCTTGCAATAACCAATAACGGAACCAGGTCCTCCAAGCTCTCACTTATTGAGGCAAGACTTCAAAACCAGAAGACAACCTTTGAGACACTCCAGAGTGAGAACGAAGACATAGATATCACGGAGGTGGCCATTAACCTTGAGAGCGCAAGTACCACATATGAGGCTGCACTCATGGCAACAAGCAAGATAATGCAGAATACTCTGCTTAATTATCTGTAAGGAAAGGAGACCATATGCTTATCAAGACTAAGATTTTCGGAGATGTAGAGATCAGTGATGAGAAGATCATTACCTTTGAGGATGGTATCATAGGATTTCCGGATCTCAAGCATTTTACCCTTATCCATGATGAGGAAAAAGGAACAGACGCAGGCATCAGATATTTCCAGTCCATCGAGGAGCCCGGATTTGCCATGCCCGTAATGAATCCTCTCATGGTCTGTGAGACATATAATCCCCAGGTGAGCGAGGAACTCCTTGCTTCGCTCGGAGAGCTTAAGGATGAGAATATTGTAGTTCTCGTAACCGTTACCGTACCTACGGATCTGACCAAGATGACTGTTAATCTTCAGGGCCCCATCATCATCAATTCCGATGAAAAGAAGGGCGCGCAGATTATAGTTGAGGGAAGCGACTATCCCGTCAGATTCCCCATCTATGACATTCTCAAGTCGAGAAAGGAGGGCAATTAAGATGCTTGCTCTTTCCCGTAAAAAAGGTGAGGCACTGGTCATTAGCAACAATATCGAAGTGACCATCCTCGAGATCAAGGGAGACCAGGTCAAGGTTGGTATTACGGCCCCCAGAGAGGTGCCCGTATATCGTAAAGAGATCTATCTCCAGATACAGGATTCCAACAAGGCTGCTACGGATGTTTCCGGTATGCAGGCGCTCAAGGATCTGTTAGGCTGAAAAATAATTTCAGGGCGGTCGTATGGCCGCCCTGTTTTCTTGACAATCAGCGGTTTTGCGGATAAAATGACTACTTGCACGTAGTGCTTATAGTGGATTGACTTTTTACTCATTCACTATTGTGTCCAGAGAAAGGGGGACCTGTCTAAAATGGAAAACACTAACAAGATTACTAAGGAAGGCCTCATTCAGTACGAAAACGAGCTTCATGACCTTAAGGTTTACCGCCGTCAGGAGATAGCCCAGAAGATCAAGGAAGCGCGCGAACAGGGAGACCTCTCCGAGAATGCTGAGTATGATGCAGCAAAGGACGAGCAGGGCAGAATAGAGGATCGTATCGCAGAGCTTGAGGAGCTTCTTAAGAATGCGGAGATAATCCCCGGTGTTCTTGTTAAAGTAAAGAATGATCAGGGCAAGGTTGTTGAGTATAAGATCGTCGGTTCATCTCAGGCTGATTCACTCAACTTCATGCTTTCCGATGAAAGCCCTGTAGGAAGAGCGCTCAAGGACAGCAAGAAGGGTGATACTGTCAAGATCGAAACACCTGCAGGAACCCTTAAGTATAAGGTTATGGAAATTTGGAAGGACTAAGGTATTAAAGTGGCAGACGTAAATCAGCAGAAAGCAAATAATGCTCCCCAGGAGGATGTGGGACAGCTCCTTAAGGTCAGAAGGCAAAAGCTCGCAGACCTGCAGGAAGCCGGCAGAGATCCCTTCGTCATAACCAAGTTCGATCAGACTCATCACACCGATGAAGTGATCAGCCTCTATGAAGAGCATGAAAAAGAGATCCTTAAAGATTATGAAGAGCCTGTTCTCACGGAGCCTGCAGAAGGCGCGGATAATGAGACCATCTCTGCATATCGCCAGGCTAAGAAGGAAGCATATAATAAGCGCAGAGCTCTCCTTGATGCATCCCCTATCACTGTTTCAATCGCAGGAAGAATGCTGTTCAAGAGAGTAATGGGCAAGGCTTCGTTTGCCAATATCCAGGACCTCAAAGGAAGAGTGCAGATCTATGTATCTCAGGATGCACTCGGCGAGGAACCCTATGCTGATTTTAAGAAGTCTGATATAGGCGATATTTTCGGAGTTGAGGGATATGTATTCAGGACTATGACAGGAGAGATCTCTGTTCATGCAACCAAAATGGTTCTTCTGTCAAAGAGCCTTCAGATACTTCCCGAGAAATTCCACGGACTTACCGATACAGATACCAGATACAGACAGAGATATGTTGATCTCATAATGAATCCCGAGGTTAAAGATACCTTCGTCAAGAGGTCCGCTATCCTCAAAGAGATCAGGAATTTCCTCGACGGAAGAAAGTTCATGGAGGTAGAGACTCCCACTCTTGTATCTAATGCCGGAGGCGCTGCTGCAAGACCCTTCGAGACTCACTACAACGCACTCGATGAGGATGTAAAGCTAAGGATATCTCTTGAACTCTATCTCAAGAGACTCATTGTCGGAGGACTTGAGAGAGTATACGAGATCGGAAGAGTGTACAGGAACGAGGGCGTCGATACCAGGCATAATCCTGAGTTCACACTCATGGAGCTCTATCAGGCATATACCGATTATTACGGAATGATGGAGCTTACCGAGTCCATGTTTAAGTATGTTGCAGAGAAGGTTCTCGGAACTACCAAGATCAATTATCAGGGAACTGAGATTGACCTGGGACAGCCCTTCGCAAGGCTTACCATGAATGAGGCGATCAAGAAGTATGCAGGCATTGACTTCGATACTGTTGAAAGCGATGAAGCTGCCAAGGCTCTTGCCAAGGAACATAATATAGAATTCGAGGATCGTCACAAGAAGGGCGACATAATCAATCTCTTTTTCGAAGAGTACTGTGAGAAGGAACTGATCCAGCCCACATTTATCATGGATCATCCCATCGAGATCTCGCCTCTTACCAAGAAGAAGCCCACCGATCCTACCAAGGTAGAGCGTTTCGAGCTTTTCATCAATACCTGGGAGATGTGCAACGCATACTCCGAGCTCAACGATCCCATCGATCAGAGAGAAAGATTCGCAGCTCAGGATGCACTCGCAGCTCAGGGAGATGAAGAAGCGCAGCACACTGATGAGGATTTCCTCAATGCGTTGGAGATCGGTATGCCTCCCACGGGCGGAATCGGATACGGAATTGACAGACTTGTTATGTTGCTTACAGATTCACCGTCAATAAGAGATGTACTTTTGTTCCCGACACTTAAGTCCATCAACTAAATAATGCAGTATTTTCAGGGCCTCCGACGGTTTGTCGGAGGCTTTTTTGACCCATTTTGACCCACGGGGATTCTTCGGTTTGATTTGGTTACTTATCGCTGAATAAACCTTTAAGTGTGTGCCTTTCCCGCAACCATTATAAGGCTTATAGTTTCAGATTCTGAGTGATATCATCAGTTCACCAAAATACAATACAGGAGGAAATGATGATGATCATCGAGAAAACAGATTCTAAGGGCAACAGATTATTCAAGGGAGAGCGTGAGAGGTCGGATGGCAGATATGAATACCGATATACCGATCATAGAGGTATTAAACACAGCATATATGAAAGCCGTTTGCATCAGCTGAGACTCGAAGAGGCGAAGATTGCATTCAGGGAGCAGAAGAATATCCTTCTGGGGCTCAAAGAATTGCATCTTAACGATGTCTTTGAAATGTGGATTGCAACCAAGACTGCCATTAAGGACAATACTCAAAAGGGATATCAACAGATTTATGACGCATACGTCAGAAACGGTTTAGGAAAAAGAAATATAGAAGAGATCAGATCATCAGATGTGAAGATATATTATACAGGCCTGATAAGTGAACGGTGTCTTTCTGTAAATACTATCTGTAGGATTCAGAATGTTCTGTTTCAGGTTTTTCAATATGCTGTAGACAGCGATGTTATATGGAAAAATCCTGCAACATTGGCCACAAAGGGACTCAAAAGAAATCATCCCAAAAGAGTCAGCACCCGTTCAGGGATTAATGAGTCAGAGGCAAAGAAGCTCACCGACTTTATATACGCTGCTCCTGAATTCAGACACTGGTATCCGGTGGTGTATGTACTGATCCATACCGGTATGCGACTGTGCGAATTCGTTTCCCTCAGATGGTGTGATGTGAATATGACTGAAAAGTATATTGATATAAATCACAATATGGTTTATTACGCAAAGCCCGGGGAGCAGGCAAGATATCATGTATCTGACGGCAGTAAGACTATTTCCGGAATGCGTAAGATCCCTTTTGATAATTCGGTTGCAGAAGCCTTTGAACTGGAAAGATCAATACTGAGAAATAAGGGAATACAATGCACTCAGGAAATAGATGGCTATACGGATTTTGTATTCCTGAATGAAAATGGAAAAGCTTTTGGTCAATCATCGATAAACAGGGCATTGATGAGAATCGTAGATGCTTATAACAGCCTTATCGGGGAGGATGATAAGACGAATCCGATTCCACATTTATCATGTCACCGTCTCAGGCATACATATGCCACTATCCTTTATGAAAGAGGAGTCAGTTTAAAGGTGATGCAGAAATTGTTGGGGCATTCGGATGTTTCTACTACAATGGACATATACACCGGTGTTTCGGATGAATATGTATTTGAAGAGTACAGAAAGAAACTTGATCCGGAAAATGTATAGATGATCCGCATGACAAGTATATCGGTGAAATCGTGGATATAATCTGATAGTGATGAAAGAAATGGAAGCAATATTTGCCCAAATGTGGCAGATCTGAATAGTTTAATATTCTATGAATTCTTTCAAAAAATGCCGTATAAATGGAGAAAACGTGCAAATAATGTTAAAATCTCCAAATATAAGGCAAATATTGACTATAATTGGCAGGCACGATATAATCTGTCTTGTGAAAAGCTTTATACAAGGAGACTGCATATGGCCATTATAGGGCGAAAAGAAGAAATCAGAGAATTAGAAAAGTGTGAAAAATCAAAAAAATCGGAACTGATATGTGTATATGGCAGAAGGCGTGTTGGGAAAACATATCTTGTTGA
>CAMNAQ010000090.1 GCA_946531495.1 uncultured Lachnospiraceae bacterium | reverse complement strand
AAGGCCGGGATCATAGAGTCTGTCCTTACACCTGCACAGGCTGCTGAGGGTGGTAACGTGGAAGAAGTTGTGGCTACAGGTGCTGCCATCGGTACCGGACTGGGTTCCGTGGGAATAACCGTTAACTTTGCACCTCTTGCCGATCTGGCCGTTACGAACGGAGGAGTCATGGCAGGCACATGCTACGGCAGTGATGCAGCTTCCATCACCCCTTATGTTACAGGCATGGCAGAGGGACTTTATCAGAGCGGAGTTGTGGCAGCTTACAAGTACTTTCCTTCACTTGCCGCAACGACACAGAATCCCGCAAACGGAAGAGCTGTAAGCGACAGAACGCTTGAGGATT
The DNA here is from genome assembly GCA_946531495.1 of uncultured Lachnospiraceae bacterium. GTDB lineage: Bacteria > Bacillota > Clostridia > Lachnospirales > Lachnospiraceae > AC2028. The sequence goes on along the minus strand of CAMNAQ010000090.1, from coordinate 8,894 downwards.
TCAGGAGCAATGAGTTCCAGGTATGGCTTTCTGCCATAAATGCAGGTGCCAGGATGATCCAGATGAGTAATGTCATCTATCCTTCCATCGACAGCGATTCCCTTCCTTCGACCATCTCGGACAAGACCGTTACCGGAGTTCTCAGGGATGAACTTAAGTACGACGGAGTCATCATCAGCGGCCCATTGAGCGATGCAGCGATAACATCCTACTATACGGCTTCTGAAAGCGCTGTAATGGCCCTTAAGGCAGGCTGTGACATGATCTACTCATCACCCGATCCCAAGGCTGCTGCTGAGGGTATTATCGAGGCTGTGGGAAGCGGTGTGATCTCTGAAGAGAGGATCAACGATGCACTGGTAAGGATATACCGTATCAGATACGCAGATGCTCTGGAGCAGTTCAGGGCAGAGTATGAGGCTGAAGCCCAGGCCATGGGTGTGGATCTTACCGGAGTCCAGTACTAAACAAAACGGGGGCGGTGCTCATCATGGCCGCCCCCTGAGGATAAAAAAATTCCTCAGAACCTGATCCTGAGGAATAAAAAAGAGCGACAGACGGGGCTCGAACCCGCGGTCTCCACCTTGGCAAGGTGGCGCTTTACCAACTAAGCTACTGTCGCATGTCTGCTTTCGCACGACAAAAGTTAATATACTAAAAAGCAGACAGGTTGTCAACAGGAAATTATAATTTTTTTATGATTTCTTGTCTTCGATACCCAAAGCATTTGCAAGTTTAACGGGTGCTTTGCTTTCCACGATCTTCCAGATCATCATTGCTATTATCGCACAGAAGGTTCCGGTTATTATTCCGGCTATGACATCAGTGGGATAGTGAACACCGACATAAAGTCTTGAAAATGCGATCAGGAAGGCAACTATGATAGCAGGTATTCCGAGCTTCTTAGGACCCTTTACCAGAAATACAACGGCAGCTGCGAAGGATGCTCCCGAATGTCCCGAAGGAAATGAAGGATCATGCTGTTTTTCTATCAGCAGCTGAAGCCCCTGGATGACTTCATAGGGACGGATACGGCCCACATTCGGCTTGATGAGGACATTGTTGATAAGAACGGAGAATGCAAGTCCTATACCTGCCATGATCCCGAGAGGACGGGTCTTTTTGAAAAAGAGAAGTATCACGGCGAGGAGGATCCAGAATATTCCTTTATCACCGAGGTGAGTTATAAATTTCATAATAGGTGTGAGGACGTCGTTTCTTACGTTTTCCTGAAGAAACAGGAGAAACCGGTCATCCCACTGCATGTGTAAGAGAGATTCCATGTTTGTTTTTTCCTTTCATTAGGCAATATAATTAACAGACATAATAATATCATAAAAAGAGGCATTTATGTACGATAAAGTTCAGGTTATAATACCCTCTCTGAATCCCGATGAAAAGCTGATGAAAACAGCCTGCGGGATGATAGAAAAGGGCTTTACGGATGTGATCCTGGTAGATGACGGATCTGACGGGGAGCACAGCAGAGAATTTGAGAAGATAAGGAAGGAATATCCGGATAATATCACGGTCCTGGTTCATGAAGTGAATAAGGGTAAGGGAAGGGCAATGAAGACCGCCTTTGAATATGTCCTGAAGGAGCGCCCTGATTCCCTCGGAGTTGTTACTGTGGACGGTGACGGACAGCATACTCCGGATGATGCGGCAAGATGCATCGATACGATGATCGAAAAGAAGGCTTTTATAATTGGATGCAGGGATTTTTCGCTTCCCCAGGTCCCTTTAAGGAGCAGGCTCGGAAATGTCATCACGAGAAATGTTTTCAGATATGTGTGCGGCATAAAGGTTTCGGATACGCAGACCGGACTCAGAGCCGTTCCGGCATCATATCTTGAATATATGACTCATGTGGACGGTGACAGATATGAATATGAGACCAATCAGCTCTTAAAGATAGGTTCGGACCGTATTCCGTATTCCGAGATATCGATAGAAACCGTATATATCGATGATAATCAGACCTCACATTTTCACCCTCTCAGGGATTCCGCAAGAATTTACGGTGTTATCTTTAAATTTGCCGCAAGTTCCGTTTTATCGTGTATAATAGACCTTGTTGCTTTCAGACTGATACTTGCCTTCGTACCCGCCGTTATCTCGGAAGCCGCAAGAGGCACCGTGGCGGGTGTTGCGGCCAGGATAATATCCGCGATATGCAATTTTGTGATCAACAAAAAGGCTGTATTCGGACACAGCGGAGATGCCGCAAAGAGCGCGGTAAGATATACGATACTTGCAATATGCCAGCTCGCAGCATCGGTTGGCCTGGTGGCTCTTTTTACGGGGCTTTTCGGTATAGACAGTGACTGGCTGAAGACTCTCGTAAAGGCAGTAGTCGATACATGTCTGTTTTTCATAAGCTTCAAGATCCAGCGCAGCTGGGTTTTCAAAAAATAACAGTCCGGTAAACGGATAAAAGAAAGGTGTACCATTTAAATGTCCAGTCTTAATGAAAAGAAATCATCATCCGGAGTACGTGTTCTCAAAACCGTACTTAAGGTGATCGGCAGATCACTTGCGATCATAGGAGTCACAGTGCTTCTGGTCCTTATCCTTCTCGTCGGTGCCTGCTTCCTTGCAATGCACGGACCCAGTCCTGCTTTCAGAAGCCAGTTTGCAATGTTTGCATATGAGACGAGTGCACTGAAATGGCTTCCGAGGCTTTTCCTTGGAAATGATCAGTTTGAAAAGATAATCGCCGAGAACACGATGCCGGAGGTGGCAGACGGAACGGCGTCAAATACCGAGCTTATCCAGATACCTGTAGAGACCGTTGCGGATGAGAACGTAAAGCCCATCATCATAGAGGAGATCAACGGCGGAACCTATCACGGGTATATGATGATCATACAGGATCCCTCGACGGTATTTGTCGGAACCGTCGATCAGTTCAGACAGGGAGATGGTGATGTCGTCAAGAAATTCTGTGAGCGTTATAACGCGGTAGGCGGTGTTAACGGCGGAGAATTTGTGGACATGGGTTCATACAGCTATACCGCATGTCCCGTCGGCGGTGTTATAACCCAGGGACAGCCTGTATATGAGAACAACAATGTGGGAAAATGGAATCTTGTATGCCTTACCAATGACAACAAGCTCATCCTTCTGAAGGGATATTCAGTTGCGCAGGCTCTTGAGCTTGGAGTAAGGGATGCGGTTCATGTAAAGCATGAGACCGGACCTTTCCTGATAATCGACGGAGAGCCTCTTGAGGTGCCCAGCGTTGATGTATACGGCGGAGGTAAAAATCCCCGTACTGCCATCGGTCAGAGAAGCGATGGCGCGATACTTATGTGCGTTATCGACGGAAGACAGGCATCAAGCCTTGGAGCAACCTTCAAGGAGATGATCGACATCATGCAGGATTACGGTGCTGTCAATGCGGCATGCCTTGACGGCGGAACTTCAACCCAGATGGAGTATAACGGTGTAACCGTTAACAATCCTTATTCACCTACGGGACCCAGAAGATGTCCCACTGCATTTCTTATCATGAGCACCGAGGCTAATTCCTCCTACGATGCACTTGCTCTTATGAACGGGGAGGGTAACTGATGAGCAGAGATAATTACGGCAAAAAGAGTTTTTTTAAGATCGGACTTTTGATCTATTTTCTCATTGGATGTATCGGGATATTTTTCTTTCTCCGCTGGTTCAACGGCTATCTTGTAGCATACGAGTCGGCATTGCCCGCAACGGGTATCGCCGAGATCAGGACTGCATTTGAGACCGGTGCCATAGAGACCGTTATGTCGGGCGAGAATCTCGTTACGAATTCCGCATATTATACGATCTTCGATTATGAGGCACATATCAAGGAGCTCATCGTCGGCAAAGAAGTGACCATTGAAGAGTCATCCTTATCCTCCGCCGAAGTGCCCAGATATGTCATCAAGGCAGCGGGAGAGCCTGTCGTTGATGTTACATTAAAGGTTGTGGGTCAGAATGAATATAATATGGACATATGGGGATGTGATAAGTTCTATCCGGACGAGTATCTTACATCCAATGAAGTATATACGATCACCGTTCCCACAGGCACCATCGTCAATGTTTCCGGAAGAGATCTCGGACCTTCGGATATAATGAAGGATGAGAACGGTGCGGATGTTGTAAAGGGAATCGATATCATTAAGAATGTGACCCAGTACATGACATATGTTCCGACCTTCACCACATATCAGGTGGGAGGACTTTGGGCCAATCCCGTTGTAAGCGCAAGGACCGCCGACGGAAAAAATGTGGAGCTTACGTGCGAGGGATACGATTATTCCGCTTCGCTCCAGACAGATGCGGATGTTGTGGCAGAGATAAGTGAACTAATCCCCGCGATCGTAGATGCTTACGGCAAGCATTTCATAGGAGTTAATTCGAGCGCGGTATATGATTATCTGCTTCCGAATTCGGAATACAGATCTTCACTTTCCACCGCAATGATCAATTTCTATCCGACCTCGCATATCACGTCATACAATTACTATAATGTCAGTGCGGATAATTTCGTAACATACAGTGATAACTGTGTTTCCGCCAACATAGTATTTGACCTTGTCGTCAAGTTCAATTCAACCGCATACCAGACCAAGAATGAGGGAAGCGATGCTGTGTGGATATTCATCAAGCAGGATGGAAAATGGTATCTTGCAGATGTTCCCAGACAGGAGCCCAGATCTCTTGAGGATGCGGGTGTTACGGATTGATACATGTCCTTAACTCTTAAGTAAAAGGAGGCAGTCTATGAAGCTTATCTTTGTAGGAGCCACACATGAGGTCACCGGAAGCTGTCACTTCCTGGAGGCCTGCGGCAAGAATATCCTTGTGGATTACGGAATGGAACAGGGTGTCGATACCTTCGAAAATGTTCCTCTCCCTGTGCCGGAAGCGCATATCGATTATGTTTTTCTTACCCATGCGCATATCGATCACTCGGGACTTCTTCCGCTTTTGTACGCAAGGGGATTCAGGGGCCAGATCTTTGCAACCGATGCCACATGCGATCTGTGCGCAATAATGCTCCGTGACTGTGCCCACATCCAGATGATGGATGCGGAATACAAGAACAGAAAGAACCGCCGTACCAAGGATGCGCCTCCCGTTGAGCCCATATACAGCATGGAAGATGCCGAGGGGGCAATCAGAAGACTTGTTGCATGCCATTATGATACGGTGATAGATATATGTGACGGCATACAGATACGTTTCACCGACATAGGACATCTTCTCGGTTCCGCAAGTATTGAAGTGTGGATCAAGGAAGAAGAGACCTCCAAAAAGCTTGTCTTTTCCGGAGATATAGGAAATCACAGGCAGATCCTCATCAAGGATCCCACACCTACTACCGAAGCGGATTACGTGATCATGGAATCCACCTATGGTGACAGGGACCATCCCGAACCGGATGCAGATTTTGAGACCACACTCGCGGATATAATCCAGACCACCTTTGACAGGGGCGGTAATGTGGTGATCCCATCCTTCGCGGTCGGCAGAACGCAGGAGCTTCTGTATTTCCTCAGAAGGATCAAGGTCAATAAGAGGATCAAAGGTCATGACGGATTTGCGGTATATGTCGACTCGCCTCTTGCGGTCGATGCAACTGAGATCTTTACCGCAAATCGTATGGATTGTTTTTCGGATGAAGCGATGGAGCTTGTAAAGCAGGGGATCAATCCGCTTTCTTTTGCCGGACTGAAGCTTGCCATCACCTCCGAAGAGTCTAAGAATATCAATTTCATAGAAGAGCCCAAGGTCATAATCTCAGCATCCGGTATGTGCGAAGCCGGACGTATCAGACACCATCTTAAGCACAATCTCTGGAGACCGGAGTGTACGATACTCTTTGTCGGATATCAGGCTAACGGAACCCTGGGACGTGCCATAGTGGAAGGCGCCGATATGGTCAAGCTCTTCGGCGAGGAGATAGAGGTCAGAGCGGAGATAAAGCAGCTTCGCGGAATATCCGGACATGCCGATAAGACCGGACTTATATGGTGGATATCACAGTTTAAGGAAAAGCCCAAGAAGGTCTTCATTGTTCACGGCGAGGATGCCGTTGCAACTTCCTTTGCGGAGACCCTTAAGATAGAGTACGGACAGAGGGCTGTTGCACCCTACAGCGGATCGGAATTTGACCTTGCTGCGGGCAGGTTCACCTATGAAGCCGCACCTGTCAGAAAGGCTAAAAAGTCCGCAGCCGGAAAGGCAATATCCGGTGTTTATGCCCGCCTTGTTGCCGCAGGCCAGAGACTTATGGCGATCATCAAGGGTATGGACGGTTATCCCAACAAGGATATCGGAAGGCTTGCTGACCAGATCACTTCTCTTTGCGAGAAATATGATGACAGGAAATAAAAAGGACGATTTTTCTTATGAGTTATGCTGATGAAGTATTTATAAAAACATGCAGGGATATCCTTGAAAACGGCACCAGTACGGAGGGCCAGAAGGTCAGACCCAGATGGGAGGACGGAACACCGGCCTATACCATCAAGCAGTTCGGTGTTGTGAACAGATATGATCTCAGCAAGGAATTTCCGATCATGACCCTGCGCCGTACCGCTCTCAAATCCGCTACAGACGAGATGCTTTGGATATGGCAGAGGAAGAGCAATAATATAGGTGATCTCCATTCCCACATCTGGGATGAATGGGCTGACGAAAACGGATCCATAGGCAAGGCATACGGATATCAGATGCGTGTAAAGCATGATTATGCCGAAGGCAAAATGGATATGGTGGACCGTGTCATATACGATCTTAAGAACAATCCGTTTTCAAGACGTATAATGACCAATCTCTACGTTTTCCAGGATCTGCATGAGATGAACCTGTATCCCTGTGCATATTCGATGACCTTTAACGTCACCCAAAAGACCGGAGAGGATAAGCTTACCCTGAATGCGATCCTCAATCAGCGTTCGCAGGACATGCTTGCCGCAAATAACTGGAATATAGTCCAGTATGCTGTGCTTGTACATATGCTTGCACAGGTATGCGGAATGAATCCCGGTGAGCTTGTGCATGTGATCGCCGACTGTCATATCTATGACAGACATATTCCTCTCATAAAGGAAATGATCGAAAGGAAGCCGTATCCCGCACCCGTGTTCCATCTCAATCCGGATGTTACGGACTTTTATAAGTTCACCGCAGAGGATGTATGGCTTGACGATTATAAGCATCATGAGCAGATCAAGAACATCCCGATAGCGATCTGACAGGCTTGTAGAGCCGTTACATTTTTCCTGCTCATAAATGGAGATATCAAATGACTATAATCGTTGCTGCAGATACAAACTGGGCTATAGGCAATAAGGACGATCTTCTTGTAAGGATCAAGGAGGATCATAAGAATTTCAAGGCACTTACCACCGGTCATACGGTGATCCTCGGAAGAAAGACTCTTTCAACATTTCCGGGAGGTCTTCCTCTTAAGAACAGGACCAACATCATCATGAGCCGTGATCCCGAATACAGAGTTGAGGGGGCAACGGTCGCTCACAGTGTGGATGAGCTTCTTGAGATGGTAAAGGAGATCGATGACGAGATATTTGTCATCGGAGGAGGTACGGTTTACAACCAGCTTCTTCCCTATTGCGATAAAGCGATCGTTACCAGGATAGATCATGAATATGAGGCAGATACATATTTCCATGATCTTGATAAGGATAGTGACTGGGAGATCACTGATATTTCCGAAGAGCAGACTTCCTTTGATCTTACCTATCACTTTGTCACCTATGAAAGAAAGTGAGCATAGTGCGTTTTCGCCGCTCTGTTACTTGCATATAAGTGCTTAACCGTCAGGATATTCGTGATTCGGATATCCTGATTCTGTATTCCGGATATACTGATCCTGCGGTACAGATGTGTAGATTGGTATATTGTACCGAAAACTTCGTTGTGATAAAATATCTTAAGATTTTTTATAAATTTATGAAAGAGGGCTGATGTAAATGGAAAAGAAGAACATAGACTGGGGTAATTTAGGATTTGGCTACATTAAGACCGATTATCGTTACGTCTCCAATTACAAGGACGGAAAGTGGGATGACGGAGAGATCACCACTGACGATAAGGTAGTCCTTAGCGAGTGCGCGGGAGTTCTTCAGTATGCACAGACCGTTTTTGAAGGCCTTAAGGCATATACGACAGAGGACGGACGTATCGTAACATTTCGTCCCGACTTAAACGCAGAGCGTATCAATCAGTCTGCGGCAAGACTTGAGATTCCCACTCTTCCCGAAGGAAAATTCATTGATGCCGTTGAGAAGACCGTCAAGGCTAATGCGGCATTTGTTCCTCCTTACGGAAGCGGTGCTACTCTTTATGTAAGACCTTATATCTTCGGATCAAATCCTGTAATAGGTGTTAAGCCTGCTGACGAGTATCAGTTCAGGATCCTTGTGACCCCCGTAGGACCTTATTTCAAGGGCGGCGCTAAGCCCATCGTTATCAAGGTCTCTGATTTCGACCGTGCGGCACCTCACGGAACAGGAGATATCAAAGCAGGTCTTAACTATGCAATGAGCCTTCATGCTATTGTTACCGCTCATGCGGAAGGATTTGCGGAGAATATGTATCTTGATTCCGCTACCAGGACCAAGGTCGAAGAGACAGGCGGAGCCAACTTCCTCTTTGTTACCAAGGACGGCAAGGTTGTCACTCCCAAGTCAAAGAGCATTCTTCCTTCGATCACAAGAAGAAGCCTTATCTATGTTGCAAAAGAGTATCTCGGACTTGAGGCAGAGGAAAGAGAGATCACCCTTGAGGAAGTTGCGGATATGGCAGAGTGCGGACTTTGCGGAACAGCAGCAGTTATTTCTCCTGTCGGCAAGATCAACGATCACGGCAAAGAGATCTGCTTCCCCAGC
>CAMNAQ010000089.1 GCA_946531495.1 uncultured Lachnospiraceae bacterium | reverse complement strand
CTTTTTTAACCTTTTTCTTTTATTTTTTCAGTTGTTTATTTGATAAAAAAACTGATATAATGGTAAAGATTGAGCATAAGGGGGTTTTTCGTTAAAGGTGCAGATCTTGGATCGCATTATCTATTTTGACATTTGCAGTATTTTTATGCTTCTTGCCATACTTGTCTCGATGTTTCTTCGAAAGATGCACCGTGGCAGGCTGAACAGAGCTTTCATACAGCTGGGAGTTATTCTTATCCTCAGCTGTGTTTTTGATATTCTTCGCGCTTTACCCTATACCGGAACAGCTCTGGAACTTTCGGTTCTGTTCAGGTTCGTAATGGGATATATCTTTATCTTCTTAAGGGCAGTTCAGCTGCCTGCTCTTATCAGGATCTATGCCATCATGAGCGGAAGCTGGAGCAGGATGAAGTCGGATCCGAAGCTTGCGATACCGTATTTCGGTCCGTTCGCGGCATATCTTGCCCTATGCTATTCGAACTTCTTTACCCAGAGGATCTTTTCATTTGTTCTTTCGGATGATGCTGTCTATTACGTACGTGGCGATCTGATGACCGTGTATGATTATTTCGGTTTTTATTTCATGATCTTCAGCCTTGTTCAGCTGTTTGTTATCAGGAAGAGACTGAGCGTCGAAAAGTTTCTTTCAATGCTCCTTGTTTATCCTGTTAATGTTACGGCTATCCTTATACAGGATGTCTATCCTGAACTCATGACTGCAATGTTTGGAGCATCTCTTTCCATGCTCATACTTGCATTCTTCGTATTCAGGCCGGATGAGTCCATCGATCTTGAAACCGGTCTTTCATCCTTCATCCCCTTCGATAATGATGTTGAAAACATAATTCTAAGCAAGAGGAATGCGATCATAGTCTTTGCCAAGATATCCAATGATTCCGAGATAAGAAGCCTGACGGATATCAGGATCTATCGTAAGATACTCAGGCTTGTGGGTGATGCTCTTGTAAAGGAAAGATATAAGGGACTTCTTGCATCTACCGATCTTTACTATCTTAGAAGCGGACTCTATGCAATGATGGTTCAGGGACGATTTGACAGAAACCTTGTCATTAAGCAGATGGAGAAGCTGAACAGGAGATATGAGGACGGCTTTTCCGAGGACGGCTTTGATCTTCAGGTTGAGATGTGCCTTTGCGCCGTTGATATTCCCGCAGATATCTCTAACAAGGAAGATCTTCTCAAATTCTCGGAGCGCGTACAGAATCTCATAGAGCCCGGAAAGCCTGTTGTCTATTCCGAGCTTTCATTTGACAGGGAATTTGCATTGCTGAATTCCATCGATTCAATCATCGAGGATGCGATAAGGCATGAGCGTTTTGAGATGTATTATCAGCCCATATACTCTCTCAGGGAAAAGAAGTATAATTGTGCCGAAGCACTGATCAGACTTAATTCCGAAGAGTTTGGCTCTGTACCGCCCGATGTCTTCATTCCCGCTGCGGAGAAGACCGGACGAATCGTTAATATCGGTGATTTCGTCATTAAGGACGTATGCAGATTCCTTTCGGAGCATTCGCCCAAAGAGCTCGGTGTAGACTATATCGAGGTCAATCTTTCCATCATACAGTGCATGCAGGTGGATATGGCCGAAAAGATCAAGCGCTACATGAAGGAATATAAGATCGAGCCCGACTGGATCAATTTCGAGATCACGGAAACGGCTGCTGACGGTGCTTACGAAAGAGTACTTGAAACGATGAACGAGATGTCATCCCAGGGCGTCAGATTCTCACTTGATGATTACGGTTCGGGATATTCCAATCTTCACAGAGTCATGTCCTTCCCTTATAAGGTCATCAAGCTGGACAAGACACTTACCGATGAAGCTTCGGATCCTTCAAAGAGAAGGATACTTGGTGAAGCGATCAACCTGATCAAGAGCATGGGAGCTCACATTGTGGTCGAGGGTGTCGAGTCCAAGGAGGTTTCGGACTGGTTCGAAGCACAGGGCTGTGATTTCATTCAGGGCTTCTATTATGCCAGGCCTATGAGCGAAGCAGATTATGTAGAGTTTATGGGGAATATTAAGAGTTGAACATAGTTACCCTTGTATATTTGATCGCATTTATATTAGCCGTATTTAATATTCTGATCCTGGTCGAATCCGGACTCAGACCCAATATTTATACGGTTCTGCTGATGTGCGCGATCGTTGTTGCAAACGGCGGATATCTGGCCGTAAGCGTGGCCGGGACAAGGGATGCTGCTTTTATAGGTAACTGCTGTATATATCTTGGCGGATGCTATCTGCCGTTTTTTATTTTCTGTATAGGTGCCGAAGTCACCAGGATCAGGATACCTCATCTTCTGAGGTTCATGATGTTTCTCTGTTCGACGGTCGTAATAGGCTTCACATTTACCATCGGACGACTCCCTATCTATTATAAAAGCTTTGATATTGCCGACGGAGGAGGATATACCGTTCTTGTGAAGGAATACGGTCCTCTTCATATCACGCATGTGATAATGCTTGCGGCTTATATCGTCGGAAGCGGGATACTGTGCGGTATTTCCATAAGAAGACGCAATATAGTTTCCTATAAGACAACCATACTGTATTCCGTATTTCTGATCATAAATGTTGTCATATATGCATTGGACAGGCTGTTTAAGATCGATTTTGAATGGAACTGTCTTGGATATCTTGTAAGTGAGATCATAATCCTTATTGTGTTCAACAAGGTAGAGATGTATGACATGTCATACAATGTTATGCGTACCTGGGAGAAGATGGAAGAGTATGCTTATATTGTATTTGATAAAAAGATGAATTACCTCGGTTCAAATGCTCTTGCAACCCAGTATTTTGATGCACTGGAAAAGCAGGAGATCGACAGGGGACTTATAGATGATCTTGATGAGATCAGTTCTCTTTTGAATGAATTCAAACGGATGCTCCGGGAGGACGGAGAGGGAGTAAGATCCGTTTTCCATAAGACCATAAGGCGTTCGGGACATGTTCTTAAAAGTGAGGTCAAGTACCTTACGAAGAAGAGATTCTTCCGCCGTGACAGCGATGATGTGATCGGTTATCTTATCGAGTTTTACGATGTGACAAGAGAAAGCGATTATATCTCCTCCATAGAGGACAAGAACGAAAAACTCGCGATCGCGGAAAAAAGAGCGCTTGAAGCTTCAAATGCAAAGAGCAGCTTCTTGTCATCCATGTCACATGAGATCAGAACTCCCATCAATACCATTCTCGGCATGAATGAGATGATATCCAGGGAATCCCATGATATGGTCATACTCGGTTATTCAAGGGATGTTGAAAAAGCCGGGCATATGCTCCTTAATCTCATCAATGATGTACTTGATTTTTCAAAGATCGAGGCAGGCAATTTTGATCTTGATGAAAAGGAATACTCGGTTCTTGAGCTTGTCCGTACCTGCGGAAATATGCTTGAAAAGAGAGCTGCGGAGAAGAATCTCAGAATCTCGATAGATGTGGATCCCGGTATGCCTTCGATGCTCCTCGGAGATGAGGGCAAGATAGAACAGATCCTCATCAATCTTATAACCAATGCCGTAAAATATACCAATGACGGATATGTCAGGATCTCGGTGACCGGCGATTATAAGGATGACAGCTTTGACCTGATGGTTTCCGTAAGCGATACCGGCATAGGTATCCGTAACGAGGATATAGGTCATATTTTTGACAGCTTCACAAGGGCTGATATTCAGAGAAACCGTCATATCGAGGGAACGGGTCTCGGTCTTGCCATAACGAAAAAACTCTGTGAAGGAATGGGCGGTGAGATCAAGGTTTCAAGCCGTTACGGAGAGGGCTCCGTATTTACCATCAGGATTCCCCAGAGGATCGCAGATAACACGATCGTGGGCGCTGTCAAGCTGAAGAATGAAGGAGAAAAAACAAGAAGGAAGAAGTATGAAGTATCCTTTACCGCTCCCGACGCGAAGATCCTGATAGCGGATGATAACGAGATGAATCTCACTGTTTTCGCATCACTCCTTAAGGGAACCAAGGTGCAGATAGATAAAGTGCCCGGCGGAAATGAAGCAATCGAGCTTTCAAAGCATAAGAAGTATGATCTTATCTTTATGGATCATATGATGCCCAGTCCCGACGGTATCGAGACGATGCAGATGATTCGTTCGGATGAGAATAATCCCAACAGACGCACTCCCCAAATCGCTCTTACCGCCAATGCGATCCAGGGAAGCATGGAAAAATACCTCGAAGCCGGATTTGACGGTTATCTTTCGAAGCCGGTCGATCCCTATGAGCTTGAAGAATGCGTAAGAAGAAATCTTCCGACAGATCTTGTGCTCAATATAATCAATTCCGAAAAGAAATGATCCATATTCTGAAAACCTGTCCGGTTAAACGGGCAGGTTTTTTATGTTGACCGTTTGCATCATTTTCACGTATAATCACATAAGAATCTTATATTTTTTTTAATTTTTTATGAAAGGGCTTACATAACATGAAACCTGATCAGAGAATAATGGATTATATTGACGGATATCTTGCCGGATATAAGAATTACAAGGAAAATTGGAATTATGAGGATGGATGTATCCTCATAGGTTCCAGGTATCTGTATGAGGCTACCGGTGATGAAAAATATGTCGATTTTATTGAAAGATATCTCAAAGGTTTCATAACTGATGACGGAGATATCCTTAATTACAGTATCGATAAATACAATATCGATAATATTCTTCCGGGAAGGATACTGTATTTTATGTATGACAGGACCGGAGAAGAAAAGTACCGCAAGGCAATAGAGCTGCTCATGGATCAGCTCAGAAGTCATCCCAGGTGCTCAACGGGAAACTTCTTCCACAAGAAGATATACCCCGATCAGATATGGCTGGACGGACTTTATATGGGACAGCCCTTTTATATGGAATATGAGACCAGATACGACGGTAAGGAGAAATATAACGACATAATCGATCAGTTCAAAAATGTCGAAAAATATCTCGGAAACCCTGATAAGGGCCTGAATTATCATGCATGTGATATATCAAAAACCGCCTTTTGGGCTGATAAGGAAACAGGATGCTCGGCTAATTTCTGGCTTCGCAGCATGGGCTGGTATCTCATGGCTATCATAGATGTCATGGATGTCATGAGTGAAGAGATCTTCGAACAGTATGCATATCTCAGGGATATATTCAGAGAGCATATCACCGGAATACTTAAATATCAGGATCCTGAGACCGGACTTTTCAGACAGGTTATTGACAGACCGGACGTGGAGGGCAATTATCTTGAAACCTCAGGAAGCTCCATGGTCGCATATGCGATCCTCAAGGGCTGCCGTAAGGGCGTGCTCCTTAAGGAAAAATATGCTCCCATCGGATGCAGGATCATGGAGGGCCTGATCAATAACAAGCTTATAACGAAGGACGGAAAGACGGAGCTTACCGGCATATGTCAGGTTGCGGGACTCGGCCCCCAGGACAATCCTGTTCGTGACGGAAGCGTGGAGTATTATCTTTCAGAGAAGGTCGTAAGTGATGATTCAAAGGGTGTCGGACCTTTCTTCATGGCTTATTCCGAATATCTTAAGATGGAGTGAGAAACCATTGGAATTAAAACTGTTAATGAAAACCGCAAGAAGCGCGACCATAGAGATAGCTGACGGCGGGATATACTATACTCTTGAAAGTTATCATTTATTCATAAACGGAAGGGAATATAAGACCTGTGATACGGTTGTCACTTCCGTCTTCGGACTTAAGCCCGCTACCGATTACAGAATCGAGATCTTTCATGAGGCTCAGGGCTGTGAAGAGGTTTCGACCGAAAAGTGCATTGCCTCGGCTTACTTTACGACAGATGAAGAATTTGTAACCATTAATGTCAGGGAGCTTGGAGCAAAGGGAGACGGTGTCAGCGATGATACCGTATTTATCCAGTCTGCAATATCGCTTTGTCCGGAAGACAGCAGAGTTCTTGTGCCGGAGGGAAGATATCTTGTCACATCTCTTTTTCTTAAGAGCGGTGTAAATATTGAGCTTGCAAAGGGAGCGGTCATCCTTGCTGATACCGACAGGACTCATTATCCCGCGCTTCCCGGGCTTATACAGAGCTACGATGAAAAGGGCGAATACAATCTCGGTACATGGGAGGGAAATCCTCTTCCCATGTTTTCGGGTATCATCACCGGTATGAATGTGAAAAATGTCTGCATCTACGGTGAGGGATGTATAGACGGACAGGCCTCATATGAAAACTGGTGGAAGAACTGCAAGGTCATGAATATCGCATTCAGGCCGAGGCTTGTATTTTTATCCCATTGCGATCATGTTTTGCTGCAGGGGATCAGATTATGCAATTCACCTGCATGGAACCTTCATCCGTATTTTTCGGATAACCTTGGATTCTATAACCTTATCATTGAAAATCCCCAGGATTCCCCCAATACCGACGGAATGGATCCGGAGAGCTGTAACGGCGTGGATATCGAAGGCGTCAGGTTCTCACTCGGAGATGACTGCATTGCGATCAAATCCGGCAAGATATATATGGGGAAAAAGTATAAGAAGGCATCCGAGAATATCACAGTCCGCCAATGCCTTATGGAGAACGGACATGGTGCGGTCACCGTGGGAAGCGAGATGGCTGCCGGAATAAAGGCTGTAACGATAGAGGATTGCCTGTTCAGAAATACCGACAGGGGCCTCAGGATCAAGACAAGGCGCGGAAGAGGAAGGGATGCGGTGATCGATAACATTTCCTTCAGGCATATCGAGATGAGAAATGTCATGACTCCGTTTGTTGTCAATTCGTTTTATTTCTGCGATCCCGACGGAAAGACCGGATATGTACAGTCGAGAGAAGTGTTCCCGGTGGATGACAGGACTCCGCATATAGGAAGAATGGCATTTGAGGATATAAACGCAACGGATTGTCATGTTGCCGCTGCTCATTTTGACGGGCTTCCCGAGGAAAAGATCGATAACATATTCATGAAAAATGTAGATATCTCTTTTGCGGCGCAGGCGAAAGAGGATGTGCCGGCAATGAGCGTCGGAGCCCAAAAGTGCAGTAAAAAAGGCATTTTTGCAAGAAATGTAAAAAAGCTTGAGCTGATAAATGTAAATGTCAAAGGCTGCGAGGGTGACGAGATCATAACCGAGAACGTTGACGAAATCGTCAGACAGTGAGTAATATAGATACGGTGCCGGTTCCGGGAGGAGTGGGAGTGCTTCTTTGGAATCATTTCTATCGGAGGTGTCCAGTTGCAATCTTTGATGACAATCCCTGAGAACACGCTCCGGCCGGCATTATAAAGAGTTTGATCCCCTGCGTGGGATCATCTGCGGATTTTGGGAGTGAACATGACTGAAATCGATATTTTTCCCGGAATGAGCATAAGCAATGCAGCGTCTTCAAAAAATGAAGGCGCTGTTTTATTACGTCTTCATCCGGGAGTATACAGAGAAAAAGTATTTATAAAGAGGGATGACGTAACCGTAGAGGGAATGGGATCTTCTCCGGATGATGTAAGGATAGAGTGGGATGATCATGCATATGAGATCATGCCGGATGGGATCAAGAGGGGGACTTTCCGCTCATATACTTTTTTTATTAAGGGTAACGGAAACTGCCTGAAGAATCTTACCGTTGAAAATACTTCCTTTCCGAGGCAAAAGGCCGGTCAGGCGATAGCACTTTTTGCCGAAGGGGATCTTACGGCAGAAAGGGTTGTGCTCAGGAGCTTTCAGGATACTCTTTTTACGGGACCGCTTCCTTTTAAGGAAAAGGAGCCGGGAGGCTTCAGAGGCCCCACGGAATTTGATGAAAGGATCCCCTGCATACAGTATTACAGGGAATGCAGGATAAGTGGGGATATAGATTTTATCTTCGGAAGCGCAACATGCTATTTTGAGGAATGCGATATCATATCCAGAAACGGCTACGCAGATGAAGACGGAAATGTGACGGCCCCGGGCAGCGGTGCTCCGGATGATGAACCTTACGGATATTGCACGGCATCGTCTGCATATGAAAATGTCAGATACGGATATGTTTTTGAAAGATGCAGATTTTTAAACGAAGGATGCCCGCCCAAAAGCGTATACCTCGGAAGGCCCTGGAGAGAGCATGCAGGGACCGTTCTTATCGATTGCTATCTCGGAGAGCATATAAAGGACGAAGGATTTCATGACTGGGGTAAAAAAGAGGCTCATGAAACCGTTTACTATGCGGAGTACCGTTCGAAAGGACCGGGGGCAAACGGCGTCAGAGCTTCGTTTGTGAGGTCTCTTACTTCCAAAGAGGCAGAAAATTTTTCCAGAAATAAAGTCATGTCTTCACTTCATGACAACTTGAAATAACAAAAAAAAGTTTGTAAAAATCATCATGTAAGGGCTTTCATATTTTCCAGGTGTGTGCTATTATATTTTTCGATGTAAGAAGATTATTGTTTTCATTATAATCGGAAAGCGAGGCATGATTTGGAACTCAGAACAGCATCTTCACCCAAGGACATGAAGTATTACACAACGGAGCGCCTGAGAGAGGAATTCTTTATTGGCGATCTGTTTAAACCTGATGAAATCAAGCTTGTCTACAGTCATATTGACAGGATCATCACCGGATCTGCAGTACCCGTAAAGGGCCCCCTTCAGCTGACTGCGGGAGAGGAACTCAGAGTACCGCATTTTTGTGACAGACGTGAACTGGGAGTCATAAATATCGGAGGCGACGGCACCATCGTTGCCGACGGCAGAAGGATCCATGTCGTTTCAAGAGACGGTGCCTATATCGGAATGGGAACAAAGGATATTTCCTTCGAATCGGATGATCCTTCCAATCCCGCTAAATTCTATCTTAATTCTGCACCCGCTCACAGAACCTGTCCGACTCTTCTCATTAAGAGAGAGGGGACGGCCGGTGAGGGCGAGGTCGTAATAAAGCCCGAGAACAAGAAGGAACTGGGCTCTATGGAAGAGGCCAATCACCGTATCATAAATAAATACATTCTTCCCGGACAGGTGGAAAGCTGTCAGCTCGAGATGGGTATGACCTGTCTCCAGCCCGGAAGTGTATGGAATACGATGCCTTGTCATACACATGACAGACGTATGGAGGTTTATCTGTATTTCGATATCCCGGAGGATGCTTTTGTAATGCATTTTATGGGAGAGCCTCAGGAGACAAGACATATTGTCATGAGGAATGAACAGGCCGTTATCTCTCCCAGCTGGTCGATCCATTCGGGATGCGGCTCCAGAGCATATACCTTTATCTGGGGAATGGTCGGAGAGAATCAGGACTTTGATGACATGGATGATGTAAGAAATCAGGATTTATTATAAGG
>CAMNAQ010000088.1 GCA_946531495.1 uncultured Lachnospiraceae bacterium | reverse complement strand
CCGAAAGAGCCTGCTTCACCACAAGATTGATCTTCTCGATATGTCCTCTCGATGCGATCTCGGGTACAACTCCACCGTATAATGTATGGATATCTATCTGCGAATAAATGACATTGGAAAGAACATTCCTGCATCCCCTGATGACCGAGGCAGCAGTCTCGTCACAGGATGATTCAATGCCCAGAACGAGCAGATCTTTATTTTCCGATAATTCAGTACTCATAATTTCACGACCGGTCTCCGGCGGCAGCAGGTGCTCCCTCTCCCGTCAGATCCACATTCTCCATCAGATCCCAGCCGTAGATCTTCCATCTCTTATCGGATGGATCCTTCCTGAGAAGATATATAAGACGCAGTGTATAACTGTTTCCATTTTCACTGACGTTATAGGTACAAAGCAGTCTGGCAAAATGATATCCGTCACGATCGTAATAATCGACATTAGCTGCAGAGGCAACGGAAGGGTTGGCGATCTTTCGTCCGGCTTCCTTATAATCCTTTATCTCTGCATGAAGTCTGAGAAGATATGATCCCACTTCATTAATGGCCTGAAGATCCGGATCAAAAAGATCCCTTGCCCTGACTCCGAGAGCATCTATCTCATCATCGGTCACATCATCCTGGTAGTAACAGATCATGATATCGTTGTAATACTTCATGACCTCTTTAGGGGTAGGGGGATAGTCAGTCGAAAGATCCCTGGACAGCACTCTCTCAATAGGAGTCATCTCAGGATCCTTGCCCGCATCCCTTGACCTTCCTGCCAAATAGGAATAATACCCTACCAGGCCAAAGACAAGGATCAATATGATAATTGTCACTCTAAGCTGTCCTGACTTCATGGGTTCCTTCCCGGTTCATCAAATGCAACAAACAGTTCATTCATCGAACATAAGGTCCCTGGTCTCTCCGTCTTTTGGAATAACGGTTCCCGGAAAAATACTTTTCACTTCACCGGCATACCTCTCCGCTCTTCCCATGGAAGGCGAAAAATGTGTAAGCCAAAGTTCCTTTACATTAGCTTCGGCTGCTATCCCTGCAGCCTCCTGCATTGTCATATGCTTCTTCTTAAGTGCCTTGGCAGCATCCTCGGCATCGCCATACATTCCCTCAAGTATGCACAGGTCACTGCCCATGGCATTTTCAGTGATCGCAGGCACAGGCCTTGTATCTGTACAGTATGTTATCTTGATACCTTTTCTGTCAGGACCCATGACCATTGATGGGACATATGTCCTGTCACCGTCCGTGATCGTCTCTCCGTTTTGAAGCCTGCTCCAGAACCCGAGAGGGATCCCGGCACTGAGAGCAGCATCCTTATCAAATCGCCCGGCCCTGTCTATCTCAAAAGTATAGCCGTAGCAGGTAACGCTGTGGTTAACCCTGAATGCCTTCAATCTATATCCGAACATCTCGAAGGTCTCTTCATTTCCGGAAAACTCCTTAAGGATCACCTCAAAAGGAAGTTCCGGCGCGATCACCCTCAGGCCTCCCACAACTCTTTCAAGCCCCTTGGGTCCTATTATCGTCACAGGCGCGGTTCTGTCGGAATTGGCCATATCAAGGAGCAATCCCGGAAGTCCGCTGACATGATCCGCATGATAATGAGTAAGGCAGATCACATCAATGGGATTCGGGCTCCAGCCTCTCCCACGCATCGCAATCTGCGTTCCCTCACCGCAGTCGATCAGAAGTGAACTGCCGTTATATCTGACCATAAGCGATGTGAGCCATCTGTATGGGAGCGGCATCATTCCTCCCGTGCCGAGCAGTGTTACATCTACCATCAAAAACCTCGTTAATCCCTTTTCCGGATCCACATGATATTTGCGTCCTCTTTGGGATCCTCATAAAATCCGGGACGGATACCTTCACTTACAAATCCGGCCTTCTCATATACCCTTATGGCAGGCTCGTTGGATACTCTTACTTCAAGCGTAAATTCACAAATACCCTTTTCCCTGCCATAAGCAAGCAATCCTTCTACCAGTGCGCTTGCGATACCCTGATTCCTGAACTCGGGCAAGACAGCGACATTGTCTATGTCACCCTCGCCGCACACGATCCTCATTCCGGCAGTTCCGGCGATCTTTCTGACACCCTTGTCATCAGTCACTTCGGCAACGAGATAAT
This sequence comes from uncultured Lachnospiraceae bacterium, assembly GCA_946531495.1. GTDB lineage: Bacteria > Bacillota > Clostridia > Lachnospirales > Lachnospiraceae > AC2028. The sequence continues at coordinate 7,280 of CAMNAQ010000088.1, read as the reverse complement.
ATGCGTCGGACTTTTCTACCAGGTGTCCGAACTCCCTTGCGGACCATGGTCTTGAAAAACATTGTTTTTCTATATTCGCAAGAGGCGCTATATCGCTTACCTCCATACGTCTGATTTTTATTGTCTCAATCTTATTCATCTCTCAGCTCACAAGATTAAAATCCTTGGCACCTTCTCGTTCAGCCTGCGAAACACGCAGATATTTCGGACTGTGATCATCCGCCTTTACTGTTTTTCCTTCCGAATACATCACCGCTCCAAGTACTGCAACCGATGCGGCATTCTGTCTGTTCATATGCGCAGGCGCAAAAACATACTTAACCTTTGCAAGCTCACAGATCCTGTCATGGTATGCATCCGCACCATCACCCAGAAAGATCACTTCCTTTCCGAGTTCATTGATGCATTTCATCATATCCTCAACAGGCAGCGCTTCCTGCTCTCTGAATATGACAAGCCTGTCATTTTCAAATCCGTACAGAGCGCTGTATACCTGATCTCTCCTTGCATCCATCATTGGGCATACAGCCTTTTCGGTGCCCCACACATTATACGCAAGTCCCTCGAGAGTCGGGACCTCTACGATAGGGATATCGGACGCGTTTGCTATCGCCTTTGCCGTGGCAGAGCCTATCCTCAGACCGGTAAAAGAACCCGGACCCGCAGATACCGCAACCGCATCAAAATCTCCCGGTACAGATTCAGTCTCTTTGCATATCCTGTCTATCATCGGCAGAAGCGTCTGTGAATGTGTTTTCTTATAATCGGTTGAAGCACTTGCAAGCACCTTTTCGAATGGTGCTTCCCCGTTACTCTCCCATATAGCGGCACTTGCTACAAGTCCCGATGAATCAATCGCTAATATCTTCATATCCTTGTGACGGTTATCCGTCTGTGATCCAATCCTTTTTCAGGTTCCCGTTCAATAGAAATCTTAGTATAATGCTTCGGAAAATATGCGGAGATATTGCCCGGCCATTCAACAAGACATGTTCCCTTCCCGTAAAAATATTCCGTGTATCCGATCTCCTCCATCTCCGAAGGATCCTCTATCCTGTATGCGTCATAATGATAAAGCTCAAGTCTTCCGCTGTCATAGATCTGCAGGATCGTAAAGGTTGGACTGCTTACATTTTCCGTAATCCCAAGTCCGGCTGCAAAGCCCTTCGCAAAAACCGTCTTGCCGGCACCGAGATCTCCGTCAAGAGCAAATACGCTTCCTGCTTCAGCAAGGCTTCCGAACTTCCTGCCTATCTCATATGTCTCTTCAGTGGATGAGGTTTCAAATGTTTCGGATGACTGCATGTTCCCTCTCTCCTTCAATACCTAATATGTACTCTGTCAGGAGACATATTCTGCGAAATGCACTGGATCACAAGAACTGCCTTGTCACCAAGCTGTGCCCTGGGAAAGATCGTTGCGCTTGTTGCTGACGTAAACAGCAGTATGCTCCTTGAAGTCGATACAGCCTTGAGGCAATTATCCCAGCTCACAGTCTGGGATTCCTCACCCTGTGATACCGTAAGTCCGTTTTCATCAAGAACATAATGAAGCGGCTTTTTAAACGCAGGAAGAAGCGCCGCGGTCTGTGCACTTCGTATCCAGAGTGTGACCGGAAGATATACCACAACAAGGGCGCCTATTACCGCAAGGGGGTAGTTGCGGGACACAAAGCCATACAATACGGCAGCTATCCCGGCTATTTCGGCGATTATATTGATGATCTTTCCGTATGTATATTTTAGGTTGTAATCATAGAGATCGGCGGCTCCGATCTTAACTTCGCACTCTACCATAAAAGCTCTCTGAAGCCCCTTAAAACGGCAATTCTCCAAATCGTCCGCTTTTGGGCACAATCCAAACACAATATCACTTTATTTTATAATAAACACCGTGAAAAAGCAATGTGCGACGGCTTTTCGAACCGTCGCACACATCGTTTCATCAGGGTATGTATTTTTGTTTTAGGCTACTTTTTTTACTATATCCGCACCGATGCCGGAGCCCTTGATGATAGGGCTGATCTTCTTATAGATGAGAAGCGTCAGTGTCGAATTCAGAAGTCCCTTGATCAGATTGAGGGGAGCAACACAGGCTATTACAAAGCTTACCACATTATTACCTGCAAGGGGATTAACCTCAGCTCCCATGGCAAATATGACCTCGAGCGGTATTCCGTATAGCTTTGCAAATGCGGGAAGCAGATAAACAGCATTGAATACCGTACCAAAGATGGTAATGCAGATCGTTCCGACAATGCAGGATATTGCAGCCATCTTTTTGTTCTTTTTTGCATAGTAGATGATCGATGCGGGAATGATAAATGAAGCACCTACCGTAAAATTGGCAAGCTCACCCACAAAGGCCGTTGATGTTCCCTTAATGAAAAGCTTGAGAACGATCTTGATAAACTCGATGAGCACGCCTACAGAGGGGCCGAAAGCGTATGCACCTATAAGCACCGGAAGCTCACTCATATCCAGCTTATAAAAGGTCGGCGCAAATGGCATCGGGATCTCGAAAAGCATAAGAACCGCCGATATGGCCGAAAGGACTCCTACCGAAGCGGAACGCCTTGCCACAGAGGTCTTATCGGTGATTCCGTTCTTCTTGCGGAGAATCCTCTCTGCAATAACCGAACAAACAAACAGCCCTGCAATGATGAGAAAAAAACTCAACACATACAGGGCATTCTTAGCCACCTGGCTAAACAGATCATTCATATTTTTTCCTCCTTCTTTCATCCGGACTATAACCGTTGGTATCGGAGTTTCACCGATTCAGCCCTGTTTTAGGGGTCGCGGACTTTACCGCCAGTAGGGGATCTCACCCTGCCCTGAAGATACGTGGTGAATTATAATACACCCCCGCAAATATTGCAATAGCGCTGAAATAATGCTAAATTCTAATCAAATGACACCAAATGAATCGAACTACAACAGTTATAATCCCGATAAGGGAAGACATTCCTTCGAAACCGCATCCATGGTAATGGGAATACTTTCACTCCTTCTGCTATGTACGGGAGTGTTATCCATACCGGCCGGAGCCCTCGGAATTCTCTTTTCGCTGCTCAGCAAAAAAGGAAAAAATCCGCTGAATCCGATGGCTGTATTGGGAATGGTTTTTTCCATAATAGGTATCGTTGCAGGAGCTGCCGTTACAGCATATGCTGTTTATGAGCTGCTGACAGATCCTTCCATAATCGAGGAAGTAAGACAGATGTATGCAAGATACGGTCTTGAAATGCCGGAATATCCGGTATTTTACGGCAATTGAACGGACATTTAAGTATGACCCGAGCCATCATTGCAGAAAGGAGGACGATATGAATCTATCCGTAAAAGATGCCAGCAACAACATACCCGGATACTCAGAAAGTCAGATTCGGAGAATAGCCGGACCTACCGTCACTCCGATGGAAGAGTCTGCGATAAAGTCGAACCGTCCGGGAAGAGTCAACAAAGCCGAATGCCAGACATGCAAGGAAAGAAAATATCAGGATGAATCCGACGAAAACGTCTCATTTAAATCTGCCCAACACATGTCTCCCACCGCAGCAGGCTCCAGAGTCAGGGCTCACGAGCAGGAACACGTATCCAACGCCTACAGTAAGGCTGCCAAGGCCGGAGGAAAGGTTCTTCAGGCATCGGTATCGATCCATACCGCGATCTGTCCCGAATGCGGTCGTACATATATCTCGGGCGGCACAACACACACCAATATAAAATATCCAAATGAAAAGAACCCGTACCAGTCCGGCAGAAAAAGCGCTGACAGACTGGCTACAGAAGGAATGAATTTTGACAAAGCAATCTGAATACCGCCCCGCGGGCGAGATTAAAGAGCAGGCAAAAAACACAATGGCAGGACGCTACGGCGGTGCCGTCATGATCACGCTCTCCTATTTGATCTGGATCTACCTGATCTCATATTCCGGCAGCATTTTTTCAGCGATGCTTGCCAAGCTTCCGTTTTTCGGCAACATATCCGAAAGCATCACTTCCGATATCATCTTCACCGTGATATCCGCTCTGATCTTTTCGCTTCTTAACATCATCGCCGGAATGTTCCAATGCGGGATCAATCTGTATTATCTGAACATCTCCACAGGCCGTGATGCCCAGCCCGCAGATCTTTTTGCAGGATTCAGGGGCGATCCTGCAAAGGTGTTCAAGGTCTCCGCATTTATCATGTTCCCGACTATCATCACTTCGGTTATATTCAACATCTTTGCCGAGTTATACGTTCTGACACACGATCAAAGATTTTTTATACTCTCCTGGGCAACGCTGGTCCCGGCGCTCGCAATAACGCTTTACATGAATCTTACATACGGAATGGCTTACTTTCTTCTTCTGGATTTTCCCAAGTATCCCGCTTCAAGGATCCTGTCTCTTACCAGAAAAAAGATCACAGGCCATCGCATGAGACTTCTTTTGCTCGATCTGAGATTCATCCCGATGCTGCTTCTTTGCATACTGTCAATGGGGCTCGGGATCCTGTGGGTTTATCCCATCCTGTCGGAGAGTCATGCACTGTTTTTCCTGAATCTCATGAACCCTGATCATTATGTTCCGATCGATGAACGTGTATAAAAATACCCTCCTTACTGGTTTGTCCAGTAAAGAGGGTACATATCATACCGGCCATGCGGCAATGAGGGTATTTATTTGCACTTCTTTTTGCTTCTGCGATATCAGTGCAGATCCTCTATGCGAAGCTCTCTGTGTTTATTAAGATCGATAAAATCGTTCCCGCATTTTACAACAGGCCTTGAATACTCTCCGGGGTTCTGCATTATGATAACGCCTTCCCTTCCGTCGGACAGCCTGCATGAATTCTGAATGTATGTATAGGTAACATTCTTAAGGAAGGTCATTATGATGTCGGGATCGAATTTTTCAAGTCCTTCATCCTCAAATATTTCCACAACACGGAAGGGGCAGATCGGTCCTCTGTAAACTCTGGCGCTGGTCATCGCATCATAAATATCGGTAACCGCGGTAAGTCTTGCAAAAACATCAAGCCTGTGTCCCGCCACCTTAAGCGGGTACCCGCTTCCGTCATATCTTTCATGATGCATTATGGCAGTTGACTTTATATGATCAGGCAGATTCTTATCACGAAGGATCTGATATCCGTATTCCGCATGACGTTTTACTTCCTTCATTTCATCGGGAGTAAGCGGTGTAGTCTTGTTGAGAATATCTCTCGACACCTTAAGCTTTCCGATATCAAAGAGAATGCCGCACATCATCGCCATTTCCTGATCGGCCTTATTCCACCTGAGCCACCCGGCTACGACATAATTGAGAAGAGAAACGTTCATACAGTGGGCAAATGTAGAATCATCGAACCCTCTCATTGCATGAAGCATATCTATCACGGAAACCCTTGATCCGGCCTTCGCTATCATCTCAAGCGGCTTCTCGAGAAGAATGATGGGATCGACCTCAACGTTTTTATCTACCATCTCACTTACATGGAATTCCAGAGATTTCCTGCCTTCTTCATAGTCGGCCTGAAACTCCTTGAACATCTCGGTTTCCCTGATCTTTTCAAAATGAGAAGGCTCGGTTTCCTCGGAAGAAACCACATCCTGCCCAGAAGCTTCAGGGATCTTATCATCAACATAAACGCTGAGAATACCATAAAGCTCAAGTCTTGTGATCAAAGTCTGCGAGAGCGTTGTTCCTTTTGCTATGATGGTCTTATTGTCATAATTGAGAACATCGCTTCCTACGACCATTCCGGGCTTTAACTTGGAAGTTTGTATCTTAGTCATCAGATATCCTCATCATCACTGCCGACTTCAGCGCCACCGGTACTCTTCCACTTCAGATAGCTGACTATGAACTGGTCGAGCTTTCCGTCAAGGACTCCGAGTGCATCGGAAGTCTTAAAGCCTGTACGCTTGTCGGTAACCATTGTATACGGCTGAAGGAAATAGCTCCTTATCTGGTTTCCCCAGGCTATATCCTTGATCTCGCCGGCGATTCCTTTACTCTTAGCCTCTTCCTCTTCCATCTTGAGTTCAAAGAGCTTTGCGCGGAGCATTTCAAATGCCTTGTCCTTATTCTGGAACTGGCTCCTCTCATTCTGACAGGTAACAACAATCCCGGTAGGAATATGAGTGATACGAATTGCAGATGAGGTCTTGTTGATATGCTGACCACCGGCACCGCTGCTTCGATAAGTATCGATACGAAGATCCTTATCCTCTATCACTATATCATTATTCTGAGGAATGACAGGCATTACCATGCAGCTGACAAATGAAGTCTGACGCTTTGCCTGCGCATTGAAGGGTGAGATCCTTACAAGTCTGTGAACACCCTTCTCGCTCTTAAGATATCCGTATGCGTTATCACCGCTGACCTGGAAGGATACGGACTTGATACCCGCTTCATCTCCGTCCAGCTGGTCGAGCACCTCGATCTTAAGTCCCTTCTTATCTGCCCACTTGGAATACATACGGAAAAGCATTCCGCACCAGTCACAGCTCTCGGTTCCGCCTGCTCCGGCATTGAGTTCAACGATTGCATCGGAATCGTCATATTCTCCCGAAAGGAGAGTCGAAAGCCTGAGCTCTTCAAATTTAGAGATGAAATTATCAAGCTCTGCCCTTGCTTCGGGAACGAGTGATTCATCCTCCTCCTCATTGCCCATCTCCACAAGAGTAAGCACATCATCGATACCGGTCTCGAGGCTCTTTACAAGATCCCTGGTATCCTTCATATTCTTGAGGGATTTCATCTTGGCATTGGCCTTATCGGGATCATCCCAGAATCCGGGCGCCTCCATTTCCCTCTCAAGTTCTTCTATCTTCCTTGACTTATTCTCAAGATCAAGGGATTCCTTTACTTCCGCAAGAGGTTCTTTGTATGCCAGGATCTCCTGCTTCATCTGATCAAGTTCTACCATTTTTCACACTCTCTTTCTAAACACGGTGTATTTAATACACCCGGCCTTGTGCTGCATGTGCAGATTTTACAGACCGCCGCACCGGTGCTTAGAGAATGTCAGAGCTTCATTCCCGGTCTTCCGTGGCAGGCCTTGAACTTCTTGCCGCTTCCGCAGGGACAGGGATCATTGGGATATACCTTCTGAGCGCTTCTGGTCTTGGGAGCTCTGGGGCCGGAATCATCCTTGTTGGTACCGGTAACCTTTGCAACCTGTTCACGCTCAACCTTCTGCTCAACCTTGATATGCATGAGCATCTTGACGGTCTCTTCCTGAATATTCTGGATGAGCTCATCAAACATTGCATAGCCCTG
>CAMNAQ010000087.1 GCA_946531495.1 uncultured Lachnospiraceae bacterium | reverse complement strand
CCATGAGCTGCTCGTAAACAGGGATCATTGAAGTATTGTTAATGATTATCTTCATTATTTTCCTCCATGGGGCTGATATGCATCTGTCAGCTCCTTGCAACAAACAGCATATAACAGTTTATAACTGTTGTCAACTGTTATATGCTGTTTGCTCAAATTTTTTCTAAGTCATATTCCATACTGCGCTCAAATTCCGTACAAAAAAAGCTGCGTTTATCCGTAAAACGCAGCTTTTTTACGTACTTGCAGGAAATAATCGCCTCAGGCGCAAAACACAATTTCCGCTTTCAGGCAGTGGCTCATTGAAGCACTCCACCGGATCACACTTCATAATCCATGCATACTCTGGATGCGGTAAATGGTCTTACTCTGGTATTTGCAACCTCTACATGCTTTGGATGAACTGCATAGCCCTTCAGTGATTCCTCATTTTCAAACGATGAATCAAGCATAAGATCACAATTTGAACTTTCAAGCGGAAAAGTATTTACCCTGATATCAATAAGCCCGGGGATCTCTCCTTTCAGGCCTTCCAGCCCTTCCCTGATATCTGCCTTGATCCTCGAAACCTCATCTGCGGAATATCCTTCCTTAAGAGTCCACAATATTACATGCTTAACCATATATTCCTCCTGTTTGTTACTTAACACCGTTCTTAAAGGCACTGACAATATTACTTAACATTTAAAACATATTTTAACCTGTTTATGATATTATCATATTGTTGCTTGCAAGCGGGGGGATTTGAAAAAAGTTTTTTCAGCAGGAATCATACATATATGAAAATTTTGATAGCTTCCGACCATAATCTATCCGCCATCAACGGAGTGGTCACGTCCATAATCAATCTTAAATGCGGCCTCGAAAAACAGGGCCATGAGGTAAGGATCCTCACCCTTTCCGAAGACCGTCATGAGAGAAACATCCGTAACAACTACTATCTCGGAGCGATTCATGTCGGGATCATCTACCCGGGAGCTAAATTCGCAATTCCCAAAAAACACAGGATCATCCGTGAGATCATCGAATGGAAGCCCGATATCATCCACTCACAGACAGAGTTTTCGGTATACAGTTCCGTTCATTATATTGCAAAAATGACCGGTGCGCCCATAGTACACACATACCATACGGTATATGAAAACTATCTGCATTATTTTCCGCCTGCAAAATTAGTCGGGGCACGCGTCATTTATAAATACATAAAGCATATATATAACCAGTCTGCGGCATTCATAGTACCCACAAACAAAATGGTAATATCCCTGAACCACTATGGTATAGACGGACCGATCAATATCATCCCTACAGGAATTGATAAGGATACATTTTCGAATGAACCTGCCAAATATAAAAACGAGATCCGCAGGAGATTCGGAATATCCGAAAACGATCTTGTTCTGATCAATCTCGGCAGAGTTGCCAAGGAAAAAAATATTGAAGAACTCATCGACTATGTGAACTGCCTCGATATCGATAATGTCAAACTGGTCATCGTAGGTGACGGCCCGTATTTAAAAAAGCTTAAGCTCAAATGCAACAATTCGGATCATCCGGAACGCTTCATATTCACCGGAATGGTCGAACCCGAATATGCACCCAGAATGTATTGCATAGGAGATGTATTCGTCAATGCATCAACAAGTGAAACGCAGGGCCTGTCATACATGGAGGCAATGTCATGCGGTCTTCCGGTTCTGTGCAGAAACGACAGCTGCATGGACGGTATCGTAATACATGGGAAAAATGGCTTCATTTACAACACAAAGGAAGAATTCCTGGAATATGCAAAAAAACTGGGCGATGATCCCGGGCTGCGCAGGGCAGTCGGTGAACTCGCCCGTAAGACAATATGTGATAAATTCTCGGTAGAAGCGTTCATAAACGCCTGTGAATCGGTCTACGAATCAGTATCATAAAATGCTATTTTGAATTCCACCCTTACAGGTGGATTAACATTTGCCGCAAAGATCTCCCCATCCTTAGGCGAGCCTACTATTCATCTTCCCATTTTTTCAGCGAATTTACTCAAATGCTCAGGTATGTGAATGGTCTGGGGACACACCTTCTCGCAGCTGTGACAGGATACGCAGCACTCAGGCTGCTTGTCGGGAGCAACTGAGGCAAGCGCCATCGGAGCAATGAAATCTCCTGCCCCTGCAACCATAGCCTCGTTATAAAGCTTAAGGAGGAAAGGTATATCCAGTCCCATGGGACAATGCGATACACAATAATGGCATCCTGTACAGGGCACCGTTGTCTTATCGATCATCTCATCCGCTATACCAAGGATAACCGACATCTCCTCTTCATTCAGAGGCTTTGAACTCTCATAGGTACCAATATTGGCCTTGACCTGATCCATGTTTGACATTCCGGACAATGTGACGGTAACCTCCGGGATCGACTGAAGGAATCTGAAAGCCCAGGCAGGGACCTCCTCATCCGGGCGTAAGGCTTTAAGCTTGGCAGTGTTTTCATCCGAAAGAGTTGCAAGCTGTCCGCCTCTTACAGGCTCCATTACCCATATGGGAATATTCCACTTTTTCAGAAGTTCGACCTTTCCCTTTGCATCCTGAAATCTGTAATCGAAATAGTTAAGCTCTATCTGGCAGAATTCCATATCCTTGCCATAAGCATCCAGAAATCTTGTCATACAGGCTATATCACCGTGAGCGGAAAAACCAAGATGCTTTATACGACCGTTTTTCTTCTGCTCCATGAGATACTCATAAATACCGTACCTGGGATCAAGATACTGGTTAATGTTCATTTCACAGACATTATGGAACAGATAAAAATCAAAATACTCAACCCTGCATTTTTTCAGCTGCTCTTCGAATATTTCCTTTACCTTCGGCATATTGGAAAGATCGTAGCCGGGAAACTTTGAAGCAAGATAAAAACTCTCCCTGTCATAGTCCTGAAGGAGTTCTCCAACCACCAGTTCCGATTGTCCGCCATGATATCCGTATGCTGTATCATAATAATTGATACCCGCATCCATACAGTATCTTATCATCTCTTTTGCGGCTTCCTTATCGATCCTGCTGTCATCTCCGTCCAAAACGGGAAGTCTCATATTGCCCATTCCAAGAGCCGACAGTTTTATTCCCTGAAAATCGTTATAGATCATGTTTGCTTCCTTTTTTTCGTAAGTTCCCAAAAGCTTATTGCACTTGCTGCTGCAACATTTAGTGAATCCACTCCGTGATACATGGGGATCATCACACGGTAGTCACAGGCTTCTATTACCTCCTTCGGAAGCCCCGTACCTTCGGTGCCAAGAATGATTGCAAGCTTTTCATTAGCCCTTATCTCATCATTGTCTATTCCGGTGGAATCTTCGGTGAGTGCCATTGCGACAGTCTTAAAACCGTATGAGTTAAGGATCCGGATCAGATTCGTTCCATCCGAAACTTCCCTTGATGCTTTGGTCCACGGTATCTGAAATACAGTTCCCATGCTTACTCTGGCGCTTCGTCTTGTAAGTGGATCAACCGATGCATGTGTAAGGAGCGCCCCGTCAACACCGAGAGCTGCCGCGCTTCGCATAATCGCACCCACATTGGTAGGATTCACCACATCAAAAAGTACCGTTATGCGTTTTTTATCCTCAAGAAATTCGCTTATTCCCTGTTCCGGCTTTCTTCGAAGCGTCATCCATAGCCCGCGGATCAGAGTATAGCCTGTAAGGCATGTTACGATCTCTTTATCCGCAGTATATATGGGAATGGCATTTAGCCTCTCAGCACCCCACAGCTTTTCTATCATGTCAAAAACAGGCTGTGCCTCACTTTCAAGCCTTCCCGTTTCCACCAGAATGGAAAGCGGCTCGTATCCGGCCTCCAGAGCCCTGCAGATCACATTGGCACTCTCCGCTATGAAGATTCCGATATCCGGCTCATAATATCTGTATAACTGTGTCTCGGACAATCCGGAAAAAACCTCCAGCTCCGGAGCCTTTATATCATTTATCCTGTAAATGTTCATTGTTCCTTATCCGTTCAGCATTCCGGGTGGGAGGCAGATGAATCTGTTATTGTCTCTCAAAATACATGGTGGAAGCATCATTTCCTTCACCGACAGTATATTGAAATTTATTTCCCTTAAGTGTGACGGTTGCAAAGGTGATGGTGCCGATCTGAAATGTATATGTGCCATCACTGTTTTCAATAAGTTCCATCTCAAGATTGATCTCTTTCCCCAGTACAAGGCATGTGTATTCTACAGCATCCCCCTCTATGTGATATTTTTCTCCTATGCCCTCATCATCAAGTTCATCCTTATCAATAACGGTACCGTCCCCCCAGACCTCCCTGACCAGGACCCAGTCCCCTTCTATTGTCTGTTCACCGCAGGCAGACAAAGAGAAAACCATTACCAGCATCAGTAAAACACTTATAAACCGAAATCTTTTCATAATGTCCCTCCTCAAAAACCATCCATAAATGATGATAAATCTCACGCTATACAAGTACGATCCCTATATCGGTGTTCACAAGACTTCCGACGTATTTACTTCCCTCTTCAGTCACAAGTCCCTGCTTGATAAATCCTATGGAAACAGTAAGATCAGCCCTTACCGCCAAATGCGCCTCACCGGTATCACCGTTCATACCGCTTGGGATATCCACGCTGATGACATAGGCGTCACTTTTATTCACAGCCTCTATCGCGTCAAGTGCCGCTCCCCTCACCTCTCCGGAAAAACCGGTGCCAAGGATGCAGTCTACCAGGATATCAAAGCTTCTCAGGTCACTTTTCTCCGAAAAGGGCACCGTCTTTACCCCAAGTTCTGATGCTGCCTCGCAATAGTACTTACCGTCATCCGACATCTTATCGGAAACCCTAATCAGTAGGGAATCGATACCTTCCTTCTTAAGAATTCCTGCAAGAGCATAGCCGTCCCCGCCGTTATTGCCTCCTCCTGCAAGAATGGCGATGCGCCTGCCCCGCCATCCGTTATACGAGTTATACACTCCCATGGCTGCACGGTACATCAGTTCTCTGCCGGGCACAAAATGCTCTATGGTATAGGCATCGCTCCTTCTCATCTGTTCAACAGTAACTGTTATATCTTCCATTTTTTACATCTGCGATCAAAAGACCGCTCATCCTGCTCTCATTTAATAAAGCTACGGTTCGTGAATTTATGATCATCACATAAATCCCAGGAATCTCTTAAAGCCCTCAGGGTCATCTTCGTAGTACCTGTCTTCAAGGCCGAAGACCCCCGGCACCATTTCGTTGTACTTACTGACAAATTCCTCAAAGGTCCCTTCAAGGAACGAGGGAGGAATGAAGAAAACCCTGGTCCCTCCTGCGCTGCGGTCCCCCGCAGTTATACTTGACGAATATCCGCCAAGCTCATGCTTTCTGAATACAAAGCGTTCAAGATGCCAGCCGGAGATGATCGTTCCGTGGGTGCCGGTCAGCGCATAGACCTCTATTACAGGATTTACGGATTCGGCCGAAAATTCCCACTCACTTACTATATGATCTACGATATCATCTCCGTACTTATCTATGACATATCTGACTGATGATCCGTCGCTGTATTTATAATACTGTACAAATACTCTCTTTCCGCTTTCTTCCTCGATGGCAAAGGTATACTTTTTTTCAAACAGTTCCTTCGAAGCCCAGGGATAGGTAAAATTCATTTTCTCAACAGCCCTGTCCATATAGCATTCTATATCCGTGCCGTAAGGGAAAAGCTGTGCAGTATCCGGTTCAGGCTCCGCCCCGGGAGTCTCCGGATCTTCCCTGACAATCTTCAGCTCCGCCTCCGGATCGGCCACAGATTCGATTCTAACCACAAACCAGTCATCCAGAAAAGCTTTTATATCTGAAGTATCATAATCGGGAACATCCTTTTTATTTTCAGGACCGTTGAACGGTCTCTGATCGATCTCCTCGTCGCAAAGGAGCATATGATCCGAGATCACTGTCCAGTTGTATCCGAAGGCCTTCCTCTTCTCGCCGCATGTTAAAGTACAGGATTCCGGAGATACCAGTAGCACGGGACGAACCAGGCCGCCTCCCATAGTCTGGGCACTCCCATGAGCATCAGGTTTATTCCAGTCAATGATATTTACAAAACCGGTCAGCTTACTGTTGTGATCACGAAGCCACCACCATCCGTCCAAGTCCGGAATGAATTCACTGCATTCGTCATACTCCTCGCGGCTGAGTAATGTGATACCGGTAATATCCTTAAATTTCACCGCTTTTTACCTCCATTTATAACGATCATCCGCTCCCTGCATTCATCACATTCCGCAGCATGCTCTTATTTCCTGTTATAGCGATCACTGCACTGCCTTTGCTTACTTTATGTGATATCCCCCACGTAAGTTCCACCCCATGTGGCGATCACGACAGTTTTATCTTCATGCAGCATGGTAAAGTCGGATACAACATCCTCCGTAAATACCATGACCGGTTCCATGTTCGTCAGATCATACATAACCCCCAGGCTGAAACCAAGATAGAAAAATACATATTTCTCACAGGGCGATACGTACACGTGGCAGATCCTGTCACCGGATTGAAACAGTTTTTTGGGAACCGGTATCACCCGCATCTTCTCAAAGGACTTATCAGTCTCCACGATTCCGGTACCGTTTTTATCAAGATAATATATGTGTTCTTTGCAGATGGATATGCCCATGATGTGATCCGGCATCATATCCGTGAACTTATGGATCTGCCTGTACTCAGGTTTCTTTGAGACCTCTGCTGCATAGGCAAAGCGCCCCTTTTCACTGCCATTCCCCTGAGCCAGCTTATATATCTGCCCGGAAAAGCGGTCATAGCAAAGATACACCATATCTTTTTTTTCGCCCGGCTCAGGTCCGTCAAGGACCCTAAAAGCACCTTTTGCATTCAGGAGCATCGTGCGTCCGTCCCAGTCAAAATCCAGAACGGCTTTGCTGTCCGGGGTAAAGGTGAACTTATATCCTTCACTCTTTGCCATGTCACATCTGAAGATCTCTTCGCCTGTTTCCATGGATATAATCGCCATCTGTCCGCTTGTATTCTTGGCCGCAAGAAGCTTTTTGTCCGGAGAAACTGCCTTCTGTGCCACGTAGCTGACCGTCTTTGTCTGGAATATCTGCTTCATTGTATCCGTATCGTAGATGTACACACCGTTTCTGGAATTCGAATTCACCAGTAGCTTCTCATCTTCAGTAACATACAGATCCATTCCGCCTTTTAACTTCTTAAGTTTACCCATGAACCCTCCCCTGCGGACAGTTGAAGCCGGCATCACCTTCCGGTCTCCTGACAGCGAACTCCAAAAAGTTACAGTTAAGCCTCCACATTATCCCTTGTGATATTCCTGATCCAGCCGCCCTTAAGATAATGCTGTATCGCAAAGGGCATCTTTGCAAATTCATCCGTACACATAAGAACATAAACCATAATCGGAGGAAGCTTCAGAACAAAGGCACTGACAAGCCCAAGCGGCACCGCAAAGCACCACATGCATATTATATCCAAAACCATTCCAAATCTGGAATTTCCGCCGCATCTGAAGATTGATGCGATGAGCACCGTATTGACGATCTGTCCCATCTGATAGGCTATATTGATGTAGAGCATTATCTGAAGATACCTGAATGCAACCGCGGTAATGTCTACCATATGCGGAATGAAGGGACTTATGACCAAAAGAACAAGCCCCGATATAACGCCTGAAAAAACAGCTACTCTCAAAACAGAAGAGGCATCATTTTTGGCTTCATCCAATCTGTTCTCGCCAATCTCTTTGCCAAGCATGATGGATGCAGCTGCAGATATTCCAAAGCCCACAACAGTCACCAGATCTCTTACCGAAGCCACAACTGCATTGGCTGCAACTATGTCGCTTCCAAGGTGTCCCATGATGATGGAATTTACGGTAAAGGCAAGTCCCCACATAACATCATTCACAAATGCAGGAAGTGAATATCTGAAGAAATCTCCAACCAGAGCCCGCGGGATCCTGAACATTATCTTCAGACTCTTTGGCATCTTTTTCTGTTTTAAGAAATCTATGATACTGATAAGAGCTCCGGATCCGCATGAAAAAGAAGTCGCAAGAGCGGCACCTGCTATTCCCATTTCGGGAAAAGGTCCCACTCCGAAGATCAGGAGAAAATTAAAGACAACATTTACTATCAGCGCAAAGGTTGATGTAACAGTTGAGAACACCACTCTCTCACAGCTCTTCAGGATACTCATATATGGCTGGAAGATCCCAAGAAAGATGTAGGATGGTGCCACGTATCTGAGGTACACCGCACCGGCTTCGATGAGCTCAGGATCATTAGTCCAGATCCACATAACACGCTTTGGGATAAAGAAGGCACACGCCGAAAAAGAAACTGTAACCACCATGGCTATGATCAGTCCCATTCCAAGGATCTTGGATATGACATTCATGTCCTTTTTACCCCAGTACTGAGAGGCGAGTATTGTAATGGCTGAATTAAGTCCAAAGAACATGACATTTATCAGAAACATAAGCTGTCCCGCAAGTCCTGATGCTGAAAGAGAGGTCTGGTCCACATTTCCAAGCATCAGTGTATCTGCAAAGCTAATGGCGGATGCTATCACATTCTGTATAACTATCGGGATCACGAGAACAAAGAGCTCCCTGTAAAACCCCGGTCTTGCTTTTAAAAATCTACCCATACAGATCCGGATCCTTTTCTCAGATGATGCATATATCCCGATAAACAAGAGGATTTATACACAAAACGCAATCGTCATCACTTATTCATTATATCATCACACAAACCAATAATATACAAAGAAGCATGGATAAACACCTCATCAGAAGCATAGATGAATACCTCATGAGCAGCATATTCTGATGCCTCATGAAGCATAACAAAAGATTCGATAGATACACTTGGAAAAAGTCACTGAAAAAGCTCCCAAAGCAGTAAAAAAGCCTTGACTTTGGTTAGCCATAAAAATAGAATGATTTTGGTATTTATCCAATATTCTTAAGAAGGGCAGGTGATCATATGTCAAGCGACAGTCGAAGTACAGACTCTGTTCCCCGAAGTACATATTTTTCTATGATGGCATATCCACACCTCACCGCCCGAAATTCCCTTTGATCTTGGACTTTCTTCCTGTGAGGCGCGCTTTGCCACCTCATGGGAGGGTTTAAAATGGAAGAAAAGAACGTATTTGACGAGCTTCTTACTCTGCTTGAAAACAAGGAGTATACGAAACTCCGTGAGAGTCTGTCCGAACATAACGATGCCGACATCGCTGCATGGATGGAGGAACTCAGTGAGGAGCATATGCTCAAGCTTTTCCGCATACTGACCAAGGATCAGGCTGCGGATGTTTTCTCATACCTTGATGTGGATCTTCAGCAGCGCATAATAGGTGCAATGTCGGATAAGGAAGCTGCAGGCATTATCGATAACCTGATGGCCGATGAT
>CAMNAQ010000086.1 GCA_946531495.1 uncultured Lachnospiraceae bacterium | reverse complement strand
AGAAAATAACCGCCTGCTTTTTGCGGGTAAGGGTGAAAAGGCGGTGTAAGAGACCACCGTCCGCATGGTAACATGCGGAGCCATGTAAACCCCATCCGGAGCAAGACCAAACGGAAAGGTTAAGGGCTGCCCGCCCATCTTTCAGGTAGGTCGCTTGATACGTATGGCAACGTACGTACTAGATAGATGATCGTCAGCGTTTTGCCCGCAAGGGTGAAGCGTCAACAGAACCCGGCTTACAGTTTCGCTTATTTTTTTAGGATTGGCGTATGAAAGGCATTCTTTCATGCGAAACAGGATTTGGAGGTAGATAAAATGACCAGAATCGATGTGGTAAGCGGCTTCCTCGGTGCAGGAAAGACCACTCTTATCAAAAAGCTTCTCAAGGATGCGGTAGATGCGTCCAAGACAGTTCTTATTGAGAATGAGTTCGGAGAGATCGGTATAGACGGAGGCTTTCTTCAGGAGTCCGGTATCGAGATCAAGGAAATGAATTCGGGATGCATATGCTGCAGTCTTGTGGGAGACTTCGGAACTTCACTTAAAGAGGTTATCTCAACATATTCACCGGAGCGCATACTTATTGAGCCTTCGGGAGTCGGAAAGCTTTCCGATGTGCTTAAAGCGGTTGAGGGCGTTGCGGGTGATCTTGATGTTAAGATCAATTCCGCAGTTGCCGTAGTTGATGCGTCCAAGGCAAAAATGTATTCCAAGAATTTCGGAGAATTCTTCGTTAATCAGATTGAGTACGCAGGAACCGTTATACTGAGCCGTACCGATACTGCATCACCCGAAAAGATTGCCGAAGCGGTAGCTATAGTTAAGGAGCATAATCCAAAGGCTACGCTTATCACAACTCCTCTGGATCAGCTTGATGCAAAGGCGGTTCTTGATGCGATCGAAGGCAATGACAGCATTGATTCACTTCTTGCAGAGATGATGGAAAAGGCAAAGGCAGAGCCTGAACACCACCATCATCACCACGATGACGACGATGAGCATGAGTGCTGCCACCACCATCACCACGATGATGACGATGATGACGATGATGAGCATGAGTGCTGCCACCACCATCACCACGATGATGACGACGATGACGACGATGATGAGCATGAGTGCTGCCACCATCATCACCACGATGATGACGATGATGATGATGAGCATGAGTGCTGTCACCATCATCACCACCATCACGGACATGATGCGGATGAAGTATTTACCAGTTGGGGAATGGAGACTCCCGTTAAGTTCACCAAGGAGCGTGTTGATTCCATTCTCAGGGCTCTTGATTCCGGTGATTACGGAGTTATCCTCAGAGCAAAGGGTATGGTCCCTGCCGAAGACGGAACCTGGATCTATTACGATTATGTTCCCGAAGAGTCAGATGTCAGAACCGGAAAGCCTCAGGTTACCGGTAAGATCTGTGTGATCGGATCCGAGCTTAAAGAGGATGAACTTGCAAAGCTTTTTGCATAAGGAGTAGAGATGTTTGCGGGTAAGCAAAAGTCAGTTTATATAATCAATGGTTTTCTCGAAGCGGGCAAGACCGAGTTCATTAAGTTTACGCTGTCACAGGATTATTTTAAGATCAAGGGTAACACTCTTTTGATCCTCTGCGAGGAAGGCGAGGAGGAGTATTCTGCCGAACTGATGAAAAAGTCAGGTACGGATATGATACTGATCGAAGAAGAAGAGCAGATGAATCCGATGCAGCTTACGGCCATCGAGAAGACCTACAAGCCTGACCGTATCATTATCGAATGGAACGGCATGTGGAATTTCAAGGATTTTAAGATGCCTTCGAACTGGAAGCTTGCGCAGCAGATAACTGTTATCGATGCTTCCACATTTCCCGTTTACTATACGAATATGAAATCTCTTCTTGCCGAACAGATCAGGAATTCCGAGATGATCATATTCAACAGATGCGACAATGTAAGGAATGATCTTCCTTCATACAGGAGAAACATAAAGGCAGTCAATCAGACGGCTGATATTGTTTTTGAGGATGCAAACGGAGAGATCAATGAGATCTTTGAAGAGGATCTTCCTTATGATCTTTCCAAGGATGAGATCGTACTTGATACCAATGCATACGGAATTTTTTATCTTGATGCAATGGATCATCCCGAGAGATATGCCGGAAAGAGACTTGTGTTTCAGGCCATGTGCATGACTCCTCCGGATTTCCCCAAGGGCTTTTTTATTCCCGGAAGGATGGCTATGACATGCTGTGCACAGGATATGGCGTTCCTCGGATATGCCTGCCAGTACGGTCCCGGTCAGGAGCCTGTTAAGGATAAGGACTGGGTCGTTGTCACGGCAACGGTAACGAAGGAGTTCTTCCCTGATTACGGCGGAGAAGGTCCGGTGCTCCATGCGGTATCGATAGAAAAATCGCGTGAACCTAAGGATGCTGTGGTTTCATTTACGGCATAAACGTATGATTACTTATGCCCCCGGCTTTCGGGCAGTTTTCAGCTGCAGGACAGCCGGGGGATTTTTGTGAAAAGAACATGGACAAGTATACATTTGCAGAATGGGTATTTATCTTCTGTATATATTCGATGATCGGATTTATATGGGAGACTGTATATTGCTCTGTCAGGGAGAGGAAGCTCGTAAACAGAGGATTTATGAAGGGACCATTCCTTCCAATCTACGGCTTTGGCGTATGTACGATGCTCGTTGCGGCATCGCCGTTTGAAGATCATGTGATCCTTGCATGCCTTTCGGGAATGATATGTGCGACAGTGCTTGAATATGTAACAGGCGATCTGATGGAGCACCTGTTCAAGGTCAGATACTGGGACTATTCAGCTGAGAAATTCAACTTGAACGGATACATATGTCTCGGCGCATCCCTCGGATGGTGCGCAGCTACTTTTGTGGTGAATGAAATACTGCAAAAACCCGTCAACTCGCTTATCGGTATTATCGATCCTTCCGATCTGAAAGTGATCGATATTGTCATCATGGTCATAGCGGTCGTGGATTTTGCCATATCATTCAAGGCAGCCATGGACCTGCGCATGATGCTTGTAAAGATCGAAAAAGCCCGTCACGAGATGAAGCTTATGCAAAAGCGTCTTGATGTGGTGATCGCGGTCCTTGCTGATGAAGCCGGTGAAAGATACGAGGATTTCAAGGAGGATATCTCGGAAAAACTGGAGAAGATCGGGGATATCGGAGATGGTGTAAGTGACCGGTTCGATGACTTTGGAAGGGATGTAAAACGCAGACTTGATTATGTCCGAAAGAATTTTGCCGGAGTGCCTGATAAGATCATCCCTGATTCCGGCAGGAAGGTTATGGATGAGGTCAGAAGTCTTGGTGAAAAATATGCATCGGTGATAAGGCAGCATGCATCATTTACAACCCTTAAGGGCACAATAAAGAATCTGTTTGTAAGAAACATTATCAGATCCAATCCTACGATCACATCCAACGATTACAGAGAAGCTCTTGAAGAACTTAAGAAAGCTTCGAAAGACGGTCATGATATAGGAGATTGACAGGACTTAAGGATCAGCCTTTTTCTACTCTGTTTCTTCCATCATTTTTTGCTTTATATAATGCCTTATCCATACGGTCGAAGGCGGCTGAAAAGCTGTCTTCTTTTGATATCTCGGTAAGTCCTATGCTGGAGGAGATATTTCCGACCACCTTGAATTCTTCTTCAGTGATCTTTTTGCGTATCTCTTCGGCATGAGCTGAAGCGTTTTCGATATCCGAATCGTAGCACACAGCCACAAATTCTTCACCGCCCCATCTTCCTACGACCACATTGCTCTTTTTGAAATCTATATCAAACATCACAGATAATCGGGATCTGTCCTTTCGAGGAAGAGCTGCTGATCATCCGGCCTCCTCAACAAAGTCGAAGAGAGGATTGTTTTTCAGGAGTGTTTTGTATGTATCGGCATCGGCGTCGACAAGAAGAAACATGTCAGAATTTGTCCTTTTGTGAATATTTCTCTTCACAATATTTGCATCTGTAGATTTCTTTTTCCTCGTCGGCAAGGAAGAAAATGTGGGGAAGCTCCTGCTCAATCGATGTGATGCATCTGGGGTTCCTGCACTTGATGACGTTTTTTACTTCCTTCGGAAGCTTGAGACTTCTCTTTTCAATGATCTCGCCTGCCTTTATAACATTGATGGTTATATTGTGATCTATAAATGCCAATACATCCAGGTCGAGAGTATCGATATCACATTCAACCTTAAGTATGTCCTTTTTTCCCATTATCTTGGAACGGGCATTTTTGATGATCGCAACCGTGCAATCCATCTTATCGAGTCCGAGATGCTCATATATGCTCATGGATTTTCCAGCCTGTATGTGGTCAAGGACAAATCCTTCTTCGATCTTACCTACATTCAGCATTTATCATTCCTCCGCTTTAAGATTCAAAAGTGTCATTATCAGAGCCATCCTGACATACATTCCGTATTTTACCTGCTTGAAATAGCATGCTCTCGGATCGTCGTCAACTTCAACGGAGATCTCATTGACTCTCGGAAGAGGGTGGAGCACCAGCATTTCTTTTCTTGCAAGTGCCATCTTATCCTTGGTAAGGATGTAGAAATCCTTCAGTCTTACATAATCCTCTTCGTTGAAGAATCTTTCCTTCTGTACTCTTGTCATATAGAGCATATCCAGATCTGAGATCACGTCCTCAAGCTTTATGACTTCCTGATAAGGGATGTTTTTCTCCTTGAGCATATCTGTTATATAATCCGGAACCCTGAGCTCTGTGGGGGAGATGAAGACAAAGCTGATATCATCATACCTTACAAGTGCATTTATAAGGGAATGAACCGTACGTCCGAACTTCAGATCTCCGCAAAGCCCGATCTTAAAGCCGCTTAGCTTGCCGTGCATGCTTCTTATCGTCATCAGATCCGCAAGTGTCTGGGTGGGGTGCTGGTGGCCTCCGTCGCCTGCGTTGATGACAGGGATCTCTGATTTGGATGCCGCTACAAAGGCTGCACCCTCCTTGGGATGTCTCATCGCGCATATGTCGGCATACTGCGAGATGACCTTGATCGTATCCGAAACACTTTCTCCCTTTGCTGCGGATGATGATCCGGCATCGGAAAAGCCTATGACCTTTCCGCCGAGGCGAAGCATTGCCGCCTCAAATGAAAGCCTTGTTCTGGTGCTCGGCTCGTAGAATGCCGTAGCAAGGATCTTTCCGTCACATACATGTGCATATTTTTCGGGATCGATCTCTATATCTGCCGCAAGATCAAACAGATCGTCCAGTTCCTGTGTGGTGAAGTCCAGCGGACTCATCAAATGTCTCATATATCCTCCTTCGACTATCGGATCATATCCGTAGAGCTCCTTAAAAAAGGACTGAAAATAATTTCAGTCCTTAATGGGTCAATTCTTATAGGTGATCAGATCGGTAAGTTCCTTACGGGACGGAGCAGCGGGTGATTCATCGGCGTATCCTACGGCAATGAGTGCTGTGAGGATCTGACCATCGGGGATACCGATGACTTCGGCTGCGTTGTCATCGTAGAGTCCCATGATAAGTGTTGAAAGACCGGCATCAAATGCAGCAAGGCAAAAACTCTGTGCGGCGATACCGCAATCAAACATCTGCCATCCGTTTCCGAGAGGAGTGGAGAACGATCCGTCTCTTTCGAATCCGCTTCTCTTGTCAACTACGCTGAGTGCAACGACCATGGGAGCACTTCTCATAA
This sequence comes from uncultured Lachnospiraceae bacterium, assembly GCA_946531495.1. Taxonomy (GTDB): domain Bacteria; phylum Bacillota; class Clostridia; order Lachnospirales; family Lachnospiraceae; genus AC2028. Next base: position 3,787 of record CAMNAQ010000086.1, on the reverse strand, counting down.
TGTCCCCGTTTTTAGCCCAGACATTCGTACATGCCGCCAGAGCGTTCTTGGATTCTCCGGTAAGAACGGTGTAGCGGGTAACCTGGGTGTTCTTCCAGCTGGGAGAAAAACGTGCCGTATCGATCACGGATTCTATCAGTTCGGCGGAAACCTCCCTGGATGTATCAAACTTTCGTACACTGCGGCGTTCTCTGATGCATTTTACCGTTTCCATATTGCTCCTCCTGTAAATAGGTATCCGTTTTCGGCACATAAAAAACCTGCCGGGAAAAATTTTATCATTGAGAAGAAATTATTTCAATGCGATATTGGCGGTTGAGTGGAACTGTTGGAAAATCTGCCGTTTTGTGGTATATTTGACTATGTATAAATGTGCATTTCAGCATTTGGGAAAGGAGAGGAAAATGGGCTTTTTGAAGAAGCTTGGATACGGCTTTTTGGCGATACTGATCGCCATATGCGTATTTGTGCTTCTCTGCGCTCTGAATCCGACACTTACCGAAAGCATCAGCGGCATATTGTACGGAAGTGACGGAAGAAGCGGTCTTATCGGCGGAAAGGTAACGGATGAAAGCTATGCGGCGGCTCCCGGAGTTCTTCCCGGAGGCGTTGTGATCAATCCTCCCGCGGGGACGGACCCGGATATGCTCGTTCCGTATACCCCTTATAACGGAACCATAACCGCACTTCCCGAAAATGTACTTGGAAGAAGCGGATACACGCCTGTTTACGGAACGGGCGAGGAGCTGAGTGATTCCCAGGCAAAGGAAGTATCCGGAAGCATAGATCAGGGATCGGTAGGATCGGATCTTGAATTTGATCCGGTCATATATCCCTATTATGCGATGCTTGATAAGACGACCCAGGCTCTGTACAGGCAGATATATGCAAATGCCATGAATGTGGTTTCTTCGTTTGCTCCCTGCGTCGAGGTCAATACAGATCAGGTTCAGTATGCCTTTGAAGCGGTGTTCGGAGACCACCCGGAACTGTTCTATGTCCAGACGGCGTATACCGAAAAATATACCTCGAACGGAAAAGTGGTTGAGATAGATCTTGCGTATTACACCATCGCCAATGATCTCGAAAATGCAAGAAGTGCCTTTGACAGTGCCGCTACCGTTATCGAAGAAGCGGCAAGGCAGTACAGCGACGATTATTCAAGGGAAAAATATGTTCACGACATTCTTATAAGCAATACGGGGTATGATGCATCCGCGCCGATGAACCAGAGCGCATACAGCGCGCTTGTCCTCGGAAACAGTGTATGTGCCGGATATGCAAGGGCATTTCAGTATGTGTGTCAGAGACTCGGCATACCCGCATACTATTGTGCGGGAAGTTCCGGTGAGGACCATGCCTGGAATATTGTTAAACTAAGTGACGGATATTATAATGTTGACGTTACCTGGGATGATGCCGAACCGGCTTCTTATGACTACTTTAACAGAACGGACGGGGATTATGCCGGAACTCATGTAAGAAAGAGTCTTTCCGTTTATCTTCCGGCATGTACAGGTACTCTTTTCAGGGGACTTGAGAGCGGTACGCCCGTATCGGAGGGAGAAGAGAATGCTGTTCCCGCAGAGGCTGAAGGATATGATCCGTATTTTGATCCTTTTATAAATAATGATCCGCAGGTTCCGCTCGATTACGAGAGAGAACATCCTGAGGATGTATCGGGCAATGACGGCCCGCACCCTTCGGGAAATACGACATATGTATCGGATCCTGCCGCCCAGCTTGCGGTGTACGGACTTAAGGAAAGCGATGCTTTAAGAACGCTTCAGGATTATTACAGGGACTGCAGGATCCAGCTTGTTTCCTGCGGTAAGGGAGATCACTGTTTTTACAATGTCATTCCGGAATCACTTTTCAGGACTCTGGAAAGTGAATACGGCAGGGGCAATTACAGGACGGGATATATGGACAGCGCACTTAAGACCATAGGTGCGACAAACTGCAATATAGCGATCCAGGCCGAAAGACTCGGCGGAGGCTATTATCGTATCTGGCATAACGTATATGTCTGGTAGTTCCTGATGGGGGAAAGATAATGAGTGATTTATTATGGTTTAACATAGGAGTGGACGGATATGCTCTGATCGTTCTGGGAATTCTTCTGTATACCAGTCTGATCAGTTTTGACAACACTCAGGATGTGCGCTTTTTGAGGAGGACGATCTTTCTGCTCTCCCTTGTGATTCTGTTTGATCTTGTCACATGGGTCATGATAGGAAGACCCGGATCATCCGTTTATGTGATCCTGAACATAGTGATCACTCTGTATTATCTGTGTCAGATCTATGCTGTTATAGTCTGGGCAGAATATGTACAGTACAGGGTTTTGAGAAGGGTTATGAGCAGGAAGAATGTATGGATATCGATCGTGCTTCCTCTCGGAACCGTTTTTGTTCTTTTGCTGACCAATCCTCTCACACACTATACATTCAATATCACTCCGGGTAATTCATATGAAAGAGGACCTCTGAGCTCGCCGATCGCTCTTCTTGTCATGGGCTATCTTCTTGCTACCAGCGTATGGGTGATGTATAAGAGAAGCAAGGAGATGCTGGCCAGTACCAGAAGAGAATATGCCATACTTGCCGGCTTTGTCATCGCACCCTTCATAGGCGCCATCATACAGATGGCAAGATACGGGATAAGCCTCATCTGGCCCCTTGCGGCATTCAGTATGCTGCTCCTTTATATCAACAGGTCGCGCGATGAGGTCTCGATCGATGCTCTTACCGGACTTAATAACAGAGGAAGTCTGGATAAATACCTTCTTGAAAGGGTTCGTGATGATTCTCAGGAGAGACTTACACTTATCCTGATGGATGTTGACAAGTTCAAACTCATCAATGACGAACTCGGACATGATATGGGTGATGTGGCACTCAGGGAGGTTTCCGAGATAATAAGGCAGTCTTTTTCAAGCGGCCACAATTTCATTTCCAGATACGGCGGAGATGAATTCGTTGTTGTTATACCTCAGGTTGATGATCCGAGGATGATAGACGGTTTTATGAAATCACTGAATTCCAATCTGGAGCATTTTAATTCATCCGGTGATTTCCCTATAAAACTCAGCATAAGCTGCGGTACGGCTTTTTATCCGAGGAATGAGGTTCATACGCCCGAAGATCTGCTCAAGGCAGCGGATGCACAGATGTATGAGGAAAAAGAACGCCATCATCAGCTTATGGGATATAAAAGATAAAAACAGATCGGAGAAAATGATTAAATGAGTGAACAGCAGAATGTACAGCCAAATACACAGGGCGATGCACCCAAGAAGAAAGTAATGCTTTCCGGCATCCAGCCCAGCGGGGATCTTCACCTGGGCAATTACCTCGGTGCCATTAAAAACTGGGGCGCCAGAGCCGATGAATTTGACTGTTTTTATTTTATGGCAGATCTTCATACCATAACCGTAAGACAGGAGCCGGCTGAGCTGAGGAGAAGAACTCTCGAACAGCTTGCTCTTTATATTGCATGCGGTCTTGATCCGGAGAAGAACACTCTTTTCATTCAGTCACAGGTTCCCGCACATGCCCAGCTCGGATGGGTGCTTCAGTGCTATACGATGTTCGGCGAGCTTACAAGAATGACTCAGTTCAAGGATAAGTCCGAAAAGCATAAGGACAATATAAATGCAGGACTTTTTGCATATCCTTCGCTTATGGCGGCAGATATCCTTCTCTACAGACCGGATTATGTTCCCGTCGGTGAGGATCCGAAGCAGCATGTTGAGCTTAACAGGAATATCGCTACACGTTTTAAT
>CAMNAQ010000085.1 GCA_946531495.1 uncultured Lachnospiraceae bacterium | reverse complement strand
AGGGAATCCGGATCACATGTTAATCTTGAGGTGGATTTTTTCGGAGGAGAGCCCACTCTTAACTTCGATGTCGTAAAGGAGATAGTCCGCTACGGCAGAAGCCTTGAAAAAGAGCACAACAAGAAGTTCCGTTTCACTCTTACGACAAACGGAATACTTCTTAATGATGATATCCAGGAATTCGCAAACAGGGAAATGAACAATATGGTTCTGTCCATTGACGGACGTAAGGAGGTCAATGACCGTATGCGTCCCACAAGAGGCGGGCAGGGAAGCTACGATACCATAATACCCAAGTTCATCAAGGCGGCAGAGTCCAGAAACCAGACGAATTATTATGTAAGAGGCACCTATACCAAGTACAATAAGGATTTTTCCGAGGACGTGCTCCATCTTGCAGATCTCGGGTTTGAACAGATTTCCGTAGAGCCTGTTGTGGCACAGCCTTCCGATGATTATGCGCTTACCATGGAGGATGTTCCTTTCCTTAAGGATCAGTATGATAAGCTCGCTCATGAGATGATCCTTCGCAGGAAGAACGGAAAGCCTTTTAATTTCTTCCACTTTATGATCGATCTGAGCGGAGGCCCCTGTGTTTATAAGAGACTTTCGGGATGCGGAGCCGGATGCGAATATATGGCAGTAACTCCCTGGGGTGATCTTTATCCCTGCCATCAGTTTGTCGGAAACGAGAAGTTTTTGATGGGAAATGTGGATGACGGAGTAACAAAGCCGGAGATCAGGGAAAAGTTCGCAGCCTGCAATGTATATTCCAAGCCCGGATGCAAGGATTGTTTTGCGAAGTTTTACTGCAGCGGCGGATGCGCCGCCAACTCCTACAATTTCACCGGCGATGTGAACGGTGCTTACGAGGTTGGCTGCGAGCTTCAGAAAAAGAGGGTTGAATGCGCCATAATGCTCAAATGCGCCGAAACCTTCGGAGATGCAGATTGATTTTTCTTTTATTAGGTAGTAGTATTCTTTTGTTTGGTTTTTAAGTTCTTATATTTGAAAGGAAAACTTAAGTCATGAAAAAAAGTAAGGCTGTTGCCATTATCCTGGCAGTTCTTGTCCTGACACTCGGAATTGGCTATATGGATATATGGGGATACGACGGAAACGGCACAGGCAATGCATCCGATATCAAGCTCGGACTTGATCTTGCAGGCGGTGTCAGTATCACTTATCAGGTCGTAGGTGAGGAAAATCCTTCCGAGACCGATATGGCCGATACCATTTACAAGCTCCAGCAGAGAGTTGCAGGCTATTCGACCGAGGCACAGGTATATCAGGAAGGATCCAACAGGATCGCAATAGAGATTCCCGGTGTTACCGATGCGGAAGAGATACTTGCCCAGCTCGGACGTCCCGGTGCGCTGTATTTTATCAGTGAAACGGATTCAGCCGGAAATGCCAACTATAGCACTCAGACCGTTATGAACGACGATGGTACTGTCGGTCAGAAGACTGTTCTGAATAAGACTATCGAAGAGCTCATGGCTGACGGTTCTATCTGCATTACAGGTACCGATGTTGCGGATGCAAGAGCGGTATCACAGTCTGACAATATGCAGAATATGGAATATGCCGTATCTCTGTCACTTACTCCCGAGGGAGCTACCAAGTTTGCTGAGGCTACTCAGAGAGCCGTTACGAACGGATATCAGACCATCGGTATCTATTATGACGGTGAATTCAAGAGCGTTCCCAGGGTTAATGAAGTCATTGCCAACGGATCTGCTTCGATATCCGGTAATTTTACTTATGAGGAGGCTGAAAGACTTGCTTCTACCATAAGGATCGGTGGTCTTTCACTCGAGCTTGAAGAGCTTCATTCCAAGGTTGTAGGTGCACAGCTCGGAATTGATGCCATCAACACTTCACTCAAGGCAGGTGCCATCGGACTTGCTGTTGTTGCGGCATTCATGATCATCGTATACTTTATCCCCGGCCTTGCATCGGCCATTGCACTTTGCTTCTATGTTGCACTTATAGTTCTTCTCCTCATCGGATTCAATGATGTGCTTACGCTTACCCTTCCGGGTATTGCAGGTATCATTCTTTCAATCGGTATGGCAGTTGATGCGAACGTAGTTGTTTTCGCCCGTATCAGAGAGGAACTCGGAAAGGGTGACAGCGTAGAGAGTGCCATCAATACAGGTTATGCGAAGGCGCTTTCCGCCATCATCGACGGTAATGTCACAACCCTTATCGCAGCAGTTGTGCTCATGATACTCGGACCTGCAAATGTTAAGGGATTTGCCCAGACTCTTGCACTCGGTATCGTTGTATCAATGTTCACCGCACTCTTTGTTACCAAGTGGCTTATGAAGGCTTTCTATGCTCTTGGTCTCAGATCGGTTGCTTTTTACGGAAAGGGCAAGGATAAGAAGGCTGTTGATTTCCTCAGCAAGAAGGGACTATTCATTGCTGTTTCGGTCGTAGTCATCATTGCGGGATTTGTGTTCATGGGCATAAATGCATCCGGCGGAAAAGGCGCACTTAATTACTCGCTTGATTTTGTCGGCGGTACCGCTACGACAGTTGATTTCAACGAAAGCTATACTCTTCAGCAGCTCAATGACACCGTTGTGCCCAGGATAGAGGCAGTTACCGGAAGCAATGTTCAGGTTCAGACCGTACAGAATTCCAATGAGGTTATCTTCAAAACCTCAACACTTCCTTCATCTGTAAGAAGTGCTCTTGAGGATATGCTTGTTTCAGAGTACGGAGTTGCACAGACAAGCATTACAACAGAGACCATCTCCTCAACCATTTCCGATGAGATGAAGAGAGATACCATAATCGCCGTAATCGTTGCAATCATATGTATGCTCATATACATCAGAGTAAGATTTAAGGATATCCGCTTCGGCGTTTCGTCAGTCCTTGCTCTTATGCATGACGTTCTCGTAGTTCTTGCATTCTATGCTGCAGCAAGAGTTTCCGTAAGTAACACGTTTGTTGCATGTATGCTTACGATAGTCGGTTATTCCATCAACGCCACGATCGTTATCTTTGACCGTGTCAGGGAAAACATGGCCAATGCAGGTAAGACCGATATCGTTCCGATAGTTAATAAGAGCGTTACACAGACTCTTTCAAGGAGTATCTTTACATCCCTTACAACCTTTGTCATGGTTGCACTTCTTTACTTCTTCGGTGTATCCAGCATCAAGGATTTCGCACTTCCTCTGATGGTCGGTATCGTATGCGGATGCTACTCTTCGGTATGTCTGGCCGGTGCTTTCTGGGTTATCCTTTCCAAGAAGTTCCCTGCAAGGGAAAAGAAAGCCTGAAGATCTGAATGACTGTTTACGGGGACGGTTTCGTCCCCGTATCTTTTTATCCGGATATTATATTTCATGCTCTGTGCATAGTTATTCATCAAAGGAAAAATAATGGATAAATGGATTGAGATCAGAAAAAGCGGAAATTTCGTTAAGTGGGGAGAGGAGCTGGGGATAGATCCTCTTTGCGCCCGCGTCATAAGAAACCGAGGAGCGGAGGATATCATCCAGGCAGGAAGATACCTCGGTGGAGGACTGGATCAGCTTCATGATCCTTTTCTTTTACCGGACATGGATAAAGCCGTTACCGGGCTTATATCTGCAATAGAAGGCGGAGAAAAGATCCGTGTCATAGGAGACTATGATGTTGACGGTGTGACCTCAACATATATTCTTGTAAAATGCATAAGAGCCGCAGGGGGAGATGTTTCCTATGCAATCCCTCACAGACTTAAGGATGGTTACGGTATCAATGATGATCTTGTAAAGGAGGCTGCCAAAGACAGCATCGATCTTATCATCACATGTGATAACGGCATTGCGGCAGCTTCACAGACAGAGCTTGCAAAAAGTCTGGGAGTAAATGTTATTGTTACTGATCACCATCAGGTCCCTTTTACCGAAGACGGAGACGGCATCAGGCATGAGATACTTCCCGATTGCATCGCTGTAGTTGATCCTCACAGAGAGGGCAGTTTGTATCCTTTTAAGGGTATATGCGGAGCAATGGTTGCATTTAAATACATGTGTGCGCTTCTTTCGCGGTTTGCATCGGATGCACTTGAAGCTGCGCTTAAAGGCTGCGTCCAGTTTGCGGCTCTCGGCACTGCCTGCGATGTCATGGATCTGTGCGATGAGAACAGGATAATCGTGCGTGAAGGCATCAGGCAGATGGAAAAAACCGATAATACCGGGCTTAAGGCACTTATGTGCGCCAATAGTCTTGACGGAACCCATCTTTCGGCATATTCGCTTTCTTTTATAATAGGCCCCTGCATAAATTCAACCGGAAGGCTTGAGAGCGCCGGTGAATCTGTCAATCTTCTTCTTTCGGATGATTATGAAAAATGCCTTGCCGATGCCTTGAGGATCAGGGAGCTTAACGATTCAAGGAAGAGTATGACCGTAAGCGGAACGAAGAAGGCTGTTTCGATGATCGAATCAGGAAATATGCTTTCAGACAAGATACTGGTAATTTATCTTCCGGAGCTTCATGAGAGCATTGCGGGGCTTGTGGCGGGCAAGATCAAGGAAAGCTATAACCGTCCCGTGCTCATTGTTACAAAGGGCGAAGAAGGGCTGAAGGGATCTGCCAGATCGATCCCAGCATATAACATGTTTGAGAAAATGTCCGAGGTAAAGCATCTGTTCACCAAATTCGGCGGACATGCGATGGCTGCAGGTTTTTCGCTTAAGGAAGAGAACCTTGAAAAGCTAGGGGAAGAGCTTAATGAAAATGCCGGCCTGTCCGATGATGATCTGAACAGAGAGGTAAGGTTTGACGCAAGCGTTCCTCTTGAATATGCTACCGTTAAGCTTGTAAAGGATCTTGAAAAGCTTGAACCTGTGGGCGCGGGTAATCCCGGTGCGCTGTTTGCGGCAAAGGTAACGCTGGCCCGGGTTACACGTATGGGTAAAGAAAAGCAGTACGGAAGTCTTACCGTCATAAGCGGAAATAAGAATTTCCGGATCACTTATTTCGGTGATATGGGAGCTTTTGACAGGTATATCGAGAGTAAATACGGAGCCGGGATCATACAAAAAGTATATTCGGGAGAGCAAAAAATAGACCTTGATATACTCTATGAACTGAATATAAATAATTATAAAGGAAACGAACGCATAGACTACAGGCTGCGTTTTTACCGATAATACGGCGTTTTGCCGGAAACTAAAATTTTGTTTATAGTTTCTTAATCTTTTTTATTTTTTTATTAGTGTTCGTACACATTTATGACACAATTTTATTTTATATTATCTTCAAGATAACTAATAAGAGTTAGTTATTCTCCCCCCTCATAAGAAACGGAAAAGAGCTGCGGATAAGTCCGGAGCTCTTTTTCGTTGCCCTGAAATGAGGTATAATTGCACATATGGATGCAAAGACTTTATATGCTGATGTGATCATAGATGTCAGCATTGATAAATTGGACAGACCATTCAGTTACCGGATACCGGAAGGGCTATCCGGTATTATTTGCGCAGGAAGCAGAGTCAGGATCCCCTTTGGAAAGGGTAATACCGAGAAAAAGGGGTATGTAACAAGGGTAAGGGATCATGTTGATCTTGATCCGTCATCTGTTAAGGATATCCTCGGGATCGTTGAGGGCAGCGTTTCTGCCATGGATACAAGCTTTGAGATAGCTGCATACATAAAGGATACATATGGCGGAACTCTTTCCCAGGCACTTAAGGTTGTGATTCCCGCAAAGGCTAAGGCAAAGCCCATCGAGCTTAAGACTCTTGTGAGAAAGATGGACCGGGAAATGATCCTCTCGCTTGCGGATGAAGCCGGAAGAAAAAAACAGAATGCCAAGGAAAAACTTCTCAGGGCGCTTGCGGAAAATGACAGGATCCCAAACAGCTGGATAACGGGCAGGCTCCGTGTCAGTTCCCAGACTGTGGTATCACTTGTAAAAAACGGTGTCGCTTATCTTGACACATCCCATGAATACAGAAAGCCATCCATTTCGGAGATACAAAATTCCGCTCCGGTTCTTCTCAATGAAGGACAGGGCAGGATAGTTGATTCCATATGCGGTGATCTTGATGCAGGCAAAAGAAGTCAGTATCTGATACACGGTGTTACCGGAAGCGGTAAGACTGAGGTGTATCTGAGGCTTGCGGAAAAAGTGCTTTTGATGGGAAAGCAGGTCATATTCCTGATCCCCGAGATCGCGCTGACATACCAGACGCTTGCCAGGTTTTATGCAAAGTTTGGAGACAGAGTCAGCGTCCTTAACTCTTCCATGACACCGGGTGAGCGGTTCGATCAGTGCGAAAGAGCAAAAAACGGCGATATAGATATCATAATCGGACCAAGATCCGCTCTGTTTACTCCCTTTCCGAATATCGGACTTGTCATTATGGACGAGGAGCATGAGGCGAGTTATAAATCCGAAAGCACGCCGAAATATCATGCAAGGGAGGTTGCCGCAAGGATATGCGAGTTATCCGGAGCATCCCTTGTAATGGGCTCCGCTACGCCGTCTCTTGAAAGCTATACCGCGGCTCGGGACGGAAAGATCAAGCTTTTTGAGCTGAATGAAAGGGCAGGCGGCGGAGAACTTGCCAAAACCGAAGTGATCGATCTGAGAAAGGAGCTGTCGGCCGGAAACAGATCAATGTTTTCAAGAAGGCTTAAGCAGCTCATGGATGAGAAGCTTGAAAAAGGGGAGCAGGTAATGCTGTTTCTTAACAGAAGAGGCTTCTCAGGTCAGGTTTCCTGCAGGGAATGCGGCAAAGTGATCATGTGTCCTCATTGTGAGGTACCCATGTCGCTTCATACAGGCTCTAAACTCATCTGTCATTATTGCGGTGAGGTAAGTGAAAAGCCTGCGCTGTGTCCGTCCTGCGGCTCCAAATATCTGGCAGCGATAAAAGCCGGTACCGAACAGGTTGAAGAACGTATAAGGAAAATGTATCCGGATGTAAAAATCCTTCGCATGGATAAGGATACAACTGCCTCAAAGGGTGCTTACGACAGGATATTGTCTGCTTTTTCAAACGGAGAGGCTCAGATACTGATCGGTACACAGATGATAGTAAAGGGGCATGATTTTCCGGGTGTTACGCTTGTAGGGATACTTGTTGCGGATCTTTCCTTAGGAGTTCCGGATTACAGGGCATCGGAGAGAACCTTTCAGCTTATAGCACAGGCTGCAGGAAGAGCGGGCAGAGGTGAAAAGCCGGGTAATGCCATTATCCAGACCTATCAGCCGGATTCCTATGCAATCGTATGCGCCGCAGAGCAGGATTACAGGAAATTCTACGAAGAGGAGATGGCCTACAGGGAATCCGCCGGATACCCGCCTGCCGTCCACCTTCTCGCTATACAGCTTTTCGGACTTGATGAAAAGAAAACCTCGCTTCTTGCCAGCAATCTGCGTGATGTGATAAAGTCATACGGAGCGAAAAAAGTACTTGGTCCCGCACCTGCCAATATATCCAGGGTAAAGGATTATTACAGGTTCGTTATATATGTTAAAAGTCCGGATATCACAGGACTTACGAAGATACGCTCCTTAAGCGAGGATCATCTTGAAAACAGCGATATGAACGGTATCTTCGTTCAGTTCGATCTTGATCCGGTAAATCAGATTTAGAAAGAAAGGGTTGGAAATGGCACTTAGGAACATCAGAGAATTTGGCGATCCCGTACTTAACAAGGTATGTCTTGAAGTAAAGGAAATGACGGACAGAAATAAAGCACTCATAGACGATATGTTCGAGACTATGTATGATGCAAACGGCGTAGGTCTTGCTGCTCCCCAGGTGGGCGTACTTAAGAGGATCGTCGTGATAGATACCACCGGAGATGATCCTATCGTTCTTATAAATCCCCGTATCACGGAGTCCGATGGTGAACAGACAGGGTATGAAGGATGCTTAAGTCTTCCCGGCAAAACAGGTATCGTTACAAGGCCGGAGCATGTAAAATGCGAGGCTTTGGACAGGGATATGAATCCGATAGAGATAGAGGGAGAAGGACTTTTGGCAAGAGCCATCTGTCATGAGCTTGAGCACCTTGACGGACATCTTTACACAGAGCATCTTGAGGGTGAACTGATGGATACGGATTCTCTTACAGATGATGATGAGGAGATTTCAGAAGAGGAATAACAGATAATGAAGATCCTGTTTATGGGAACTCCGGATTTTGCTGCCGGAAGCCTTAAAAGTCTTATAAATGCCGGATATGAGATATCCGCGGTCGTGACACAGCCTGACAGGCCGAAGGGCAGAAGCGGCCAGCCTGTTTTTTCGCCGGTCAAGGAAGCCTCGGTAGCCGCAGGAATACCGGTTCTTCAGCCGGAAAGGATAAAGCGTCCCGAGGAAACCGCAAAGCTTTTGGATTATCCTGCGGATATTTATGTGGTCGCGGCCTTCGGACAGATCCTTTCAAAGGAAATACTTGATCAGCCCCGTTACGGATGCATAAATGTCCACGCATCCCTTCTTCCCAAATACAGGGGAGCATCTCCTATCCAGAGAGTCATACTTGACGGAGAAAAAGAGACAGGCATCACGATAATGCAGATGAACGAGGGACTTGATACAGGTGATATCCTGTACCAAAAAAAGCTCGAGCTTGCACCTGATGAGACCTTTGAGACTCTTCACGACAGGCTTATGGAGCTCGGAGGACAGACCCTTACCGAGGCCCTTCCTCTTATCGAAGCAGGAAAGATCACTCCGGTAAAGCAGGATGATTCCGCAAGCTGCTACGCACCTCTTATAAAAAAAGAGGACGGACTGATAGACTGGAAAAAAACATCCGGGCAGATAAGCTCTCAGGTGAGGGCCTTTAATCCATGGCCGGGAGCCTTTACTCATATAGGCGGAAAACTGCTTAAGGTATGGGAAGTGCAGCCTGTTCCTGTATCCGGAAAAGCCGGTGACATAATAGATGCCGATAAGACATCTTTTACCGTAGCATGCGGTGACGGTGCCGTCAGGATCCTTGCTTTACAGCCTGAAGGGAAAAAGAAAATGGATACTTCGGCATTTCTTCTCGGAAACAGGATTGAGATCGGAGAGCATTTGGGATAAATATGGATAATATCAGAGGGATCGCCCTGGATGCGCTTATGGAAACAGAAACCTCTTCAATTCCGTCAAGCGGTATTATAACAAGTGTTCTGAATAAATATGATTATCTTGACCAGCGTGATAAGGCGTTCATTAAGCTCCTCTTTGAAGGAACTGTGGAACGCCGTATAACGCTGGACTTTATTTTGGATAAAAAGTCATCTGTTAAGACTTCCGGGATGAAGCCTGTCATAAGGAATATCCTCCGCATGGGACTTTACCAGCTTCTTTTTACGGATGCTCCTGCCTATGCCGTTTGTAAGGAATCGGTAAATCTTGCCGGAAAAAGAGGCTTTAAGGGGCTTGGAGGATTTGTAAACGGCGTTTTGAGAAGCATTTCAAGGGATATTGAAAGCTCCGGTAAGCAGCCTGCTGAAAGATATCTTTCATTTTTACCCGAAAAAAAGGGGAAGCAGGACAGGAAA
>CAMNAQ010000084.1 GCA_946531495.1 uncultured Lachnospiraceae bacterium | reverse complement strand
GCCGGCAGTGGGACTCGAACCCACACACAGTCGCCCGCGGCAGATTTTGAGTCTGCTTCGTCTACCAATTCCGACATGCCGACATATATATGCATTCAAAAAAAGAACGCAAAAGGTAATATATCACATTGACTGCATTTACGCAAATTCCATTTGGAGTTGTACATCATTCCCCGTTATCTTCACATGTCCGAAGCTTCCGATAACAATTGGCATTGCAGGATACACATGGCCAAGGTCCGCATCGAGCAGTGCGGGCACTTCGTATTTTTCAACATACGGCATTACGGAACCTATATGTGTAAGTCCCATCATATCCTGTCCGTTAAAAGGTCTGCCGAAGATAAAGCCTTTGACAACTCCTTTCCTGAACCATCCAGCCTTTTCCATATGCCACATGGCGCGTCTTATATCGAAAACATTAAGATCACAGCTTTCCAGGCACCAGATAACTCCGTCTTTTTCATATCTTTCAAGGAACCCCTTAGTGTCTTCAAAGGGAGTATCTATCAGGTTGACTAGGCAATCCATGCAGCCTCCGATGAGTCTTCCGCTGAATTCAAGTTCATTTTTATATTCACCGAAAGGGTAATAGTTTTTTCCATCGTAAACCGCTTTAAGAGATTTCTCCGTAAGTTTGCAGGCTTCTAAGGGATCGGGCTCCGGAGCGTCCTCGGAAACAGGTTCTTCATCATAGATAAATTTCTCATGCAAGTCATAAGAATGAACCTGCGACAGTTTTCCGCAAAGGATATCAAAGGCAGTTGAAACGCTGTCATGAAGCTCTCTTATACCGAATGCCGCAGCACAGGGGCCGTATATGGATGCTGTATCACAAAGTGTCAGCAAGGGATGAACTATATTGGTGATATCGGAATATCCCATGATCCACTTGGGAGCGGCTTGTTTCATGGCTTCAAGATCCACATATTCAAGGATCTCGCACATCAGCTCACCGCCTCCGCATGCGATCAGAACATCATTGGCGGGATCAAGGTACATATCCGTAAGTTCTTTTCCGCACTTTTCAGGTGTATTGCTGATACCGATGCCTTCACCCAATCTGGAATTAGGTCCGGGGTTAAGCTTATATCCCCACTCAGAAAATCTTTTAAGAGCTGCGTCAAACCGTGTTGAGTAAGGCTCGGTGTTGCAGCCGAAGGATGGAGCAGGGAACCCGATAGTTCCGCCATTTTGTAGAAATATAGGATATCTCATCTAATTGATCTTAATAAATCTTAGTTCTCAGCCTTAAGTTTATCGTATATAGGGAACTCGTTGAAGGTTGCATAATAATCCATGGGAGTCTCCGCACGTCTGATCTTCTTAAAGGATCCGTCTGCTGTAAGGAGAATCTCTGCGCAGTGAAGCCTTCCGTTATAGTTATAGCCCATGGAATAGCCATGTGCGCCCGCATCATGAATGAAAAGAAGGTCTCCCATCTCAATCTCAGGAAGTTCTCTGTCTATTGCAAACTTATCGCAGTTTTCACAAAGAGATCCGGTTACATCATATTTATGGTCACATGCGGCATCTTCTTTTCCGAGAACCGTGATGTGATGATAAGCGCCGTAGATCGCAGGTCTCATGAGATTTGCAGCGCACGCATCAACACCGATGTACTCCTTGTAGATATGCTTTTCATGGATAGCCCTTGTAACAAGTGCACCGTAAGGAGCCATCATGAATCTGCCCATCTCGGTATAGATGGATATATCGCCCATTCCCGCAGGAACAAGGATCTCTTCATATACCTTGCGGACATTCTCGCCTATGACAGCAATGTCATTAGGAATCTGTTCAGGCTTGTAAGCTATTCCTACACCGCCGGAAAGGTTGATAAACTTAATATCCGCACCGGTCTCCTTCTTGAGCTCTACAGCAAGTTCAAAGAGCTGGGCTGCAAGCTTTCCGTAATACTCATTTGTAACGGTATTACTTGCAAGAAATGCATGGATACCGAAATGCTTAACGCCCTTGCTCATCATGATCTTATAGGCCTCGGCAATCTGCTCTCTCGTCATACCGTACTTTGCATCACCGGGATTATCCATGATACCGTTTGAAAGCGTGAAGACTCCGCCCGGATTGAATCTGCAGCTCATTGTCTCGGGAAGTTTTCCGCCGCACGCCTTCTCACAAAAATCGATATGAGTGATATCATCTAGATTGATTATGGCACCTATCTTGTTTGCATATTTATACTCCTCGAAAGGTGTATCATTGGACGAAAACATGATGTGTGATCCGTCAAAATCAAGAGCCTTGCTTATCTGAAGCTCGATAAGGGATGAGCAGTCGGTCCCGCAGTCATATTCTTTTAAGATATCAAGAATGAACGGATTTGGATTAGCCTTAACGGCAAAATACTCCCTGAATCCGGGATTCCATGCAAATGCTTTCTTTACCGCTTCTGCATTATCTCTCACGCCCTTTTCATCATAAACATAAAAGGGAGTGGGATACTGCTTTGCGATCTCCTCTGCTTTTTCTTTTGTGATAAATGCTTTTTTCATAATATGCTCCTTCAGAAAATACATTGAAAAATATCAGTCTGTTATCTGCCAGTCGATCGGTTCTATTCCCTTTGACTTCAGAAAATCATTACATTTTGAAAATGGCTTGCTTCCAAAAAATCCCCTGTAAGCAGAAAGCGGACTCGGATGAGCCGATTCGATCACAAGATGATCGGGATTTGTGATGAATACTTTTTTTGATCTTGCAGCAGAGCCCCACAGTATAAAAACAACAGGTCTGTCCAAAGCTGCAACAGCCTTTATGGCAGCATCGGTAAATTCTTCCCAGCCCTTTCCTTTGTGAGAAAAAGCCTGATGAGCCCTGACAGTCAGAAGTGAATTGAGCAACAGGACTCCCTGCTTAGCCCATGAAGTAAGGTCACCGCTTTCGGGGATTCTGCAGCCAAGATCATCATGCAGTTCCTTATAAATATTTTCAAGAGAAGGGGGCTTCGGAATACCTTTCTTCACCGAAAAAGAAAGACCATGGGCCTGTCCCGGCTCATGATAAGGATCCTGACCGAGTATGACAACCTTGACCTTAGACAAAGGCGTCAGGTTAAATGCCCTTAATACATCCTCTCCCGCAGGATAGATCGTATGAGAAGCGTATTCGCTCTTAATAAATGAATACAGCTTTTTGTAATATTCCTTACCGAATTCTTCCGACAAAACCGGAAGCCAGTCATTATCTATCACAGACATCCCAGCACCTGATGATCGCTCATAACAAATCAAACAATCATTTTCATTAAGCAATTTAAAGTCTGACACTTACATCCCTGTCTCTGAGATACTCCTTAACCTCACGGATAGTAAGCTCCTTGTAATGGAATAAAGAAGCGGCAAGAACAGCGGATGCGCCGGCATCTATCGCATCATAGAAATGCTCAAGCTTTCCGGCACCGCCGGATGCGATAACGGGAATACTGACTGATGATGCGATCGCACGAGTAAGTTCAATGTCATATCCTGCTTTTGTTCCGTCAGCATCCATGGACGTAAGAAGTATTTCTCCCGCGCCGAGCTTTTCCGCTTTAACAGCCCATTCCACGGCATCGATGTTCATATCAACTCTTCCGCCGTTTTTATATACAGTCCAGCCTTCAGCGCCGTCACGTTTTTTTGCATCCATTGCAACGACAACGCACTGTGAACCGAATTTCATTGCAGCATCATAAATAAGATCGGGATTCATGAGAGCTGCCGAATTGACAGCTATCTTGTCGGCCCCTTCTCTAAGGATAGCCTTAAAATCATCGGTGGTCCTGATCCCGCCGCCGACGGTAAAGGGAATGAAAAGCGTAGCCGCAACATCCCTTACCCAGGAAAGCTGTGTATCTCTTGAATCCGCAGATGCGGTTATATCAAGAAAAACAACCTCATCCGCACCCTGTGCATCATAAGCCGCAGCAGTTTCCGCAGGATCTCCGGCATCTCTTAAATTGAGAAAATTAATTCCCTTAACTACTCTTGCATCCTTAACATCAAGGCAGGGAATTATACGTTTTGTGAGCATTATCTTCCCTCCTTTACAAGATCAAGAAAATTCCCAAGCACCTTAAGACCGGCATCCGAACTTTTTTCCGGATGGAACTGCGTGGCGAATATATTGCCGGATTCAACGGATGAATGGAAAGTCACTCCGTATTCGGCTTTTGA
Organism: uncultured Lachnospiraceae bacterium; assembly: GCA_946531495.1. Taxonomy (GTDB): domain Bacteria; phylum Bacillota; class Clostridia; order Lachnospirales; family Lachnospiraceae; genus AC2028. The sequence goes on along the minus strand of CAMNAQ010000084.1, from coordinate 5,486 downwards.
AGAAACTATGGATTCATCAGCACTTTCAAGATAGTATGAATGAACGAAATAGAAAAATGTTCCGTCATCAATTCCTTTAAAGAGTCTGCCCTTGCAATCAAATACATTATTCCAGCCTATCTGTGGAACCTTAAGATCAGCGGATGAAGGAAATCTCTTTATCTTTCCGCCAAGGATTCCAAGTCCGGGAACACCGGGTGATTCTTCGCTTTCATCAAACAAAAGCTGAAGTCCTACACAGATGCCAAGGAATGGTTTTCCCGATGAAGCAAAAGAAATAAGAGCCTTATCAAGTCCGCGGCTGATCAGCTTTTCCATGCAGTCACCAAAGTTACCGACACCGGGAAGAATAACAGCATCCGCATTCTCCACAACTGAGGGATCGGATGTAAGGACATATTCTCCACCGAGTTTTTCAACGGCTTTTTCGACGCTCTTTACATTTCCTGCATCATAATCAACAAGTGCTATCATCAAAACACCTCATGGATTGACAAATATAATATCGGAACCCGGATCAGATTCTCCCGGAATCTCATCTTCAATGACAGGAGTCTTGGTATCTGCAGGCTCTTCGTTTACAGGCTCAGGTGCAGGAGCATTATGAAGGCCGTCAATGACCGCATATACCGCTCTGGTATAATCAACATCATTCTTGATCATGGCGATCTGGGCAGCTTCCTCTTCGGTTAACCCGTATTCGTTGTAGAGTGCATCTATTACCTGATCGTAAACAGATTCCACATCATCAAGACAATTCCATTTAACAGCAGCCTGATACAATCCCGGATATCTGCTTACGGTTTCAATAAGTGAATCCAGAGCCCTGACATCGGACTCTTCCTTAAGGATCTCATATTCTCTGTACCAGAGCCTGATCCTGAGGATACATTCGGATTTTTTAAATATGATCTCATCAGATTCATTCAGATCCTGTCCGAAAAGATCCTGATATGCGGTCTGGTAATCACCGGCTGAATATGCTTCCCTGGCTTCACGCTTAACAGTATATGAACCCATAAGCTTGGAGACGATGAGAACTGCAGCAAGTATGGTAAAGCAAAGAGCAAATACGGCGATCACCTTCGTTTTGTTAAGTTTCTTTGAAGGCTTTTCATCCTCTTCCTTAGGCGGCTTTTCCTTCTTTGCCTTTTTCTTCTTTCCCTTTTTTTCTCCGCCTTCTACCTCTTCTCCCACACCTTCCATATCGGGAGCGGGTTCTTCGCCTTTTTTCTTCTTCTTTTTCTTTTTCTTCTTTTTGCCGCCGACTTCTTCACCTTCAGCATCGAGCTGTTCAAGAACTTCGGCATTTTCATCGGAAAGCTTTATCTCTGAACCGGATTCTTCCTCGTCATCCGACTCTGTTAGCGTGCTGATCAGTCTTGCAAAGAAGCCTTTTTTCTTATTCTTATCAGTCGCTTCCTTATCAAGGATATCATCAAGCTCATCCTGTGAAAGAGCCTGAGGCTCCTCAGAAACCTCATCACTAACTGCGTCAGGATCACCTGATTGGTCGCCATCTTCGGAATCGAAGGAACCTCCCATTATTTCCGCAAGAAGAGAATCTGCTTCATCAAGCGTGCTGTTTTCTTCAGCCTGTTCTTCAGGTGCATCAGTACTGTCTGCTTCAGCATTGACTGCTTCGACATTGTCTTCCCTGGACTCTCTCGGAATCGGGACTGCCTCTGTTGAAAGCGCAGATGCCTTTGACTCTGCAGCAGCTTCAGCGGCTCCCGCCAAAAGGGCATCAACGTCGGACATATCGGCGTTTCCCGAATTTTCAAATGAAAGAGCGTTTTCCTCGCCTACGCTGTTTCCTGCATTCTTCTTTTTCTTTTTTGCTTCCCTGGCTTCTTTTTTAAGCCTGGCTTTTTCTTCCTTTGCCTTTCTTCTTGCTTCCTTCTTTTCTTCTTTGAGACGCTTCTTCTCGGCAGCGGGATCTAAGCTACTGCCTTCTTCGTTATTTTCTTCGTCAAAAATATCGGGCACAGACTCATCTGTTCCGTTTAACAAGGCCTCTATACCGGGATCAACTGCCTCATTATTGTCATTTTTTGAAAGCAGATTTCCTATATCCGAAGCAGATCCGCTGTCTGCAGCCAAAAGATCATCGAGAGACATATCAGATCTGTCTTCATCATCAGATAAGCCTTCGCTCCTGGCTTTATTTAACATTGCCTCTATATCATCTTCGTCGGGAAGATCTGCAGATTCATTCTCTTCCTTCATAAGCTCTGCAAGCTCGGCATCGAGGTCAAAATTCGAATAATCCGTATCGTCCGATGATGCGGAATTTTCCGTTCCATCTGCAGATGCATCCATGCTGCCTAAAAGATCAGAAAGCTCGCTGTTTTCACCGTTGATAAATGCATCAAGATCGATTACAGAATCAGAGGATTTCTTTTCACCCGATCTGGAACCGATCTCTTCGCCTAAGTCCGATGAAGTATCGCTTTCCTTCAAAAGATCGGCAAGCTGAGCATCAAGATCAATATCAGGATTATCATCTTCATGCAGATCCTTATGTAAGGTGCTGTCAATATTTACAGTTGCCTTATATTCATCAACAAGGGGTATGGGAGGCATATCCGAAGCCGGCTCGATATGAGCATCCGAATCACCAGATACTTCAGGCTCTGCGTATACATCTGCATTATCAGATGCTTCAAGCTCTGCATATACATCGGCATTATCAGATGCTTCAGGCTCTGCATATATGTCTGCATTTTCAGACGCTTCAGGCTCTGCATATACGTCTGCATCAACAGACAGTTCAGGCTCTGAATAGACATCTGCTTCATCAGCTGCTTCGGGTTCTGCAAAAGTATCTGCATCAACAGACAGTTCAGGCTCTGAGTAGGTATCTGCTTCATTAGATACTTCAGTCTCAGCATCTGACAGTCCTTCATTATCGAACTTGCTCATAAGTCCGCTCATAAGGTCGGACAGATCACTTTCTTCAGAGCCTGAATCTTCGGGCATGCCAAGAGAAGGCGCAGAATCGATATGAACATCTGAAGCCGCCGGATCTTCGGTTATTATCTTATCAAGATCAGGAATATCCTCTGAATGATCGTAGACTGTATCGGTATTTTCATCTTCAAACTGAGTATCCGTGAACACATCCGAGGCAGCTAATTCCTTCTCAACCTCATTAATATCTATAGAAGCCGCATCAATAGAAGGAGCCTCATTTTTCACAGGCTCTTTTGATGCTTTAGCAGATTCTTTTTTCGTGGGCGAAGCCTGTTCCTCAGGCACTCCCATCGATCTTAGCAGACTGTCAAGATAATCTTCAGACGATCCCATTATCCTTCTCCATTATCCCTTTTAAACATAATACGGACAAAATAACATACTGAAATATTTTATCACAAGGGTACTCCAATGTATAGAAAAAAGCCTTGCATATACAATAAAAAAGAGCTCTGTCTAAATGACAGAGCCCTTGAAAGTTAAATCAGTTCAGGTTATATTTTTCAACCAGTTCGTCTATGATCTTTACAAGATTTCCAATCTCGGGTTTTGAAAGCTGTGCGTCTGCTCCAAGAAGTTCTCCCTTTTTCTTCATCTCTTCGTTAACAAGCGATGAGAATATAACAACGGGGATATTCTTGGTCTTATCATCCTCTTTAATGAGCTTTGTAAGTCTGTGTCCGTCCATCTCAGGCATTTCAATGTCCGTGATAACAAGCTTTACATGCTCATCAAGTGTTCCGTCAGCCTTGCACTCAGCTATGACATCGTAAGCTTTCTGACCGTTTTCTGTATGGATGATCCTGGTGTATCCTGCAGCAGTAAGCGAATCAACGATAAGCTTGTTGAGAAGCACGGAATCCTCTGCAATAAGGATGGGAACATCACTTCTCTGTCTTTCACCAAGTGCTTCGATCTCGCTTATCTTAAGTCCGGTCTCGGGATTGATATCAGAAATGATCTTCTCAAAATCAAGTATTATTATGAGCTTTCCTTCATTCTTGATAAATCCGGTAGAAACCGATGCTTCAGCAGTAGATATGGTAGAATCGGGCTTGATGATATTTCTCCAGGAAACTCTGTGGATTCCCTTTACCTGCTCAACATGGAAGGCGATATTAAGATTATTGAAATTGGTAATGATAAAAAGACCGCCCGGCTCAGACTGGCCTCTTCCCAGGCAGTTCTTAAGATCTATAGCAGTTATCATGGTCTCACGGGGCATAAATATACCTTCTATGCTGGGATGAGAATTCGGAACCGGCGTAACTGCCTGATATGAAATAATCTCTTTGATCTTGGCAACATTGATGCCATAAGAATATTCGCCAAGTGTAAATTCGAGGATCTCTAGTTCGTTAGTACCACTATCAAGTAAAATCTTAGTATCCATAAGAGGAGTTCCTTTCTTTAAACCACTCAGGAAATTTGAAATTTTCAGAACATTCCTTCAAGGTCGGTTATTTATTAATAAACTATACCACAATATACAAAAAAACAAAATATTTGATAGTATTTTTCATCAATAATTCCATAAAAAAACATGCCGCATAATTAATGCGGCATGTTCATAAAAAACTCAGATCAGGCTGCTACAAGCTGAACTGCATATCCGTTGAAGTTAAGTACGAATGTGGCTGTTCCGGCATTGGCATCGATATCGTCGAGAACCTGAACAGCTCCGGTATTATCTACAGTTATAAGCTTATAGCTGGTATATCCGCCGGGAACATTCAGAGTTACAATGCCGTTCTTGGGAGAAGCTGAAGCGGTACCGTTAACGAAAAGCGAATAAGTATCAATCTCAGTATATCCCAAAGGTCTCATTGCATTAAATGCTGAAATACACTGACTTCCCTGAGGTCTCTTTTCAAATGAATAATTGCTGAGAGGATTGTACATCTGTGCTACAGCTGCTCCGGAACCGGAGGGAAGAGCTGCTACGTTTGCTGAAGGAAGCGCTACAGGAGCGGTGCCGTTCTCGGTATAGATAAGAACAACTGCAAATCCGTTGAAATCTACATTAGCGGTTATTGTTCCGGGATTAAGATCAAGATCATCACAAACTGTGACCACTCCGCCTTCGCCAAGTGTCATCAGCTTATATGATCTGTTGGAAGCAAGTACGCCTTCAGGAATTGTATAGCAGACGATACCTTTTCTGTTCGCATAGTCAAGCTTGTAATTAAAGCTGAGAACGCCTTCACAACCTACAATATATCCTGCAGGTAAAAATGCCTTGATAGTAGCCTTTGCAAGATCACCCATGGGATTTGAATATCCGTCGATTGTTTCGCTTGCACCGCCGTTATAAAGAACTGAACTTGCGCCTGTAACGATGGAGAATGAATTTCCGATCAGAACCTTATCCTTAACGGAAAAATTAGCGGTATAAGAATAGCCGAGTGCAGGACAATCTGCAATTATGGTAATAGTCGAAGGAGCTCCGATTCTGAAAAAGCTGGTATCAACATACACGGGATCAGAAATACCCTTTCTTGATTCAGTAT
>CAMNAQ010000083.1 GCA_946531495.1 uncultured Lachnospiraceae bacterium | reverse complement strand
TGATATCGATTCCGTTTGCGATGGACTTTTCTACGAAAGCATCTACAACGTCATCCGCATAGGGTCTGTATCCGAGGATGTTCTGTCCTCTGAAGAGCATCTGAAGCTTTGTATTCTTAAATCCGTCACGAAGCTTTCTGAGTCTGTCCCAGGGATCTTCCTTGAGGAATCTGAGAGAAGCATCGAATGTAGCTCCGCCCCAGCACTCCACAGCATGGTATCCGACCTTGTCCATCTTCTCGACAATGGGAAGCATGATCTCGGTAGGCATTCTTGTAGCAATAAGGGACTGGTGAGCATCTCTTAAGACTGTCTCCATTATCCCAACGGGTTTTTTAGTAATTTCAGCCATTTTATCTTATCCTTTCAATAAAATTTTAACGGATTGCTGCATCGCTTCGCGATTTTCGCAATCCTGCGACGAATTCGCAAATCCGATAATTTCTTTCAGAAATTATCATTTGCTCATTCGTCGTGCGGTTTTCAAATTCATTTCAGCTCGCCCATGCTGGGCTGGCTCGCATCATGAATTGAAAACCTGGTTAAAATACTCCGAACATTGCCATGAAGGTTCCGGCACATACTGCAGTACCTATAACTCCTGCAACATTAGGTCCCATTGCATGCATGAGAAGGAAATTGGTGGGATCCTCTTCCGAACCGACCTTCTGCGATACCCTGGCAGCCATGGGAACGGCGGATACGCCTGCCGATCCGATAAGGGGATTAACCTTACCGCCTGTGGCAACACACATCAGCTTGCCGAACAATACTCCGGCAAGTGTACCGAATGCGAAAGCTATAAGACCGAGAATGACGATCTTGATGGTATCAAGGTTGAGGAAAGCTTCTGCGGAAGTGGTAGCACCTACGCTGGTTCCGAGGAAAATTACAACGATATACATCATTGCGTTTGAAGCAGTCTCGGTGAGCTGACGTACAACTCCGCTCTCCTTGAAGAGGTTACCCAGCATCAGCATACCGATAAGGGGTGCGGTGGTGGGAAGTACCATACATACAACAATGGTGATGATGATGGGGAAAAGGATCTTCTCCAGCTTTGATACAGGTCTGAGCTGACCCATCTTGACAGCTCTTTCCTTCTTGGTAGTGAAAAGTTTCATGATGGGAGGCTGAATAATGGGCACAAGGCTCATGTAAGAATATGCGGCAACTGCTATGGGTCCGAGAAGTGCAGTCTGTCCGAGCTTACCTGCAAGGAAGATGGATGTAGGTCCGTCCGCTCCTCCGATGATGGAGATGGCTGCGGCAGCCTTATCATTGAATCCCATGAAGATAGCTCCGAAATATGCCATGAAAATTCCGAACTGGGCTGCGGCTCCGAGAAGGAAGCTCTTGGGATTTGCGATAAGAGGACCGAAGTCGGTCTGAGCGCCTACACCCATAAAGATGAGTGAAGGAAGGATCGCAAGTTCATCAAGCTTATAGAAATAGTAAAGGAGTCCGCCGGCACCATTCGGTGCATCCTCTGCGGAGAGGATTATATCGGGGTAAATATTTACGAGCAGCATTCCGAATGCAATGGGCACAAGGAGAAGCGGCTCATACTGTTTGGCAATAGCCAGATAAAGGAAAAAGCAGGCAACCGCGATCATTATGTAGTTTCCAACCGTGAGGTTGAAGAACGCTGTCTGATGAACGAGATTGTCCAGCGTAGTAAAAAAATAACTCATTGGTTACTCCTTAATTTCATCAGTTGAGGGTTGCAAGAACAGCTCCTGCTTCTACGGAATCACCTGCATTGCAATCGATGCTTGCAACGGTTCCGTCCTGAGGAGCTACACAGTTGATCTCCATCTTCATAGACTCGATAACAACAACGGGATCACCCTTCTTTACAGCATCTCCGACATTCTTAACTGCCTTGAGAACCTTTCCTGCTGCTCCGGCTTCAACCTTTATAGATCCGGCTCCGGCGCTCTTTGCAGGTGCAGGTGCTGCTGCGGGTGCGGGTGCTGCTGCCTTGGGTGCTGCGGGAGCTGCTACTGCGGGTACAGCTCCGCCTTCTTCAACAGTTACAGCATATGCGGTTCCGTTAACGGTAATGGTATAATTTTTCATGTTATTCCTCCATTTAGTCGCCATGCGACGCTTAATTCAGATACGATGACAATGCTTTCGCAATGTCTTACGGATATTACTGTCTCTTGATCTTTTTGACGGAACGGACAACAAATCCGCTCGTATTTTCTGCTCCCTCATACGCCGCTATCGCTGCTGCTATAACCGCAACAAGTTCCGCATTGGAAGCCAGCTCTGCATTTTCATTCTTCTCGATCTGCTCAACTGCCTTATTGATGCCTTCTTCGGTCTTGTCAGGCTTTTTGCCGTGTCCGGAGAAAAGTCCGAAAAGTGAGATGATGAAGGAAATGACGATGAGCATGACGAAAACCGTACCCATGCCGATCAGCGTATTGAGACCTGCCTTTGACATCTTCTCTGCCATGGTGTATCTGGCATTGAATGTCGCACTGAGCATCTGCGGATCCGAAAGATCATTCTTGAAGATAAACTCTATATCCGCATATCTTCTTTCACAGACACATTCGAAATCTACAATGATCTCATTGCCGTCAACGGTTGCTACAGGCTCTCCCCAGCTGACGATCGCGCCGGCCTCTTCAAAACCTTTCTGGAAGCTGGATATCGCATTTGAAAGTACATATCCGTCAGTACGTATTCCGGGATAATCGAGAACTGCCTGAGCAAGCTCATCATAGGTAAGCTCAGTGTAATCGGCAACAAAATATGCAGGGTTCTGTGCCATTTCACTGATGGTGTCAATCGCATAGTTACCGGCGATCTTACATACCAGATCGGTCCTCATCTGCTGAATCTGACTGTCCTGCTGTTCTTCGCCGCAGGCACACAGCATCAACCCGAGGAGAACCGATAAAATGACGATCCTAAATTTTTTCATATAAGTGCCCTTCCTCAAATGGATGTGTGCTTCTTGTAAACGTCTTCTCCGCGCTTGGAATAGAGCATTTCAAATGCTGCAATGACATATTTGCGAGTGTCTGCTGCAGCGATGACCTGATCTACATATCCGCGGCGTGCGGCATCCGATGCTCCGGAAAGTCCTGCGTCAATATCAGATGCGGATGCTCCGGTGATCTGGGAAGCAAGCTTGCCTTCCATGATACCGACTCTTGCGCTGTCCCATGCAATGGTCATATCGCATCCGAGAGCCTTTGCATTCATGATATTTGCTGCGTTTCCGATAGCATCTCCGATTATCACATTTACCTTGGGAACGGTAGCTGATGCAAAGCCTGCGGCAAGTGATGCAGCGCTTCTTGCGATCCTCTTCTCATTCTCAAGAGTATTTTCAAATCCGTTAACATTGGTAAGGGTAAGTACCTGGATGTCAAAAGCATCACAGAACTTGACAAAATCAGCCGCTTTATCACATGCATCTGCATTAAGTAGCGATGATGACTCGGCGTTATTGGCAACAACACCGGTAAGAACACCGTCAAGTCTGATAAATGCAGTCACAACTGAAGGAGCAAACTTAGCCTTTACCTCAACGAAGGAGCCTGCATCACCGAGATTCTCAATGAGAGCAGATGCGTTCTTTGCGCTTGTAACAGCCATAAGTCTGTTAAGATCATCAGCACATTCTTCGTCATCGTTGTCTGTTTCGTTGTTGGAAGGAAGTGTGGAAACAAGCTTCCTTACAGCTGCAAAAAGCTCAGCCTCGGTTGCATAGCAATCTGCATTTCCCGCTACCTCTGACTGGAATGCACATCCTGCAGTATCATTCTTGGCAGTATAATTGCCTGAAATAGTATCGGGTGCATTTACAAAGAGCTTGCCATCACCTGAAATAAAGGTGAAATCGGAAAGTCCGGAGAAAAGTCCTGCACCGCCTCCACAGTTTCCGACAACTGCGGTGATCTGGGGAATTACGCCTGAAGCCTTTGTCATACGGCCGTAGATACGTCCGAATGCATAAAGAGCATCGCTCCCTTCCTCAAGTCTCATTCCGGCACAGTCAATGATCCCGATAATGGGAGATCCTGTTCTGATAGCCATGTCATAAAGATTGACGATCTTGCGTGCATGCATTTCACCGATGCTGCCTCCGAGGACTGACGCATCCTGGCTGTAGACATACACACATCTGCCGTCCACGCTGCCGTACCCCGTGACGCAACCGTCTGATGCAAGAGCCTTGGGATCTGTATTAAGATCCGTTGATCTTGCTGTGACGAGTGCACCTATCTCGGCAAAGCTGGAATCATCGAGAACAGACGCAATACGTCCGAGGGCTTTTGAAGTACCACTCATGTTTTTTCCTCCAGATTTTTATATTTTGATATAAAGAGAAAAGACCGAAAACCGATTCTTCCCCATTTTTTCAATCTTAACCACTATAGCATAAAGCATTGTTTTTTTAAAGAACAAAAAAAGGCGAAATACTCCCCGATATTTGCCCCGGGAACATGCGAGCATACCCTTTGCAATAAAAAAGCCAGAAGGAAATATCCTTCTGACTCCGTAAGATTTCATTTCTTTTGATCCGGCCAATGCATTTCCAAAGAAAATGCATAATAAAGCTTAAATGTCGAGCTTAACATTTATCTCTGCTTCCGCTTCTTTTTTATATTCCTCAACCTGATCCGGGGTTATCTGGGGAAGATCGGAAATGGAGGTTACACCGAAGCAGCGCAGGAAATTCTCGGTGGTTCCGAAAAGAATCGGTTTGCCGGGTGCATCAAGTCTTCCAAACTCCTTGATCAGATCATACTCAAGAAGCTTATTGACCGCATGCTCGCAGGATACTCCTCTGATCTTTTCTATCTCTATCCTTGTAACGGGCTGCTTGTAAGCTATTATCGAAAGAGTTTCGAGAACCGTATCCGAAAGTGAGAATTTAGGCTTTGCCTTGGTAACCTTGATAAGATAATCATAATTCTCCGGCTTTGTGCAAAGCTGGACGGAATCCTCAAGTCTTACCAGCTGGAGTCCGCTCTCTTCAGCCTTATATTTATCTTCAAGAACATCAAGGGCTTCCTCGACAACCGAGATCTCCACATCAAGGATCTCCGCCATTTTAGCTATCTCAACGGAATTACCCATTGCGAAAAGTATGCTCTCTATCGCGCTCTGAACTGCACTTGATTCCATTTTCGTTCATCCATTCCTTCCGCAGATCAAGGCACCCTGGCCATCCTCTGCATGTAACAGATCACCGACCTGTCAAAAACTATTCCTCACTGTTTACGGCTTCTTCCACCATATCAGCTATCTCCTCGGCTCTTGCCGCATCATCCGCTTCATTTCCTTCTGCTTCTTCAGGATCATATTCATGATCATTTTCATCCGCAAAATTCTCATCACCGAAATTCGAGATTATGGTGATATCGTCATTTATATCTTCCTGCATGACGGTTATCTCACCGCTCTTCATCATCTCAAGGACAATGAGGAAGGTTACGATCAGCTCTGCCCTGCTTCTCTGCTTTTCCAGGAGCTTTCTGAATGAGAACTGCTTATGCTCACGGGCATAGGCCTGTACGAACAGGGTCTTCGCATCCATATCTATCTCATCTTTTTCGATCTTGCCATACCGGCTTCTGATGGGATCGATACGGTCCTCCTGTCTCATGAGCATGGCTTTGAATATCTCATGGAGCTTGGGAAGAGTCATGTCGCCTCTGAGTTCGTCATAATCAACGGGAGCCTCGTAGGTCTTGACCTCATCGGGAAGAACAGCTCTGTTCCTGTATATCACCTGCCCGGCGGTCATCTGTCTGTCCCTGAGTTCAAGTGACAGCTGGCGCGCCATCTTATATTCGAGAAGCTGCTGGACAAGCTCTGATCTGGGATCCTCCGGCTCGCCCTCTTCATTTTCCTCAACAGGAAGCAGCATCTTGCATTTTATATCAAGAAGAGTTGCCGCCATAACAAGGAACTCACTGCAAATATCCATGTTCTCTTCCTTCATCTGTTTGATGTAGTCGAGATACTGTGCAGTGATCTCCACGATGGGGATATCGTAAATATCTATTTTATTTTTTTCTATCAGATGTAAAAGAAGATCAAGCGGGCCTTCAAACACCTGAAGCTTAACGGGTATAGCCATAACAGTTTCAGATTATACTCCATTTTCGGGTTTTAAATCAATGACTACAAGATCTCCGGGATTGAATATCCTCACGGGAATGGTATGTGTTCCCAGGCCCCTGGAGACTATCATCGATTTTCCGTTTTTATCAAATCTTCCGGAATCATATTTCGGAAACAGCTTAAGTCCGGGTGAGATCACGCCTCTCATTACTATCTTTGAACCGGATGAGTTTTTTCCCATAGCAGGAAAAGGAATTCTCATTATCCCGCCATGAACATGTCCGGAAAGCGTAAGATCCGCGCCGTATTCCGAATACGCACCAAAATATTCCGGATTATGAGCAAGAAGGATACTGAACTTAGACGGATCAGCTTCTCCGGCAGTCTCCCTGATATATGCAGGTTCCATAGTCATTTTTTCAAATCTCTTATAATACTTTCTTTCCGCCGAAAAAGAGATGATATCAACTCCGCTTCCTTCAAGCTCCCATTTCCCGTTTTCGGTGATCCCAAGTCCGAATTTACCGAGTTTTTCCGTATACCTCTTCCATGTATCCCCATATTCCTCAGGATAGATCTTCAGTCTGAGTTCATGGTTTCCGAATGCATACACTATGGGAAAAAGGTCATAAAGAGCTTTAATGAAATTAACCGTGTTATCCTCTTTATGGCCCGGATATGCAGTGATCATATCCCCTCCCATAAGGATAAGGTCAGGATTTATCTCCTTTATTTTTTCGATCAGAAATGTTCCGCCATATCCGAACATCTTGCAATGAAGATCTGATAAAAAGACGACTTTAACAGGCTTTCGAATCCTGGCATCCGTGAATTCATAATGTGACACGGTAAACCTGTTGGAATCAAAAACCGAAATCCAGATCACAGAAGCTATAAGTACCAGTATTATCCAAATAAGGATATCCAAGTTATCTTCCTCTAAAAAAATGACAGAGCATCCGCAGATAAAAAACAAGGCCCCCGGTATAAAGGGGGGCCTTAAGAACTTAGTTATACTTGCGCTTTCTTGCAGCTTCAGACTTCTTCTTACGCTTTACGCTGGGCTTCTCGTAATGCTCACGCTTACGGATCTCCTGCTGGATGCCTGCCTTAGCGCAGCTTCTCTTGAAGCGGCGAAGAGCACTGTCAAGTGATTCGTTCTCTTTAACCTGTACTGATGACATTTTCTCTTACCTCCCTTCAGTCCCTTTGTACTGCAGGGTTATTCTTAAAAATTTTACGCATGGTCGCGTACTTGGAAAGTATATATTCATGGGCATACAAAAGTCAAGGACTTTTTAGCTGCCGGATCCGTTATTGTTACCGAAGCCGTCATTTCCATACACGTCGTTCCATGAAGATGATGCATTCTGCTGTGAGACATTCTGTGAATCCGAACTGCTCTGGTTGCCATATGCATCAGTATATCCGCTCTGGCTTCCGTAAGCATTTGCAGAAGAGTCCTGCTCCGCAAAAGAACCCGTAAAACTGTTCTGACCTGAAAAAGCATCTGAAGAGCTGCTCTGGCTTCCGAAAGGATTATATGTATCAGCTCCGCTGAATCCTGTATTTACGGTCGTAAGGGGAGTTATGAACACGTCATTTTTCTGTATCTCCTTGGTTCCTGCTTTCTTGGATGTAGGATTACTGAAAATAGCGATCAAAAGTCCCACGATAAACAGTATTATCTCAAGGGCACTGTATTTAAGGAATTCGGGATCGGTAATGATCTCCATTATATCGCCGAAATACGGAACCGCCTCAAGCATGGTCACTTTATACCACTGCGAAGCATAATAGCATCCCTGAATGTAGAAATATACATACATGGCGAGAACGCTGATGGTAACATGGCAAAATGTACCGACTGCGCCATAAGGTCCCTTACCTAATCTGAAACCGCCCGCGATAAAAAGAGGAAATCCCAGATAAAGAATATAAAATACCCTTTCAGCTCCAAGGACCAGAAGATCGGCAAGTCCTACAATGAGAACAGCCGCAAGGATCGCGCCGATGATACCTGTTATGTAGTTACCGTCAGAACTCTGGATCTTATCAATAGCTGTATTTCTGTTATTAAGATAGCACTGTCTGTGCATCCTTCTTGCGGACGTATTTCCGAACATCCCCGCAACATCGCAGCTTCCCATAAAGCAATAAGGGCACTGGTCAACATTGAAAAAGCCCGAATTGTTTGAAATGATCTGCCTGACGGACTCATACTCGGAAACAGCCATTTTGGGCTTTTTAAAGCCAAATATGATCGAATCTCCGGATACAGTGGGCTTTTTGAGACCGGCCGCTTTAGCCGCATCCCTGATAGTTCCGATTATTGAAGGTGCTTTTTCCTTGCCGCAAAAAACGTATACAGTGGCAGCACCATTGTAATTATTAATCCTTACGGGAATACCATTGATCACATCGATCGCATTAATGCCATTGCTCTTAAGTCCGTATGAACCGACGATATTGGCAAATGATCCTGAAGCCATATTTCCTCCCTCATAAACTCATCACGGGACATGCCCGTCACACCCTTTAGTTACATATAACAGCCGCCTGATGGAAAAAGCGGTTTTACATTTATCCAAGCTGCCCTTCGAGTACAGACTCAGCCTCCGAAACAGCCTTGTCGATTCCTGAAGGATCCTTACCTCCTGCCTGGGCCATGTTCGGTCTTCCGCCACCACCGCCGCCGCAGATGGGAGCAAGCGCCTTGATGAGATTGCCTGCATGTGCGCCTGCCTTAACAGCTCCGTCCGTAGCCATTGCCACAATATTTACCTTGCCGTCTAATTCGGAGAAAAGAACCACAACCCCCTCTCCTATCTTGGCCTTGGTCTGGTCACCGAGATCTCTGAGGCCGTTCATGTCAACACCCTTCATGGATGCAGCAACAAGCTTAACGCCCTTAACCTCTGTTACCTTATCACTGACATCACCGAGAGCATCCTTTGCCGCCTTGCTCTTCATGGATTCAAGCTCGGAATTAAGTGCCTTGATCTCTTCATTCATCTGGGCAATGCGATTTGCCAGCATCTCGGGTGAAGTCTTTGCAGCCTTTGAAGCTTCAACAAGGAGCTTAGCCTGTTCCTCATAATATGTTATGACATTTCCCGCGGTCACTGCCTCAATACGTCTCACGCCCGCAGCAACACCGCTTTCGGAAAGAATCTTGAAGGATGCGATCTGTCCTGTTTTCTGAACATGAGTACCGCCGCAAAGTTCGATTGACCAGTCACCTACATTTACAACACGGACTTCATCGCCATACTTTTCTCCGAAGAGCGCCATTGCTCCTGTAGCCTTAGCCTCCTCAATGCCCATGACCTTTGTTACAACATCAAGGTCTTCAGCGATCTTCTCATTAACTTTTCTTTCAACCTCAGCAATCTGCTCAGCTGTCATAGCCTGACCGTAGCTGAAGTCAAATCTGGTTCTGTAAGGATCCTGATATGAACCCTTCTGGTGAGCACCGTCTCCGAGAACCTCCTGAAGTGCCTTCTGAAGAAGGTGGGTAGCGGTATGGTTCTTGCAGGTTGCGCTCCTATTAGCCTTATCAACGATGAGAGATGCCTTATCCCCCTTGG
>CAMNAQ010000082.1 GCA_946531495.1 uncultured Lachnospiraceae bacterium | reverse complement strand
GTATGACGGAGGAGCCATGCAGGAACCCGGAGATGAGGTTATTGATGCTTCGGGACTTATAATTTCACCGGGCCTTGTGGATGTACATGTACATTTCAGAGATCCCGGTTTTACCGATAAGGAGGATATCCTGACAGGAGCTGCGGCTGCAGCAAAGGGAGGATATACCTCCGTTGTCATGATGGGTAATACCGACCCAAAATGCGATAATCCGGAGACTCTCGAATATATGCAGAAGAAAGCCTCCGAAACCCCCATACATATCTATGTGACCTGCAATGCAACCCTTGGAATGAAGGGTAAGGAGATCTCCGATATTGCGGGCCTTCATAAAGCCGGTGCGGTAGGCGTTACCGATGACGGCCTTCCGATAACAGATCACGGCATATTAACCCAGGTATTTTTAAAAGCAGCGCAGTGCGGTATTCCGGTAAGCCTTCACGAAGAGGATTCTTCCATGATCTCGGAAAACGGGATCAATCGCGGTAAGGCTTCGACATATTACGGAATAGGCGGATCTCCTGCCGAGGCGGAGGTCAGTCTGATAGAAAGAGATCTTGTGATCGCAAACGGTACCGGAGTACGCGTTGATATCCAGCATATCTCCACTGCAGGAGGAGTTGAGGCTGTAAGAGAAGCCAAAAAGAGGGGACTTGATGTACATGCGGAGGCAACTCCCCATCACTTTACCCTGACAGAGGATGCTGTGATCGATCACGGAACCAATGCCAAGATGAACCCGCCTCTTAGAACCGAGGCTGACAGACAGGCTGTCATAAAGGGACTTCAGGACGGAACCATCGATATGATCGCCACCGATCATGCACCGCATACAAATGAAGAAAAGTCGAGACCGCTGACCAAGGCACCAAGCGGAATAATAGGACTTGAGACCGCGCTCGGACTGGGTATCACAGAGCTTGTTGAAAAGGGATACTTAAAGATGATGGATCTTATAAGACTTATGTCCTATGGTCCTTCACAGGTATATCATCTCGATGCGGGTTATATTGCTGAGGACGGTCCGGCGGATATCATCCTGATAGATCCGAAGGCTGAATGGACAGTGGAAGATGACTTTGCTTCCAAGGCACATAACACTCCGTTCATCGGATGGAGATTAAAAGGAAAAAACATGATGACCATTGCATCCGGCAAGGTGATATATAAGGCAAAATGAGCATTTACCGGATCAGTGAAAGAAAGCGATAGTATGATGAAATCAAAAACAAAAGGAACAGTTTTATCCCAGAGCTGCATTGCACCGGGGATATATGATCTTAAGATAAAAACAACTCTTGCCTCAGATGCACATGCAGGCCAGTTCGTTGGAGTATTTACAAAGGATGCATCTGCCCTCCTTCCAAGACCGATCAGTATATGCGGAGTATCCGATGATAAAGATAGCATCAGACTCGTATACAGGGTTGCGGGAAAGGGAACGGATGAGTTCTCGAGACTCGATGAAGGCGACGATGTATGGCTTCTCGGAGTGCTCGGAAACGGCTATGACATTTCAAAGCTTGCAGCTGTCGGGAATACAGAGCCTGCAAGGGTGCTTCTCCTCGGAGGCGGGATCGGAATACCGCCCATGCTGGAGCTTGCAAAGGAGCTTAAGGCAGCAGGCGTAAATGCGGTCTCTGTCATGGGATACAGAGATGATAAGGCATTTCTCCTGGATGAGTTTACGGCTTATTCCGATACATATGTTGCAACAGAGGATGGCAGCCTTGGAACAAAGGGCAATGTTCTTGATGCGGTCCGTGAGAATAATATAGCTTTCGACTGTATATGCGCATGCGGTCCGATGCCTATGCTTCGTGCCATAAAACAGTTTGCGGGTGATAAGCCTGCCTTCATCTCACTTGAAGAGAGGATGGCCTGCGGAGTAGGTGCGTGCCTCGGATGTGTTGTAAAGACGAAGGAAGTGGATCATCATTCGCATGTTAATAATGCAAGGATCTGTACTGACGGTCCCGTATTTGATGCATCGGAGGTGGAGATATGATAAAGACAGAAGTCACCATAGCCGGTGTTACATTCAAAAATCCAGTAATGGAGGGTTCAGGAACATTCGGATCCGGAATGGAATATTCGGAGTTTGTTGATCTGAATAAGCTTGGAGCTGTAGTTACAAAAGGTGTAGCAAACGTACCCTGGCCCGGAAATCCCACTCCGAGAGTGTGTGAGGTTTACGGCGGGATGCTCAATGCCATTGGTCTTCAGAATCCCGGAATAGAGGTTTTCTGCGAAAGAGATCTTCCTTTTCTTGCAAAATATGACACAAAAGTCATAGTCAATGTTTGCGGGAGAAGCGTAGGGGATTATGTCGAAGTCGCAGAGAGGCTTTCCGGAGAAGACAGGGTGGATATGCTGGAGATCAATGTCTCCTGCCCCAATGTAAAAGAGGGTGCCATCGCATTCGGTACAGACAGGACCTGTCTGGAAAATATAACCAGAGAGATCAAGGCGCATACCAAAAAGCCCGTGATCATGAAGCTTACCCCCAATGTGACCAATATCGCGGAGATGGCAATGGCTGCGGAAAGCGGCGGTGCGGATGCCATATCTCTTATAAATACCATTACCGGAATGAAGATAGATATCGAGAGGAGAAGGTTCGCACTTGCCAATAAGACAGGAGGCATGAGCGGCCCTGCGATCAAGCCGATAGCGGTAAGGATGGTTTACCAGGCATCCCATGCCGTCAAGATCCCCGTGATAGGAATGGGCGGAATCGCGACCGGTGAGGATGCGATAGAGTTTATGATGGCCGGTGCTTCGGCTGTAAGCGTGGGAATGATGAATTTCGTCAATCCCTATGCTACGGTTGAATGCGTAAAGGGTATCGAGGATTATATGACCCGCCACGGAATCGAAGATATTAATGAAATTATCGGATGCGTATGATAAAATTTCAGTAAGCAACTAAATTACTGTCAGGATAGTTCCGATATAGTAATTGTAATCATGGATGATCGGTGCTTTTTGGATCGTCTGCGGCGAAAGCTGCGGGAATTCAAAAGGCGAAAGGAGAGAGTTTATGAATGTAAACGGAGTTACATCCTCTCAGGCAGCCGGCGCGTATTCGGCTTATACATCCCAGGTAAAGGCTAAGGAAGTCGAAAATACTACCGGAAAAAATGAAGAGGCTGCAGCGGTTTATGAGCCTTCAGATAAGGCGCAGACTGCTGAAACAGGTAAGATTTACAAGCCCGATACCGCTCTTGTTGACAAGCTTAAGGCTGAAGCTGATGCCAGAACAGAGAGCCTCCGCAGTCTCGTGGAGAAGCTTCTGGGCCAGCAGGCCACTAAGTATGGAGAGGCTACCGATATTTGGTCATTCCTTAAGGATGGCGAATATGAGGTCGATCCGGAGACCAAGGCACAGGCTCAGGCTGACATAGCCGAGGACGGATATTGGGGAGTCGAGAAGACCAGTGACCGTATTTTACAGTTTGCGACAGCCCTCACAGGCGGAGATCCCGACAAGCTCGATATGATGGTCGATGCGTTTAAGAAGGGTTACGAGCAGGCTGAGAAGACTTGGGGAGGAGAGCTTCCCGAGATCTCACAGAAGACCTATGACGCAGTTCTTGAGAAATTCGACAAGTTAAAGAACGGCGAAACGGATCCTTCACAATATCTCGCACAGTAATAAATCCATGATTACATATAAATGTCCTCCTCGTAAGCGGGGAGGACATTTTTGGGATTATACATATCAGCCTGCACGGAGCTGCTCCATGGAAAAACGGCTGATGAACAGGAGACAGCATGATCACAGAAAAAGCATATGCCAAGATCAATCTTTGCCTTGACGTAACCGGAAAACGGCCGAACGGTTATCATGATGTAAGGATGATAATGCAGACTGTTGATATTTTTGACATTTTGTCATTTGAAAAAACCAAGCAGGGAATAACCATCGATGTGGGAGGAAGCCCGCTCCCCGAAGACGGTGACAATCTTATCTTCAAAGCAGCAAAAAAGATCATGGATAAATGCGGCATATCAGGCGGCGTCTCCATTTCACTCGAAAAGCACATTCCGATAGCTGCGGGAATGGCGGGTGGAAGCTCGGATGCTGCTGCGGCACTTCGCGGAATGAACAGGTTATATGAATGCGGTCTTACGTATGACGAACTCAGGGAGATCGGGGTGACAATCGGTGCGGATGTTCCCTATTGTATAGAGGGAGGAACGGTACTTGCGGAAGGGATCGGAGAGGAGCTGACCTTTCTTAAGCCGCTTCCGGGCCACGTGATAGCCGTTGCAAAGCCCGGCCGGGGAGTATCGACAGGCAATATATATACGGCGCTTGATGAGATCTTTGATTCCATATCACATCCGGATGTTGACAAAATGTTAAGCTGTATGCAGACGTGCTCAGGCACCGGTTTTCTTAAATATCTGGGCAATGTGCTTGAATATGTGACCGAACCTCAGTGCCCTGAGATAGGACAGATCAAAAGGATATTTGATGAATCGGGATCGATGGGAACGCTTATGACCGGAAGCGGACCTACCGTATACGGCTTTTTTGAGAATGAGGAAAAGGCTGAAAGCGCGGTGGCAAGGGTCAGGGGCGAAGGTCTTTCTTCGGATGCGGAATCCTTCGTAACGAGGCTTATTTCCCCGGATTACGGTGAATGATATAAATAGCGTTTTTCGGCAGAGTTTTATAAGGGTATTTTCCGGGTTTTAATTTTTCAATCAAGCACGGGCTTTTCTTGACACTTTTGCGTGGATTGTACTAAAATCAGTACAATCCACGTTTTATTGTATACAGTATACACGCGACTGAATTAAGAATGTGAGGATCCGATATGCCCAAGGTTAAGGAAGATGATTTTCTTCCACTGAGAGATTCCGTATATAATAAGCTCCGCCAGGCTATACTCACGGGAGAGCTTCCTGCCGGTGAAAGACTTATGGAGGTACATCTCGGCGACAAGCTTGGAGTAAGCCGAACCCCTATAAGGGAAGCCATAAGGATGCTTGAACTTGAAGGGCTTGTTACCATGATCCCCAGAAAGGGAGCAATGGTCTCACAGATCACGGAAAAAAATATGTCCGATGTCCTTGAGGTCAGACGCGCGTTGGATATTCTGTGTGTTCAGCTTGCCTGTGAGAGGATAACTCCGGAAGGAATAGAAGATCTGAAAAAAGCCAGGGATGCATTTGAAAAGGCAGTTGATACCAACGACAGCAGGATAATAGCCCAGGCCGATGTCGAGTTCCATAACGTTATCATCAGAGCGGCAGGAAATGACAGGCTCGTGATACTTGAGGATTCTCTTTCTCTTCCGATGTACAGATACAGATATGAATATATCAAGGATTCTTCCGGACACGGAAATCTTGTTAAGGAACACCGCAAGATAGTAGGTGCTATAGAAAAGAGAAATGAAGAGGCGGCTGCCGAGGCGGTCGGTGAGCATATAGATAATCAGCGCAGATCGATCATACGGCAGATACGCATGGACCGTGAAGAGGAAAGCATGAATGCGCTGTACGGAAAAAGACGATAAATAAGCATAAGTGAATAAGAATACGTAAATAAGTAAACATAGATAAAAATACGAAAAAACAGGGCGGGAAGTGATCTTCCCGCCCTGAAAATTTTCATCGTATCATTTTATCGGCTTGGCACCGGCTTTTTCCTGAAGCTTGTCAACCCACTTGCGGAGTCCCTTCTTCGGAGCCTTCTCAACCTCTTTTTTGCCGTGGAGTCCCTTTACTTCAAGGATGTAGATACCGCTTACCGCAGCTTTTACTTCCTTTTTGACGGGAACATCTTCAAAAATCTTCTCATCACAGATAAGAGACATTATCTGGGGGCCGATCTTAGCCTTGACTATCGGCATTTTTGAACCTCTGAGCGCCTTGGGCGTCTGGTCGATGACTGCCTGCGGGAGGCCGGATTCCTTGATCTTCATCCTCTTTTTATCGATGATGAGCATCGAAACATACTGCTTGTTAGCCTGCAGCATGGCATTATTCTCATCCTGTCTCTTCTGCATTTTCTTTCCGACAAAATAAAGAACGACCAGAAGGACGATCATCACTGCCAAAATAACTATTGCAACTATTGCACCTGTACTCATGTTGTCACCTCTTTCAAAATTGCATTGTAGCAAACAAAGGGCATGTTATCAATATTTTGTTTGTATACATTCTCGGCTGGTGGTAGAATGGCATTTGATACGCATATTTTTATTTTTTTGAAAGAGATATTATATGAAAAGAAATATTATCAGATCAATCGTTCCGGTACTTGCGTGTGCCATGATGCTCACTGCATGCGGAGGAGATGAGAATGTACACACCGATCCCAATCTGGTTTCACAGCTTGGTGCGGGCAGCGGCGCGACAGATCCTGCTGCAACAGGCGATGCGGTGACCATTTTTGATTATGACATGACCAGTTATGTGACGCTGGGCGATTACCTTAATATGGATGTGTCATACAACGAAACCGAGATCACCGATGAAGTCGTTGATTATGCATACACCAGCTTCCTTTCAGACTATGCGGAAGCTGTGGATCCTTCCTACTATGCTACTGACAGAGAGGTAAGAGACGGCGATATCATAAGCCTTGATTTTTGCGGAAAGAAGGACGGAGTAGCATTTGACGGAGGAACTGCTACCGGATATATCCTCGATATCGGTTCCGGAACATTTATACCGGGCTTTGAAGACGGACTTATCGGAGTAATGCCCGGAGAAGAGATCGATCTTGACCTCACATTCCCCGAGAACTACCAGAGTGCCGAACTTGCAGGACAGGCCGTTGTTTTCACCTGTACCGTGCAGGGCATCATCACCATAGATTCCATACTTGCCACTGCCAATGATAATCTCGAGCCCGGACAGGACAAGATAGAAACCGAAGAAGATCTCAGAGATATGTGCAGGACCGAGCTCATCAAGCAGGCAGCGGATTATGCGAGAGAGGACCTGGAAAATCAGCTTCTTACCGCCCTTCCCGATGTTGTTACCGAGTCACAGGCTATTCCTCAGGAACTTAAGAGTGCGTACGATGATCTTACCCTTAAGTCGGTTACCAATATGGCATCATATTACGGTATGGATCCCGAGACTCTTGTCAGCTATTACGGAATGACACTTGACGACTATATCGCGATGTACAGTTATCCTCAGCTTCTCAGCGATGCGGCGATCTATTGCATTGCGGTGGAAAATAACCTTATTCCTACCGAAGAGGAGTTCAAACAGCTCCTTGAGGATTACAAGACAGAGAGCGGAATTCCCGAAGACCAGCTTTTTGCGGAGCTTACTGAGGAGCAGTACAGAGTCTACTTCCTCGAGGAAAAGATCATGGATTTCCTCATTGAAAAATATGTTCAGTAATTTGTCTTGACTCTCCCCCCGGGGGAATGCTTTACGATCAGATTTGAGAGGTGACAGATATGAAACTTACAGAGATCAGAGATTTGTATAAGGATTCGGCTTCATATGCCGGAAAAGAGATCACAGTCGGAGGATGGCTTCGTTCCAACAGGGACTCCAAGAGCTTCGGATTTCTTACGCTCAGTGACGGAACCGATTTCAGAACACTCCAGATAGTATACGGTGACGGGCTGTCCAATTTTGATGAGATAGCTCATCTCGGAGTCGGAACCGCAGTTGTGGCAAGGGGCGAGATCGTAGCTACCCCCGATGCTAAGCAGCCTTTTGAAATGCAGGCTAAAGAGGTTACTGTTGAAGGAGTATCTCCTTCGGATTATCCCCTTCAGAAAAAGCGCCATACTCTTGAGTATCTCCGCACCATGACGCATTTGAGAGCCCGTACCAATACATTTCAGGCAGTTTTCAGGGTAAGAAGCGTTATTGCGTTCGCCATTCACAGCTTCTTCCAGGAGAGAGGCTTTGTATATGTTCACAGCCCCATAATCACAGGCAGTGACTGCGAAGGCGCCGGCGAGATGTTCCAGGTCACAACTCTTGACCTTAACAACCTTCCCAAAACCGAGGACGGAAAGGTAGATTATTCCAAGGACTTTTTCGGAAAGGCTACGAATCTTACGGTTTCCGGACAGCTCGATGTAGAGACATATGCTTTTGCCTTCAAGAAGGTTTATACATTCGGCCCCACATTCCGTGCTGAGAATTCCAATACAACACGTCACGCTGCCGAGTTCTGGATGATCGAGCCCGAGATCGCATTTGCCGAGCTTTCCGATAACATGGAGATCGCAGAGGATATGCTTAAGTATGTCATCAGATATACTCTTGAGCACGCTCCCGAAGAAATGGCATTTTTCAACCAGTTCATCGACAAGGGACTTCTCGAAAGACTTGAGCATGTCGCAAACTCGGAGTTCGGAAGAGTTACCTATACCGAGGCAATCAAGCTTCTTGAAGAGCATAATGACAAATTCGATTACAAGGTAAGCTGGGGATGCGATCTTCAGACTGAGCATGAAAGATATCTTACCGAGGAAATCTTCAAGCGCCCTGTATTTGTTACCGATTATCCGAAGGAGATCAAGGCCTTCTATATGAAGCAGAACCCCGATGGCAAGACCGTTGCCGCGATGGATTGCCTTGTACCCGGTATCGGTGAGATCATCGGAGGCAGCGAGAGAGAGGCTGATCTTGCAAAGCTTGAAGCACGAATGGATGAGCTTGGGCTTAATAAGGAAGATTACGAATTTTACCTTGATCTTCGCCGTTACGGCTCCGCACGTCACTCAGGATTCGGCCTCGGCTTCGAAAGATGCGTCATGTATCTTACCGGAATGGGCAATATCAGAGACGTGCTTCCCTTCCCCAGAACCGTAGGTAACTGCGAGCTTTGATCATAAAGACATAAAACGACGGGCCGGGGACATTGTCTTCGGCCTTTATCTTTGCTCTTTTTTCATCTGTCCGGGCACCGGAAAGGCTGAATTTTGGGAAAGGCATAAGCTCCGGTTAAATATTTATAAAAAAGTGTAAAGTTTTTATAACTGCACTCCGATAAAGTAGATGTAAGGCGTAAAGGTGCCTTACAATATGTAAAAAGGAGGCGTAAACCCAATGCGTATAGAGAGTTATTCACAGATCCAGAGCCTGTATCAGACTTCGAGGGTCTCGAATACCCCCAAGGCAAAGGCAGGAAACGTCGGAACCGATAAGGTATCCATCAGCAGCATCGGCAAGGATATGAAGACTGCAAAGGATGCTCTTAAGGCTTCACCTGACGTAAGAGCCGAGCTTGTGGATTCGGTCCGCTCAAGAGTTCAGGACGGTACCTACAGTGTCAGCGCTGAGAGTTTTGCTGACAAGCTTCTTAAGAAATATCAGGAATTGGGGTAAAGCGTGGCTAGTCTCGTAGAAAATCTTATTACAGTACTTTCGGATGAATGTGATGAATATGAGATCATTCTGGGACTGGCACGCTCAAAGACCCCGGTCATCGTATCGGGTGACCTTGATGCATTATCAAAGATCACGGAAGATGAACAGTCGCATGCCGACAGGCTGCAGAACCTCGATAACAGGAGGTCCAAGGTAACTGCCGACATAGCGAATGTTATCAACAGGGATGTTAATGACTTAAAGTTAAAGACGCTCATCGGCTTGCTGGATAAGACACCGACGGAGCAGAAGAAGCTGTCCGAAGTATATGACAGGCTTTCTGCAGTCGTGCATGAACTGGCAAGAGTTAACGATCAGAACAGCGAGCTTCTTAAGAGCTCTCTCGAAATGGTGGATTTTGAACTCACACTTCTCAATTCGCTGAAGGCCGCACCTGAAACGGCTAATTATTCGAGAAACAGCTATACCGGAGGGACGCTGGGAGTTACCAGATCAGGCTTTGACGCAAAACAATAGGAGAGATCAATATGTCCCTGTGGAGTGACCTTTCCCTGGGTGTCACGGGACTTCAGGCCAGCACCAATGCGTTAAACACCGTTGCGCACAACATAACCAATGCTGATACTGAAGGATATACCAGACAGCAGGTAGAATTAGACGACAGAAGATATATAACGATCTCCAAGACGGCAAGTGCTATTTCATATCAGCAGGCCGGGCTTGGAGTTTATTATTCCAATGCAAAACAGGTCAGGGATTATTTCCTTGACAAAAC
>CAMNAQ010000081.1 GCA_946531495.1 uncultured Lachnospiraceae bacterium | reverse complement strand
CTCAGCCTTGACCTTGTCGAGGATGGTAACGGTTTCTTCCGCAGACATATTCTTAAGGTCGAAGCCGTCTTCGTACGCCTTCTTAAGATCCTCACCTGAAAGTGTATGTGCCATGACAACACGGTAATCCGTCAGCACTCCGCTTTCCTGGATCATTGCATCCCTTCCCGCTCCTGCAAGAAGAGTATGTTTTTGTGAATCCGAAAAACCTGCCTGCGCAGGGTTTCCGATATCCACACCGGCAGCAGGAGAATCCACGGAAAAACCTGATTCATCAGGTATCTGTTTTCCCGCGGAAGGGCCTCTGCCTATGAAATTAAAAGGGGTAATGTTTTCCTGACCTTCGAATGTGATCTTCAAAGTGATTCTCCCGTATTTATCGTTTGTTTATGCCTATAAATCCGGGGTCCGTCCCAAAAAGAAAAGGTGAGCGCATCCATGCACTCACCTATAATTTCGGATCATTTTCCCTTTTTCTTAACCCCGTATCCGCTTTAGAAAGTATATACCAGGGCACTCAAGGGATTCATATCAAGAGTTATGATATTTTCCTGGAAAACACAGTGCTGCTTTTCGGATTTAAGCTTCTCCGGCGCTGCATTACCCCATCCGCCGAATCTCTCTTCGTCAGAATTAAGCACAAGCTTGTATTCTCCGGACTTTGGAACAGGCACAACATACTTTTCCCACTTCATCGGTGTCATGTTCAGGATGAAGAGAAGATTCTTTTTGCCGGTCTCGTCCCTTCTTACAAAAGAAAATATGCTTCTGTCGGCATCATCGGCATTCATCCATTCGAAGCCCTTCCAGCTGTCATCTATCCTGTACAGGCAGGGGTACTTTCTGTACATTTCAAGAAGCTGTCTCATGTATTCCTTCATTCCAGCGTTATTCTTCTCGCCAAGAAGGAACCAGTCAAGTTCTCTTGCTTCGCTCCACTCTCTTTCCTGGCCAAAATCCTGACCCATGAAAAGGAGCTTTTTGCCGGAATGTCCGAACATATATGTATAGCCCGCACGGAGATTGGCATACTTGTCCACCTTATAACCGGGCATCTTCTCAACCATCGAACACTTGAGATGAACAACCTCATCATGTGAAAGAGGAAGGATGTAATGCTCACTCTCATTATATGTCATGGCAAAGGTCATCATATGATGAGCACCCTTCTTCATAACGGGATCGAGCTTCATATATTCACAGAAATCATGCATCCAGCCCATGTTCCACTTGAATGTAAATCCAAGGCTTTCTGTTCCGATGGGACCGGTAACATTCGGCCATGCAGTGGACTCCTCGGCGATGGTGATGAATCCGGGATATGTTCCTCTGACAACGGAATTCATATGCTGGAAGAAAACAATGGCATCAAGGTTCTTGTTATCACCGTATTTATTGGGGAGCCACTGTCCGTCCTTCTTGCCGTAATCAAGATACAGCATTGATGCCACCGCATCCACACGGATTCCGTCAACATGATACTCTCTCAGCCAGTAAAGCACATTGGCTATAAGGAAATTCTTAACCTCGGGCTTAGCCAGATTAAAAATCTTTGTTCCCCAGTCCGGATGCTCTCCGCGTCTCGGATCCGGATCCTCATAGATACACTCCCCGTCGAATTTTCCCAGTCCGTGTGCATCTGTGGCAAAGTGTGCGGGTACCCAGTCAAGGATAACACCTATCCCTGCTTTGTGGAGCTCGTTTACAAGATACATGAAATCCTGAGGTGTTCCGTATCTTGATGTGGGAGCATAATAACCTGTTACCTGATATCCCCATGAACCGTCAAAGGGATGCTCGGCAATACCCATGAGTTCTATATGGGTATACTTCATTTCCTTCAGATATTCCACGATCCTTGCGGTGAACTCACGATAATTGTAGAATCCGTCCTCGGTTCCGTTGGGATGCTTCATGAATGAACCGATATGGCATTCATAAACAGCCATCGGCTCTTTATACCAGTCCTTCTTATCCCTTGCACTCTCCCACTTATCATCTTCCCAATTAAAGGAAGAAAGATCAGCGGTGACCGATGCTGTTCCGGGCCTGAACTCAGCCTGATTAGCATACGGATCGGCCTTGTAAAGCTTGCTTCCATCCTTGGCATAGATAAGGAACTTGTACATCTGTCCGGGAGTAACTCCCTCCATAAAAAGTCCCCATATACCGACGGGGCCCAGCTTTTTCATCTCGCCTTCCGCTTCATTCCATCCGTTCCATGAACCGATGACATGGACGGAAAGTGCATTTGGCGCCCATACCGCAAAATAATATCCGGACTTTCCGTTTACGACTGAAGGATGGGCACCCAGCTTTTTGTAGATATCATAATGGGTTCCCTGTCCAAAGAGATACATATCATCTTCAGAAATAAAAACTTCTGCGCCCACAGGGGCAGCAGGAGTTTTATTAAGATTTGCGGGAGCCTTCTTAGCTCTTGAAGTGCTCTTTGCCGAAGCTTTACCTGAAGTTCCCGCAGCTGTTTTTGATTTTTTTGTTTCGGATGCCATATCGGGTACCCTCCCTGGACCTGTTATGCGAAATCCCGTTCACCGAGGATTATCATATCCTCTATATCATACCGCTTTCCGAGAAGGATATCAAAGAAATGCGTCGGAGTTTTTTTCTCGACATTTTTGATCGCGTCATCAACGATCTTCTTGACCTCCATAACAGTGACCGCATGATCGTTGGACTGCCTCAGTGAAATCTGGGTATGAAGCGCCAGTTCACCCATTTCGTTGATAACATATTCTCTTTCTCTGGCATATTTTTTGGCAAAAGCTACCAGCTTCTTTTCACTGAGAGCCTTTACTTCCATGTACGCAGTGAACATCTCGCAGAGAGTGGGGAAATTGTCCATGAACTTCTCAACATTCCTCTTTCTGTCTGCGATTATTACTATCATTCCCTGGTCTTCTTTCATCAGGGCAGCCCCAAGATTCGATGCGGTCTCTTCGGTAATAGACGCAACATCACTGATAATGAGGCCTCCGCCGGCAAGAAGCTTCATTGTAGCTTCCATGTTCTTGCCGTTTAAGTTCTCTCCCTTTATTCTTGCGACCTTTCCGGAAAGGTTATGATCGCTGTTCCTTACTTCCTTGAGAATCCTGATCGCAAGATTCTCCACATCGATACCGTCATCGCCGGCAAGAATGGCATTTCCGGTATATGAAGCCATACTGAGCGAATCAAGCAATACGGCAAGCTGACGTCTTGCGGATCTGCTCTGAATATAAGGGCCGAAGAGATCCTTTTCTTCCTTTGTGAGCTCTCTTACATTCTCATCCTCACCTACAAGGCGGATCCTCTCCTGATTATCCCTGACACGCTGCTTTGCAGCCTCTTCATCGGCATCTT
Organism: uncultured Lachnospiraceae bacterium; assembly: GCA_946531495.1. Classification (GTDB taxonomy): domain Bacteria; phylum Bacillota; class Clostridia; order Lachnospirales; family Lachnospiraceae; genus AC2028. The sequence continues at coordinate 6,996 of CAMNAQ010000081.1, read as the reverse complement.
TTGCGGTCAGCTCTGCAATCGTGGTAACGGGAATAAGTCCTGTCTCAAGCTTTGCCTCGCTCGGAAGATCATCAAGTCCATCAACGCTTCCTTCATATACTGCCCTGCTTGCAGCTTCCTCTTCATCCGATTCTCTTTCAAGTACTTCGAGAAGAGAATTGAGAATCTCGGTCTCAAAATGATCAAACAGCTCTCCTGTCTGAACCTTTACCTGCTCATGAAAATCCTGCTGAAGCTTATCTTCAAAATCTGCCTGCTTCTTCTCCCACGCTTCAAGAACCTGGGCAATATCCATCTGCCCGGTGATCTGTCTCGTGATATTTGTATCGTCCGGAAGAACAAGGCTTATCTGTCCATCCTCACCCTGTGACAGATCGGATGCGATGGACTCGGGGGGCTGAGCCTGAATTGCTTCCTGAACCCTTATCATCTGGGTCTCGGAAAGCTTATCATATCTGGACATATCCTTGGGATAATAGGACTTAAGGCTTCCGTCATCGGTTATGAGACGGTCCTTCTCCTCCTGGCTGCTCTCCGGCTTTTCGGGATTTGCATCAAATACGGGATATTCACCGGTATTAAAGCTAATGAAGGTGGTGGCATCCGGAGCGGTTTCAACAGATGTATCCTCATCCGATGCGATATCCTCCGCACTCATCTCCGATGTTTCGTCAAATGAATCCGGTGCTTCGTCAGCATTTATCTCATCCGTGTTATATTCATATTCTTTTTCGCTCGGCTCGGCAAATTCGGGATCGTCAAGACTTCCCGTATCCGGGTCAAGCATTGGAGCCATAATGACCTTGGTCACCTCGGAGGAAGCTGCGGATTCACCTACAACCTCGCGAACAGAGGCAGAAAGAGCCTTCTGAAGGTCAATGGTATTGAACTGTCCGACATCCACAGTCTTGACCTTTATCTCAGGCTCCGGAGGAACATCGATTCCCCTGAATATCCTGGTCTCATCTGACAGATTCTTCTTTTCAAGCGCTCTCATGACCTGTGCCGGATCATAGACGACCGTTTCCTCGGGAGCGGTAGCTTTTGCGATCTGGCCAAGCTCTTCGGCTGTTATGACTCTTGTAGCACCTTCTTCAGGTACCTGTATCTTTCTTGTGTCTCCATCCGTGCTTTCATAAGCAGCGGTTTCCTGCATTTGCTCATTTTTGATTTCTTCCGAGGATGCAGCTTTACTTTCTTCCTTTTCTTCCTTCCAGTTATCGAAGATCCTCTGCTGCTCGGGAGTAAGCTCGGTATATTTTTTCTTAAGGAGCATTGCGGCATATACATATTTTCCGTCACCGAATGCGGCTATGAGTTCATCACATTCGCGTATGCAGTCGCTCTCCCTGCCATCGAGATAATACTGATATGCCAGAGTATATGCCCATTTCTCCGTATATTCTATATTTTTGAGGGTCTCAAGGGTTTCGATCTTCTGTGACATCTCAACATGCAGCATCTGATCGCGCATGTACTTGAGCTTGTAGACTCTCGGGTCATTGGCCCGGGCTATTCTTTCGAATTCGTTATAGGCATATACTGCCTGAACGATATATTCCTTTTTTATGTAGAGTTTGCAGAGATAATAACAGATATTCTTGTTCTCGGGACTCTTCCGATACGCAAGTCTGAGCAGTTCTATGGCATCGTCATATCTCATGACCTTTCTGTAAAGGTCGCCGATACGTACCAGAGTTTCTACCGGTTTCTTTTCCCAGTCTATGGTATCTGCTATAGCAGCGGCATCGAAATATTCCTTTTCTTCAATTAATTTGTTGATCTCCTGCAGTTTGACCTTATATTCGTATCTATCCACAGTTCCACCCCTGATAAAACAGAAAATGACCACAATATCTATTAATCTAATCTTCGAAATTGTACCATAACTAGTGTTGTTATGTCTATATAACAATCAACATTTTGTGTTTAAAATGTGGATAATTACCAAATCTTGTCAGGTGTCTTGTGGATAAAAAAACTGCCACCCCCAAATATGGGAGTGACAGTCGTTTTTTTCATCCGTCCGGATATTTCACGATCACAGAAGATCCGAAAGAGCCGCAAACTGTTCCAGAGTAAGCGCTTCTCCTCGTATCATCGGATCAAGCCCAAGCCAGCTCAGGGCTTCTTCAGTCTTTTCCCTGGGTATATGTGTATCCGGGTTATTCTGAAGTGAGTTTGCCAAAGTTTTTCTTCTTTGCATGAAGGATGCTTTTATGATCCCGAACATCCTGTCCGGATCGTTTACCTTAACGGGCGGTTCTTCATACAGCTCGAGTCTGATGACGCTGCTGCCCACACCGGGCATGGGATAAAACGACTCCGGAGGAACATCCGTTATGATCCGGGGTTTTGAATAATACTGTACAGCAAGGGAGAGTGCACCGTAATCCTTCGACCCGGGACCGGTCTGCATACGCTCCGCAACCTCGGTCTGCACCATGACGGTTATGCTCTTATATCTTACTTTGCTCTCAAGAAGCCCCGTAACGATCGGTGTCGTGATGTAGTAGGGAAGATTAGCGACAACCTTGACATTTTCTCCGGGATAGGCGGATGCGACCTCGTTCATATCGGTCTTCAGAACATCCGCACATATTACGCGGGTATTGTCGTAGTCTGCAAGCACCTCATCAAGCACCGGTATCATCTGCCTGTCTATCTCGATGGCCGTAACATGTCCTGCTTTTTCGGCAAGTCTTGCCGTGAGGGTTCCGAGCCCCGGGCCGATCTCTATTACATGATCGTCTACGCAGACGCCTGCTGCCTCGACTATCTGGTCGAGAACATTGTCATCCGTAAGAAAATTCTGTCCGAATTTTTTCTGCGCTTTTATATTGTGATCGCGCACGATGTTCATCGTTGCGCTTTTGGAATTCCTTGACACCTTTAGTTTTCTTTCTTTTCACTGCGGAGAGTTTCAACAAAATGAGCAAATCTCTTCATTGCCTCTTCCAGTCTTTCAAGCGAATATGCATAGGATATCCTGAGATAGCCTTCACCGCTGTTTCCGAATGCCGTTCCGGGAACTGCCGCAACCTTCTCTTCCTTAAGGAATCTGGTGGCAAACTCATCGCTTGTCATTCCGAATTCTTTGATACACGGGAATACATAAAAAGCACCGTAGGGCTCGAAGCACTCAATTCCCATCTCCCTGAACGCATTGAGTAGAAATCTTCTTCGCATGTTGTAGCTTTCACGCATTCTTGCGATATCGGAATCCCCGTTTTTAATTGCCTCGACGGCTGCATACTGGCTGGTGGTGGGAGCACACATTATCGCAAACTGGTGGATCTTGGTCATCTGAGCGATGATATTGGTGGGTCCGCATGCATATCCGAGTCTCCATCCTGTCATGGCATATGCCTTGGAAAATCCGTTGATAAGTATGGTCCTTTCCTTCATGCCGGGCATGGTTGCGATCGACACATGCTTTCCCTTATAGGTAAGCTCTCCGTAAATCTCATCGGAGATCACATAAAGATCATGCTTTTCGATCACCTCGGCAACAGCCTCAAGATCACTCTTTTCCATGATCGCACCGGTAGGGTTGTTGGGGAATGGAAGCACGATGACCTTTGTTTTTTCGGTAACGGCATCCTCAATCTCCTGCGCGGTAAGCCTGAATTCATTTTCGGGCTTAAGATCTATTATCACCGGGACAGCACCTGTCAGGATCGCACACGGCTCGTATGATACATAGCTGGGTTGGGGTATCAGCACCTCATCTCCCGGATCGCACATGGCTCTGAGTGCCATGTCGATTCCTTCCGATCCGCCGACCGTTACAAGGATCTGGCTAAGAGGATCATACTCAAGATCCTGGGAGCGCTTCATATAATTTGCGATTTCGGTCCTGAGCTCTTTTAATCCGGCATTTGACGTATAGAATGTCCTGCCCTTTTCAAGAGCATATATTCCCTCATCCCTTATATGCCACGGTGTATCGAAATCGGGTTCACCTACACCGAGGGATATGGCATCCTTCATCTCACTGACTATGTCAAAAAACTTCCTTATCCCGGAAGGCTTGATGTCTACTACTTTTTTAGCTAGAGGATCTCTCATGGCGTTACAATCTCCCTCGTATCTTCTTTCTTTTTGCCAAGAACAGTACCGTGATCTTTATACTTCTTGAGGATAAAATGTGTCGCGGTGCCTGTTACGGTCTCAAGCGCTGACAGCTTCTCGGAAACAAAGCCCGATATCTCCCTGATGGTCTTGCCTTCAAGTATTACCATTAGGTCGTAACCTCCTGCCATCAGATATACGCTTTCAACCTCAGGATAATTGTAGATCCTTTCCGCGATATTATCGAATCCCTGACCCCTCTGTGGAGTTACCTTAACCTCAATGAGCGCTGTCACGGTCTCTGTTGAAACATTTTCCCAATTCACCATAGTGTGGTATCCGCATATGGTGCCCTCATTCTCAAGATCCTTAAGTTCCTTCGCGACTACATCCTCGGATACACCAAGTATTACCGCCAGCTCTTTGGTGTTCATACGGCTGTTCTTTTCAATAATGCGAAGCAGTTCTTCTCTGAATTCCATATCGTTCCTCCTGTTGGTGATTCTTTATATAGCCGGTTTGTTGAGAAAGGAGATATCTTCTCCGTTTACAAGCAGCTTATCCCTTCCCTTCGCGGCGTGACCGATCAGTATCATTTCATCCGGATACGGATATTCATAAAGTCCCAGTTCCATATCCGCAGATTCCATTTCATAAATATTTGATCCGAATATCTCGCAGATCTCTACGGCTTCCTGCTCCAGCGGAATGCTCCTCACACTGACTCTGAAGCCATATCCTCTGCTCCCGATATCCCACAGCATACTGTAGATTCCCGGATGTGTCTCGGATGATCCGTACTCTTCGAGCTTGCCTACAGCCCAGCCTCTTAATCTTTTCCACAGATCCTCCCGGATCCCCTGTGGCATGCTCTCACACTCAAGACATGCCTTCGCCGCCCCGAGCGATCCGGCAAAACCTTTCACCATGATAGCAAAAGAGGCGCAGTTTACAGCTGCGCCATTATCATTATTCATTCTGCAGGACCTCCAAGCCTTAATGATAAACGTCCGCCGTTAACCTGCCAAATCCCGGTTGATTGAATCAGCCGAAAGCAGATGCTATAATCGGTACTATCATCGCGATAGCAAGTACTATGACTATCACCGCGGCCATGGTCTTTTTTGTTTTACGACTGTGAAAATTCATCATTTGTAAATACCCTTATATTTCTACGATATCGGGAAGTATTATATTATGAAATACCCTATCTTTGCAAGTTTCATAATACTGACTCTTGTCATCAGACATGCGATCAGAAAAAACCGGCGGATCGGTGATAGCGCCGATGATTCCTTCTGGGAAAAGGAACGTGCCGCCAATGCGGTCAGGCGCAAGCCCATGGATGATCTGATATATGTTGTTCCGGACATGAGCTCATTTCCGAAGGAAACCATGGCTGATGATGAAGATATATCCGACTACCGCTCCATCGTAGAAGAGCTTTCCACCCAGAAAATAGTCAACCTCACAGGCCAGACCAATACGGATCTTAAGTTTCGTTACGGTGTAGCAAATCTTCCCACACTGATACAATACGATGAAAGATATACCACGCTGGTACAGACCCTTCAAAAATGGGCAGACAAGCTGTGGGATAACGGATACATTGAGGAAGCGGTTCCGATCCTTGAAGAACAGGTGAGGCTGAGGGCTGACATATCGGCTGTATATCGCAAGCTTGCGGCTTATTACAGGGATAAGGGCACGCCCGAAAAGATCGAAGAACTCAAAAAAGCCGCAGAGTCTCTTAATTCCGCAAGCAAAGCTTCCATCCTCAGGGCGATCGATCAGTCCGAAAACGGATGACACTTAAGCATCTGCCCTCCGGCATATAAAAAGCCTTGACCCTGACGCATAAAAATTTTGACCTGGCACACAAAGCAAAGGGACTTCGCTCAGCTGTTCTTATCAGCCCTGCGAAGCCCCTTTTATTTTTTCCGTTTTTATACGATCTCTCTGGGACCGTCTCCGATCTCAACGACATAAAAGTCAGCCGGATAACCTATTTTTTCCAGATATTCTTTGCCGACCTTTTCAATGAACTCATCGACATTTGCATCCTTGACTATGCTCACTGTACATCCGCCGAATCCCGCTCCGGTCATTCTGGATCCGATCACTCCCGGGATCTTCCTTGCCGCATCAACAAGAGTATCAAGCTCCTTGCCCGTTACCTCATAATCATCACGAAGAGATTCATGTGAAGCATTCATGAGCTGTCCGAACAAAGTGATGTTTCCGGATTTAAGAGCCTTCGCCGCGGAGATGGTTCTCCTGTTTTCATATACGGCATGGCGGGCTCTCCTTGTCCTTGCGTCGTCTCTGATAAGAGATTCCACCTTTCCAAAGGTGGGCTCATCCAATTCACCGAGGCTCTTTACATCAACAAGAGTCTGTATCTCGGATAATGCCTTTTCACACTCGGCACGTCTTTCATTATATTTTGAATCTCCGAGTCCTCTCTTTTTATTGGAGCATGCGATCACAAGCTTCATGCCCATAAGATTGATCGGCGCATATGTATACTGAAGTGACGAGGTATCAAGGAATATGGCATGATCCTTCTTGCCCATTGCTATTGCAAACTGATCCATGATACCGCAGTTTACGCCATTGTAATGGTTTTCCGAATACTGTCCGATCAGTGCCAGATCGATATTGGTAACGCCCTCAAACCTGAATAATGATCTGAGAATATATCCGGTAAGAACCTCTAAGGATGCGGATGAGCTGAGTCCCGAACCGTTGGGGATATTGCCATAGAGGACAAGATCAAAGCCCCTGTCAATATCAAATCCCTTTTCCTTAAAGGCCCATATTACTCCCTTGGGATATGCGGTCCAGTTACCATCCTTAAGCGGATTAAGATCATCAAGAGAAGATTCGATGACACCTTCATCTTCAAAGTTCATCGAATAA
>CAMNAQ010000080.1 GCA_946531495.1 uncultured Lachnospiraceae bacterium | reverse complement strand
CTGTCATTGAGCCTGAAACCGGACTGGCACTTAATTATGTGCTTGATCCCGCATATGCGTTCCTTATCGATCCTACAGCTGTCACGTACAGAATGGAAATGCTTGACGGAAGATATCCTTTGAATGATTTCCTTGCCCAGAACGGATCGAGACATAATCAGGGAATAGCTTTGGATCTTACTCTCGAATACTCCGATACAGGTGAGGAACTCCTCATGCAGACAAGGATCCATGACCTTACATTCCATTCGGAGATAGGTAAGAATAACGCCACCGCAGATCTTCTTGCCACATACATGGAAGGGGCCGGGTTCCACGATCTGTACAGTGAGTGGTGGCATTTCCAGGATAATGATGTATGGCATAATCTTAATCCCGCATCTGTAAGAGACGGTGTTTCCATTGAGGGATGGAAGGTTGATGACAGAGGTGTCAGATATCGTCTTGCGGACGGGACCTATGTTACCGGAATGCGTGAGATAGACGGTGTTTCATATGATTTCGGAGATGACGGATATCTTCCTGAATAACTAATAACAGGTTTTGCGGAGGAAATGGGAATATGAAGATAGGTTTTATCGGACTCGGAAATATGGGCGGTGCCATAATCGGAGGCATAATCGGAAGCGGACTTTTTAAGCCTGAGGATATCATCGGATTTGATAAGTCTCTCGACATGGCTGCTAAGGCAAGGGATAAATTCCATATCGCCATAGGAAAAAACAATATCGATGTCGTTAAAAATTCTGATGTACTGGTGCTTGCCGTTAAGCCGCAGTTTGCAAGAGAAGTGATCAGTGAGATAGAAAAGTCCACCAGTGAAAAAACGCTGATCATAAGCATCATGGCAGGCAAGACGCTTAAGTTCATTGAGGATGCATTCGGATCGAGCAAGGCTAAGATCGTCCGCTGCATGCCCAACACTCCCGCACTTGTCGGAGAGGGATGCACAGCTCTAAGCCCTAATGCAAATGTATCACAGGAAGAGATAGAGCTTGCACTTAAAATATTCAATTCCTTCGGCAAGGCTTCCGTGGTTCCGGAAAGGCTTATGGATGCGGTTGTCGCTGCAAGCGGTTCTTCACCTGCGTTTGTATTTATGTTCATAGAAGCACTTGCAGATGAGGCCGTTGAAGCCGGTATGCCCAGGAATCAGGCATATATGTTCGTAGCTCAGACCGTCCTCGGAAGTGCAAAGCTTATGCTTGATACAGGCAGGCTTCCTGCAGATCTCAAGGATATGGTCTGCTCACCGGGAGGAACCACGATCGAGGGTGTCAGAGTACTGGAAGAAAAAGGCTTCAGGGGCGCAATAATGGATGCTGCAAAGGCAGTATGGGAGAAGTCCGCTAAGCTTTGATATGATCTCCATAACATCTTCATCCAACGAAAAACTTAAGAAGATATCACTTTATTCCTCCAAGGCTTCGGCAAGAAAAGATGATGGTGTGTTTGTGGCTGAAGGTACAAAGCTTGTCGCCGAAGCGCCTGCAGAGCTTATCAGACAGTTATATATATCCGAAAGCTGTCTGAGAACTTTGGAACGTGATAAGGGAAAGCTGTTTGATTCCTTTACCGATCTGAGTGGGAAACTTCTTGATGATGCTGTAATATGCATTCCGGATCGTCTCTTTGATAAGATTTCCACGATGAAGACTCCACAGGGAATGCTCGCTGTTTTGAAGGCACCTTCTTATCAGGCTGAGGACCTTGAAAATGGCTGCGGCCTGAATGCGGATACCGGCGAAGCTGTTCCGCTGATACTTGTTCTTGAAGATATTCAGGATCCGGGTAATGTTGGGACAATCTTCAGAACTGCCGAGGCAGCGGGCGTAACAGGGATTATTCTTTCTGAAGGGTGTGCGGACCCCTTAAGTCCAAAGGTTGTACGTTCCGCCATGGGGGCGGTTTTCAGAATGCCTTTTATTATAAGCAGGGATCTTCCCGGCGAAGTCAGAAGGCTTGAGGATAAGGGTATATGCTGCTATGCGGCAAGACTGGATGAGTCCTCGGAATATGATAAATGCAGGCTGAATATGCCATGTGCGCTTCTTATAGGAAATGAAGGAAACGGACTGTCTGCAGAGATAACCTCGGCCGCATCCTTCGGAATTTTCATTCCCATGAGCGGTAAAACCGAAAGCCTTAATGCGGCAATCTCCGCCTCCATACTTGCATATGAAGCAAGAAGACAAAGGAGTAAGCTATGACAAAGGAAGAAAAGCAGCTTCTTGAAATGGCTAAGATCTTTCATATGCCGAAGATCAGGATCTTTAGGTACATAATACTTCCTTCCATGTTCAAAAAGAAAAAGTAAAGTATGCTGCGCGGTTTATGCGGAAATGCATGATAATGCATTCATTTTACTGATTGAAGGAAATCCCCGGAAATAATAATGACGATTGAAGTAGAAAATGTAAGCTATAAGGCAGACGGAAAAGATATACTTAAGAACATCTCCTGGGAGGTGTCCTCTGATGATATATGGCTTCTTTCGGGAGATGCAGGGTCCGGAAAGACAGCGCTTATTTCGATAATGCTCGGAATCCTTAAGCCGGGTGAGGGCAGAGTAAGGCTTCTTGGGGATTATAAATATGACAGGGTTAATGCGGGCGTTGTTTTTCAGGAAGACCGTCTTTTCGAGGATATGAGTGCCGCTGAGAATGTAGCTGTGGTAAGGGAAGTTACTTCGCCTTCTGTTGCTGCGGAGGAACTGGAAAAGCTTATGCCCTCCGATCAGGTCAATATCCCTGTCAGAGAGCTTTCACCTGTTAACCGCAGGATCACGGCAATAGTACGCGCTACGTCGGTGCCTTCGGATATCCTTATAATGGACGAGCCCTTCAGGGGAATGGATGATGATCTAAGAAAGAAGGTCTTTTCATATATCAAGGAGGTGGCGGGGCATAAGGGGATCATAATTGCCCAGCGTACTGCGGAAGGACTTCCTCCTCTCAGAAATCTAAAATTATCCTGACATAGTTAGATATATATTTTTGCATCCGGGCAGACCATTCATTTAATGGTCTGCTTTTTTGCTATTCTTTATCCGGTCTGCTTTTGCATATTTCTTTCTTCTGACTTGTGCTTTACTTCTATACGCTCCTGTCAAGTTGACATAATTTTTCTCTTTTGCTATCATACTTTGGCCGTAACAATATTGTAACATTTGGCTTTTATATTCATTATGAACAGACAATTTACAGTAAAGATATGACAGAAAGATCAGTTCTCAAGTTAATAGGCACTATGCTTCTTTGCGGCGTATGTATTATGTCGCAGAGGGCTTCTTTGCGTGTCTGTGCCGGCCCGATGGACGCTGCCAGAGGCGGAGTTTCAGGGGTACTTAATTCGGGAAATGCTACTGAAGTTATAGATAATACCATTGCGGAACTTGGAATTGTCTTTGAGGTTGAAAATGAGGATACCGACCTTGTTATGGTTGATATCCGTAATTACGTCAATGTCAGGGGCGAGGCTACCGTTGATTCCGCCAAAATGGGTGTACTGTATAAGGACTGCGGAGGAACTCTTTTGGAAGAGGGTGAGGAGTGGTCTTTGATCCGTTCTGGGGAACTCGTAGGTTGGGTTGAGAATCAGTATCTTCTGTTCGGAGAGGATGCTGAAGCTATGGCTGCCGACGTGGGAATGACACTCGGTGTGGTTAATGCATCCTCGCTCAGGATCCATTCCGATGCATCTCTTGGTAGTGAGGTTCTTACTGTTGTGCCCCATAACGAGATAATGGAAGTGGTCGATCAGACCGAGCCCGGATGGGTATATGTAAGCTACCTTGATGTAAGCGGATATGTTGCCGCGGACTATGTGGATATATCCTTTGAAGTAGACGCCGGTGAGACCATGGAACAGATCAGGGCCAGAGAAGCTGCAGAAGCTGAGGCAAGGCGTCATCAGAATTATGGCGCGTATATGACGGATGCTGACGATCTGCTCCTGCTTGCGGCACTCATACAGTGTGAAGCGGGAGGTGAGCCCTATGAGGGCCAGGTCGCCGTTGGAGCGGTCGTTATGAACAGGGTGCGTTCAGCTGCATATCCCAATACCATTCATGGCGTTATATATGCATCCGGCCAGTTTACGCCTGCAATGAGCGGAAGAGTCAATCAGGTATACAATTCAGGTTCGATCCGCGAGAGCTGTATCCTTGCGGCCCAGGAAGCTCTTAACGGAGTTTCTAATGTAGGTGATTTCACCCACTTCAGGACTAATAACGGAGCTCATACCGGAATAGCCATAGGTCATCATATTTTCTATTGATATGATCATAAAAAATTACCGCGCCTGCTCTGCAGTGGCGGTAATTTTTTTATGCTCCGCCAAGAACATACGTTTGGTCAACTATTTAAGGAAATATGGTATTATGGAAATAGTTTTTTTAAGGAGGGTGCTATGAGTGAACAATTTGTTTTTTGGCTTATAGTTCTTGCGGCATGTGCCATAGTTGAACTTGTGACTATGGGGCTCACCAGTGTGTGGTTTGCCGGTGGTGCGCTTGTTGCGGCTGTTGTATCTCTCTTTGTTCCTTATTTCTGGGTTCAGGTGATCATATTTGCCGCAGTCAGTTTCGGAATGTTGATCTTCACAAAGCCTGTAGCTGTCAAGTACTTTAACAGAGGCCGTGTCAAGACAAATGCCGAAAGCCTGATCGGACAGAGAGCCATTGTTGTTTCCGAGATAGACAATATCAAGGCGATCGGTGAGGTTACGGTTCAGGGGCTTGACTGGAGTGCCAGAACGGAAACTGACGGTATTGTTATTCCCGAAAAGGCAGTTGTTGTCATCAAGAAGATCGAGGGTAATAAGCTTATTGTTGATCTTGATGATTCACTTAAAGGAGTTATCAAGCTGGAAAGATCGGATGCGCTTCTTGATCCCGGAGTGATCGAAGAGCAGGAAGACTGACTGAATCAGTCACATATTTTGAAATAATTTGGATGACTTACGTCAATCCGTGTTAAGTGAAAAGGAGAATAAAATGGGCCCTTTAATCTTTGTTATCGTTCTTTTCCTCGTAGTGTTTGTAAGCTGTATCAAGGTTGTTCCTCAGGCTAACGCATTCATCGTAGAAAGACTCGGAGCTTATCAGTCCACATGGTCTGTAGGTCTTCATATCAAGCTTCCTTTCTTCGACCGCGTTGCAAGAAGAGTCAATTTAAAGGAGCAGGTTGCGGACTTTCCTCCTCAGCCTGTTATTACCAAGGATAATGTTACAATGCGGATCGATACCGTTGTCTTCTACCAGATAACAGATCCCAAGCTTTATGCATACGGTGTTGAGAATCCTATGCAGGCTATCGAGAATCTTACCGCAACAACACTTCGTAATATCATCGGTGACCTTGAGCTCGATGAAACCCTTACTTCCCGTGAGACTATCAATACCAAGATGAGAGCAACTCTTGATGTTGCGACCGATCCCTGGGGAATCAAGGTAAATCGTGTGGAGCTTAAGAACATCATTCCTCCCGCAGAGATCCAGAATGCGATGGAGAAGCAGATGAAGGCAGAGCGTGAAAGACGTGAAGCTGTTACCAGAGCAGAGGGTGATAAGAAGGCAAGGATCCTTGAAGCAGAAGGTAACAAGGAATCAGCCATCCTCAATGCGGAAGCTGAAAAGCAGGCAATGATCCTCCATGCGGATGCTCATAAGCAGAAGATGATCCTCGAGGCAGAAGGTCAGGCAGAAGCAATCCTCAAGGTTCAGCAGGCTAAGGCTGACGGTATAAAGCTTCTCAAGGATGCGGAGGCTGATGCAGCGGTTCTTAAGATCAAGAGTCTTGAAGCTTTTGAGAAGGTTGCTGACGGTCAGGCTACCACGATACTTCTTCCCGCTGATCTTCAGGGAATCGCAAGCATGGGTGTTGCTCTTGAGCAGGGCATGAAGTCTTCAAGAAATGCAAAGCCCGGAGTAAAGAAAGCAGACGAGTGCGCAGATCCTCATGACGGATACGAGGATTGTCCTCAGTAACAGGTGATGAATAATGGTTAATCTTAAAGGACGTGACATACTGAAGATGTCTGATCTGACAAGCGAGGAGGTTTTTTATCTTCTCGATCTTGCCGCAGAGCTTAAGGATAAAAAGAAAAACGGGATACCCGTATCTGATCGTCATCCCGGCAAAAATATCGCACTGATCTTCGAAAAGACCAGTACAAGAACAAGATGCTCCTTCGAGGTCGCAGCTCATGATCTCGGAATGCATGTGACATACCTTGATCCCGAAGGGTCACAGATAGGCTGGAAGGAATCGATCGCCGATACCGCACGCGTGCTTGCGGGTATGTTCGACGGTATTGAGTACAGAGGCTTCGAGCAGACAATTGTTGAGGAACTTGCATATTATTCCAAGGTTCCCGTCTGGAACGGACTTACCAATGAATCACATCCTACCCAGATGCTTGCTGACCTTCTTACCATAAGGGAGCATTTCGGACATCTTGAGGGGCTTACACTTTGTTATATGGGTGATGCAAGACTTAACACCGGTAATTCACTCATGGTGGCTTGTGCTCTTACCGGTATGAACTGTGTTATCTGCGCACCGGAAAAATATCAGCCTGCTGCTGAGATCGTTGAGAAGGCACGTGAGATAGCAGCAAAGACAGGCTCTGAGATAGTGATCACCGATGTGCCACAGGCTGCTTCAAAGGGTGCAGATATAGTCTATACCGATGTATGGGTATCTCTTGGCGAGCCTGAAGAGGTATGGAAGGAGAGGATAGCTGATCTTTCCTCATACCGTGTCGATAAGTCCGTTATGGATAATGCTGGACCGGATGCCATATTCATGCACTGCCTGCCTTCGTTCCATGATCTTGGGACGAAGATAGGAAGAGAGATCTACGAAAAGTACGGACTCAGTGAGATGGAAGTAACGGATGAAGTGTTTGAGTCCGCCAATTCTTTAGTCTTTGTTGAAGCTGAAAACAGGATGCATACTATAAAGGCAATAATGGATGCCACTCTGTAAAAATGAAAGCTAAGATCCTGGAGCTCCTGCGCCGGAAGGGTGATTACGTATCCGGCCAGGAGCTTTGTACAATTTTACAAGTATCAAGAACTGCCATCTGGAAAGCCATACAGTCACTTCAAAAAGAGGGATACCATATCGAAGCCGTAAGGAACAGAGGCTATCTTCTGATTGAGGATGAGGAGTCTTATTCTTCGGATAAAAACGGAGTTGTTACGTCCTGTGATATATATTCCAAAAATGAGATTTCCAGCAGACTAAATCCCGAATCGGGAGTAAATGAAGTGTTTTTTTTCGATACGATCGATTCCACAAACTCCGAATGCGCAAGGCGTGCAGAGGCGGGAGCGCCCGGCGGACTTCTCATAGTAAGCGATGACCAGAGCCTTGGACGAGGCAGAAGAGGAAGGACATGGATATCTCCTTCCGGATGTAATGTTTATTTTTCGTATATGTGCAGGCCGGATATAAGTCCGGATAAGGCACCTATGCTTACTCTTCTGATGGCACTTGCAGTCTGTATGGGAATGGAGAAGATCCTTACGGGCAAAGTAATAAAGACCGGAGGCAGGACCGCAAAGGCTGTAAGAAGCGCAGAGTGCCCCATGATAAAATGGCCTAATGACATCGTGATAAAAGGGAAAAAATGCTGCGGAATGCTTACCGAAATGAGCTGTGAAGCAGATTATGTAAGGCATGTTGTGATAGGCGTCGGCATCAATGTTCGTCACAGGGAGTTTGATCCTGAGATCGCAGCAACTGCCATATCGCTGGATGATGCCTGGAATATGAAGGTTAAGAGGAGCCTTCTTGTTGCCGGGGTGATGAATGAATTCGGACCGCTTTTAAAACAGTTCGAAGAAGAAGGAGATCTTTCTTTTGTCAGAGTCCCGTATCTGGACAGACTGGCAAATGCGGGAAAACAGGTGAGGGTTCTGGATCCTAAAGGGGAATATAGCGGAAAAGCCCGGGGGATCAATGAAAGAGGTGAGCTCCTTGTTGAAACCGGGGATGGAAAGGTCAGGGAGGTTAATTCCGGCGAGGTTTCTGTCCGCGGGATATATGGATATGTATAGTATACCGGCAGGCCGGTGATTGGATGATCATATGAGTAAAGAGAAAGAAACAAAGACCGGATCGGATGTGAATGACACCCGAAACATAAATGCAAACGAAGGTCCTGATGCTGCACAGGTGCCGGAAGATGACGGCATCGATAACGGCAGAGTTGTTTTGTGCGGTGCCAATGCATATGACGAGAAATACTATTTCAATAAGAAATTTGAGAAAATTCCAAAATCAATTCAGGATGATCTTCATATAATCTGTGTTCTTTTTACTGAAGAGATCGGTGGAATATTTACCGTCAGTTTCGAGGAAGACGGAGAGATATTCCTGGATGCAAGAGCGGATGAAGGTGACATCACTTATGATGAAGTTTCCGCGGCACTTATGATGGGTCAGGTAAGACAAAATCGCAAAGAGCTTTTTGACTCACTTCAGGCATATTACAGAGTTCTGATCCTTGGCGAGGATCCTAAAGCTGTTCTTGATAATGAATAGCTGAGTATTGCAGAAGGAATGTCAGCGCCGGAAATTAATGATCGGAGAAAGTGCATCCTGTTTATTAAGGGATGATTATACAGTTTTGAAGATAGGAAATGTAGAATTAAAAAATGATTATATCCTCGGTCCCATGGCAGGAGTAACAGATACCGCATTCAGGATCATATGCTCGGAACTTGGTGCGGGACTTGTATGTGCGGAGATGGTAAGCGCAAAGGCCATATCCTATCATAATAAAAACACTGTCTCGATGCTGCAGACCGAAGAGTCCGAGCATCCTGTAAGTATGCAGCTGTTTGGATCCGAGCCGGATATCCTTGGCGAGGTTACGGCATCACTTCAGGATGAGTCATTTGAGATAATAGATTTTAACATGGGATGTCCCGTTCCGAAGGTAGCGGGTAACGGTGAGGGTTCCGCCCTTATGAAGGATCCCATTCTTGCAGGCAGGATCCTTAAGGCAATGGTAGATAATTCTCCGGGGAAGCCTGTTACGGTAAAGATCAGGAAGGGCTGGGATGCTGAAAGTGTAAATGCTGTGGAGATCGCAAAGATCGCAGAGGCAGCAGGCGTAAAGGCAATCGCCGTTCATGCAAGGACCAGAAGCCAGTACTATTCGGGAGAGGCTGACTGGGACATCATAAGGCAGGTTAAGGAAGCTGTAAGCATACCTGTCATTGGAAACGGTGATGTCAATTCTCCGGAAGATGCAAAGCGGATGAAGGATATAACAGGGTGCGACGGAGTGATGATCGCGCGTGCAACAAGAGGCAATCCATGGATCTTCAGACAGATAGATGACTACATGAACGGAAGAAAAGTATTTATTCCGGATAATGAAGAAAAGAGAAGAGTGGCAAGACGGCACGGAGAACTGCTTCTCAAGTATAAAGGAGAGTATACGGCGGTTCGTGAGATGAGAGCTCATCTTGCATGGTATACGCATGGCATGCCCGGAGCATCGAAGCTTCGCGGAAGGGTGTCCCAAATGCTTTCTATGGATGACCTGTTTTCCGCGATAGATGATATTTTCCCGGACTAAAGTTTTTAAGTGCATAAGATTCTTTCCTGACTAAAGCTTATTAAGTGTATATGATTTTATCCTGACTAAAGTTTATTTATGTGTAGATGATTTATTTCTGACTAAAGCCATTAAAGCGTGAATGGTGTGGGGATGATGTATATTGCGGGATGATGATCCCTGCTGTTTTATGAAAGTATTGTTTTACAGATACAACAGTATATGTGAGCCGGACTTTATCGATGCTTTCAGGAAGATCGGACTGGAAGTGTCCGAGATGACGGAGGAGATATACCGCAAGAACATTCCGGGTGAAGAAAGAGTCAGGATGCTTTTGGAAAGACTGACTTCGGAACGGCCTCTCTTTGTTTTTTCAATCGATTATTTTCCCTTTATCTCGCTTGTCTGTGAGAAAGTCGGGGTGATATATGCTGCTCTTTCGGTGGATTGCCCGGTTGCGGAGATTTATTCGAATGAGATAAAGAATAAGTGTAACAGGGTATATCTTTTTGACATTAGACAGTTTGAAAGCGTTGCATCTTTTAACCCGGAAAATATCAGATATATGCCTCTGGGAGCGGCGACAGAGAGACTTGATGCCATTCCTTTTCTTGAGGATTACAGATATGATGTCAGTTTTATCGGCTCTCTTTATAATGAAAAAGACAGATACGGCATGCTGAAAAAAAGCGGAGCTTTGAATGGCGAAGCATTTGAGCATATGGAATCGCTTATACGAAGACAGTTATGTGAGCCGGGAATGGATATCATAGAAGAAGGTATTACACCGGATGA
>CAMNAQ010000079.1 GCA_946531495.1 uncultured Lachnospiraceae bacterium | reverse complement strand
GAAAAAATCCACCTCAAGATTGACATGTGATCCGGATTCCCTGATCAGAAAATCAATCGCTTTCTTTCCGACCTCTGCGGACATGAGTCCGCGCTGCCCATTGTATTCGCCTTCGCTGGCAAAGCAGTATCTGCAGGCAAGGTTACAGTCATGCGCAATATGCAAGCAGAGAGCCTTAACATATGTTGCCCTCTCCTTAAATCTGTCAATATAGGGCTCATAAAGATCCTTTGCATAGAGCTTTCCTGCTTTTGCAAGCTCCATGATCTCCTCTACGGCTTCATCGACTTCTTCCTCGGAAGCTGTCATATCCCCGGCAACATTCACTGCGGCCTTCATGGTATCCACATCCGTCACTCCGCCCTCATAGATGGGCTCCACAACCTTTACCAGATCATAGACAAGATCATCAACCACATGGACCGAACCGCTGTTGACATCGAGAACAATATTGTAGCCTTCGCTTTTAAAACAATGGATCATAAAAACTCCCCGGCCTTAGGCCGTTTCATCCAATAAATAAGCAGTGTCCGAAAAAGACACTGCTTTTAATTATCCGGAAAACACCGGCTTTAGTTAATTATACATTACTTCTTAAGCTGCTCGCAGGACTGGTTACCTACGGTGCAGGAAGTCTTGCATGCAGACTGGCATGAAGTCTGGCACTCGCCACATCCGCCCTTAACTGCTGATTCCTTAAGATCTCTTGTTTCGATAGTCTTAATATGCTTCATGATATCCTCCTAAAATACACGCTCATCGCGATATTTTCATAATTCTGACAAGTTCAGATAACCTTGTAGATAATAGCATAATACGCTGTTCTTGGCAAGTAAGTGTTTTGCTCGCGTTCCATACAGTGATTTGCATCCGAACCATGCAGGGTACAGTTAAGCGCCTTCGCCACCGATCATCCGGCTGTTGTTTCTTCAGCTGCGGCATCCGGCTCCTCGGATGCCTTTTCAGACTCGGCCTTCTTGGCTATCTCTTCCAGAACCGACTGTGAAAGGGTTACTTCCACTTCCACGATACGATTCTGGTCCATACCCAGAACCTTCAGCGTGGTGCCGTCATCAAGTGTCACTTCCTCACCGTCTTCGGGCAGGTGGTCGAGATGCTCGATTATGATACCGCCCATTGAATCGTATTCATCGCTGGTAAAGCTTGTTCCCACGGCCTCATTGAAGTCATCTATGCTCAAAGCACCCTCAACGACATATTTTCCGTCTTCCTTCTTTTGAATGAGTTCCTTTTCGTCCTCGTCGAATTCATCCCTGATCTCGCCGACGATTTCCTCAAGAAGGTCCTCTAAGGTGATCATACCCTCCATCGTACCGTATTCGCTGAGCACGAAGACGATGTTAGAGGTCTCTTTTCTCATCTGGGCAAGCAGATCCTGGGTCTTTTTGAACTCATGGGTAAAGAGTGCCTCTCGCATTATATCCCTTACCTTGAAGTTCTCGTGATCTTCAAGTCCGATGAATTCCTTCATGTTGACGACACCGATGATGTTCTCCCTCTCCTCGTCATATACGGGAAGCCTGGTGTACATGCACTCCTTGAATACCTTAAGGACCTCGTCATAGGTATTATCTACATCAATGCATACCATTCTGACCTTGGGGATCATGATGTCCTTGGCAACATGGTCGGTAAAATCAAAAAGATTGTAGATCATCTCACGCTCTTCGCGTTCGATCTCACCATCCTCATGGCTGACATCAACATAAGTCTTGATGGCATCCTCTGTTATTGCATCGCTCTTTCCGTCGGCATCGATACGCATGATGAAGAGAATAGCCTTTGCCACACCATTTACGATAATGATAAAAGGTGTAAATACGACCATAAGGATATCAATGATACCCGCATATGCAAGAGCCATCTTGTCCGCAGATACGGTAGCCCATGTCTTAGGAACCACCTCGCCGATTATAAGTATGACAAAGGTAAGAATACCCGTCATGATCCCTACAGGTATGCCAAAATACCCCGTCGCAAGCATTGTGGAGATTGCAGACGCAGTAAGATTTACTATATTATTGCCTATCAGCACCGTGCTGAGCAGTTTGGAACCTTTTTCGAGTATGCGAAGGACTCTGGCGGCTTTTTTATCGCCGTCGTCAGCAAGGCTTCTGATACGTGCTTTATTGCACGAAACGAAAGCCGTCTCCGCCGAAGAGAAAAACCCTGATAAGAATATAAGAATTATAAGTGTAACAATTTGTATGGGGCCCGGACTGTCCATATAAAGTAAAAAATCATCCTCCTATTACCGGTAACAGATTTTGCGGACGCTCTTTTATTCATCTCTGCAAAAGAGCTCGTTTCCGCATTTAGTAAATGATATTACAGAAAGACCCTCTTTTTGTCAAATCGGCCATACGGCCATACCATCATTTCAATCGCAGGGCCTGCACAGTGCCTCTTAGGCCGTACCTACACCGGACAAAAAAAGCCGCGGCAGATGCCGTGGCTTTATCTGTTGCTCTTGCAGGCTAAGCTATAACCTTTCTGCTCAGTAAAGATCCTTTGGAAGATCGGACAGGGTTATAGCATAAGGGCTGTCATAAACCCTTTTCAGTTCTTCACGGGTATTATAATCCTCCGAAAGGCAAAATACCTTGGACCATATCATAAAGCTGGCCCATCCGGTCTTCTTTTCATGTATCTCTTCCGGAGAAGGAAGAGTTCCGATCTCACCCAGTATGACGGGCTTTCCGGCCTCCGATACGGAAAGCATCGATCTGTATGCCTCGTCCTGTGCGGTATGGGTATGAGCAGGTGGATACATATCTCTGGATACGACATCAACAACATCATCTCCGGGATAGGTCGAGCTTTCCGCTCCATTCCAGACCCATATAAGGTTATTCAGCTTATGGACCTTGGTGAAGCGTTCAAACATTATCCTGTAAAGCTTTATATATACATCGCTTCCGGATCTTCCCCACCAGAACCATACCCCCTCACTTTCATGAAGAGGTCTCCAGAGAATGGGGATGCCGGCTCTGCAAAACGGTTTCAGATATCCGGCCATCACATCCAGATCGGAAATAAGAGCAGCATTTTCCTCCGTTCCTTCAAGTACGGCTTTTGCCGCATCAAATTCGGTTTTCTCGGAGAAAAAAGCCTTATCCTTTCCGTAAAGCGGCGAGAACCAATGCCATGTAAAGGTAATAAGACCGCCCTTTGAAGCCCATTCCCATGCTTTTTCAAGAGTACCTCTGTTTTCCCTCACCTCTGTAAGGCATTCTTCGTCCGCATTCAGGTAATTAATATTAGGTGAATAGGAAAGAAGCTCAAATCCAAGTAATGCAGGTTCTTTCCCGGTGACATTTCTGATTACCTGAAGCTCCTCCATCGGAATTGTCTGGGTGTGCTGTCCCGTTATTATCCTGTCCCCTGATATCTCGCTCAGATAATCTATTACTCTGCCGACACAGGAAAGTGAATTCTGGTTGCAAGGCTGTGTTTTTTTCATATGATCAATATCCTGTTTATTAATTTGTTGTTCCGATACTTGCCGGATATCATTTTCTAAAACCGCTGCTTACAGCAGAGCTTAATGAATTCGGCAGATCATTGCATTACAAGATATTCGGTAACTGCCTCCTGAATAGCCTCCGCTATCTTCTCGGCTTTACGTCTGTGTGCTTTTCCATCCTCGGCAACCTCACAAACGATGGAAATGATATCCTCATTCATAAAGACCGGTCTGTCAACCGAAGTGATGAAGCTCATATACTCTCTGATCTCTTTTTCGGAAAGAAGCGGTATCTCATGAGCCTCGCCTCCGTAATAATACGTCATCAGAGATTCGGTATAAGTGCCGTCACGGTTTTCATATCTCACCGGCTCACCGCAGACCCTGACTCTGGCTTCAAGATCATCCAGCCTTATGGGAAGATACCTGTTATCGTCTTTTTCTCCGGGAAGCAGTAAAAATCTTATAAATCCCCATGCTTCATCCATTAGCGGAGAATCGGCCTCAAGTACGTAATTGTCATAAAAGCTTACGCATGAGCCGCTTCCTTCGGATACCGGATATCCGGTAAAAACAGGTTTATCATAAAGAGCATAATAACCGGAATATAGCGCATATGCAGGATCAGTTACCGTAAAAGGCTTTAATCTGATGTCCCCTTCAGAAAGTGTCTGGTCATAATACTTCCAGTAATCATATATGGTCTCATCCGAATAATCCACTTCACCGGGAAGAGTCAGGGCATATTCAAGAAGACTGACAAATGAAGGATCCTCAAAATCGCATGTCCATTCTTCTGTATCGACCCACTCCGTTCCTACCGTCGTCATAAGCAGTCTCAGAAATTCGGACCTTGTTACATTACGGTCAAAAAGCTGACTTCCGTTTTCTTCAGTTTCTTCGGCATACTCCAGGAACTCTTCCGCATTCCAGTCCTCATATCCGTTGCAGGATGCATCCCCGCCGATAAGCGTACCTATGGAAAATCCCGGGATTATCTGATACAGTTTTCCGTCGATCCGGGCTGAATCAAATACTCCGGAGCAAAAATCATTCATGCTCATATCAGGATCCGATTCAATAAGAGCTCCGATATCGGCTATCATTCCTTTTTCTGCTGCCGTTTTCAGATCTGCATCATACATATGCTCAAGGCATACTATATCGCACATTCTGCCGCTTAGGATATCATCACACATCCTTTGCATGCCGTCCTCATAGATACCATAGTCCTTAACTACTATCCTGCATCCCGTTCCTGACATGTTATATGCGATTATCCTTTCAAGGAAGGAATCGTCAGGCGATACACACCCGATGGTGATGACCACGGATTCTTCAACAGATTCCGGATCCAGTCTGTCGCATATCACAAGATGAGGAGCATTTTGAGGATCATAATAACAGCACAGGAACTTATCAAATCCTGAAACCGGCATTACGCTGCATGTACTTGTGGTCAGAAGATCGGAGTTTACATAGTCCATGAAAACAGTGGCGTCAGATCCGGCCTTACAGCACTGAAGCCCGAAGATATTTCCGAAGATCAGCTCGCCCTCATCCGTAACTCCAAGGCACTGAGCCTGATCCCCTCCGATTGGAGTGATCTCCTTCGAACCGTTCACTCTGAGGCTGTATGGATTGAGCTTTCCGATAAGAGTACCGGTATTTTCAACATCCGAGGGATAAAGAACATAAATGCCGTCTTCCATCGGGATATACTCTCCCCGGGGAGGCATTGTCATATCCTCTATGACCTGTCTTGATACAAGCGCCTTTTTGGGAGTATAGGGTCTGCTCGGATCAAAGATTGATGTTTTAAGTGTTCCGTCCAAAAGTCGATAGATCACAATAAGCTCATTGTCTTTGGAAAAAACATAATCCGAGACTCCGGATACTTCCTCCGTATCCACCGGAAGCAGGGTCAGCTGGTTGCACTCTCCTCTTTTATTCCACAAAGCATCAAAAGAATAGGTGACATTATTTCTTGTCTCACTATAGCAATTGATCTCCAGAATGCATTCAAGATTACCGTTGCCAAAATAGCGGAATTCCTTATATTCGGCACTTCTTACGCTTTCATATTCCGCACCTGCTTCGTCAAGAAGGCTTTCAGGACTGTCATAATGAAGGCCGTTTCCGTTATTAAATGAATAAATATGCGTGATCCTTTCGCCGCCTGCTCCGAAAAACATCTCCACGGGAAGCTTAAGCGATATCGTATCCGTCACCCTGCATTTATCATTTATCAGGATCAAGGTATGATCACTTGCCGTAAGGTCCTTTTGTCTGCAGGATACAAGGAAAAAGCCTTCATCGGTTTTTCCGCTTGCAAGGATCGTGGTATATTCATCAAATTCCTTAACATCAAGAGAAGTTATATGATAAACATTCTGACGCGCAAGATCGGAAGAAACATATAAAGCGGGATCATATACCCTTTCATTGCCTTCCTGCTCCGGGCTTTCGGAAGATACGGGAATGCTTATTGCCGGGGCATCCGTATACAGGGCACATGACGAAAGAATCAAAAGCATGGTAAAAGCTATGGTTAATGTAAGTGATCGAATATTACGCATTTTTCGTTTGCGGAGAGCCGAGCCACGTGCTGCTCCCCATTCCTGTGATTATTCTTCGTTTAATTCAAAATGGGATATGGAGATCATCCCCATATCCCACTTCATATTCTTATATCACATATGTGCTGCGGACGCATCAATTTTTTTTCCTGCGCAGCCACCCGAAAAAAGTTGTTTATCCGTCTTACAGCATGTTGTAGACAGTAGCTGTTTCTTCGGCAGTCGCAGAGCTCACATAGTAGACTCTGCCGGAGGTCTTAATCCTTATGCAGCTTCCTGTCTCCGGATTAAGGAACACCTCACAGCGCTCGGCTGAATTAAGCTCAACAAAATTGCCCTTGAGAAGTTCTTCCATCCCGACTCCGTTTGAACGGGAGAGTCTGATAGCATTCATATCAGTGATATATTCCGCACTTTCGATCTCATCAAGGGGAATCACATATTCATCCCGGAGCTGATGACAGATAAGAGAGCCTCCTACAATGCGCAGGCTTATCGGAGTTGCCTCGAGCATTCCGATCCACACAACCATCAGAAGTGATGCGACTATGGACAAAGCCCCGATCACACCGAGGACTTTTCCCACTGGATGAGCCATGTTCACCGTGCTGCCCACTCCGACTCTCTTTTCAATATTGAGTCTTTTATCCGAAGGGTTATAGTAAAACATCCCTCCGATCCAGTATTCATCATCATCCATTACGATGTCGGTCTTGACGCGGTACGTCTGTTCAACCTTTTTCATTCTGGATACACAGACAGCGATCGCAGCCAAAAGAAGTACAGCATAGATCCCCATTGATATCATGAAAAGGAGCTCACTTCCGGAAATGGCATAGCAGAGCAAAAAAACCGCAATATACAAGGTATTGACCCATACAAACGAGATCATAAGATCGGCTAAAGTCTTTTTTCTTGCACGGTTATAATTGGCATTTACATCACTGTCCGTAGATATTATCTCATTTTTCATCCTGTCGATCACAAATCCTATAGCAGTCATCACTATCCCCATGATCCAGAATGTCAGGCATATCATACCGGTAATAAAGCCCGGATACATAGCAGTTTTTCCGATATTCACCACCCCGGCATCCCTCAAAAATGCGGCCAGAACGAGGATAAGGCCGACTGCATTGGGGATCATGATGCCCGTGACATTCAAAGCCTTTACCGCGCCGGCATTATTCAGGTCGGTGTAGATGACACCCTTTTCCGTAGACAGTCCCAGACTGCGCTTGATATCCATCATCTCACGATTTCCCTGCCAGTACGGAATAGTGATAAGAATCAGTGAGACAAATATGTACATTATCCAGACAAACATCACAAGGCTCAGTATGTCAGATAATGTCAGAACGAAGATGATGCCGCAGATCGCTGTCAGTATCCACGAAAGCCTAAGGCCTTTTTTTCTGTATTTTTCAATTACCTTTTCCACCGTTTCCCTGATCCCGGGATCCGCAAATTCATCCCTGTTCTTCACCCCGAAGATCAGCTTTGAAGACTTAAGATCCTTCGGATAGCTCAAAAAGTAGATCATCCACATAGTGGGAAGTATGCATATCGCAAGTATTATGCCCATTATAATGTTCGCCATCTCATTCACCCTGCTTTCCGTAATACTCGTCTACAAGACTTATCAGTTCTTTTTTTGAAATCCCGGCTATCCTGGCCTCCGAGACGATCCGCTTAAGTTCCATACGGTTCGCATCGGAAAGAGCCCCTTCCTGCCTGATCTCATTTCTGACTCTTGCACCGTTCTTCCGGTCCGTCATGATATATCCCTCAGATTTAAGTATCTGATATGCCTTGCTTACCGTCATGGTATTGATACCCATCTCCAGAGCAAGTGCCCTTACCGTGGGGAGCTGTTCTCCGGCCTTCAGCTCGCCGCCTGAGATCCCCATCACTATCTGATTTCGTATCTGCTGATATATCGGCACATCCGATAATTCATCTATTCTTATGATCATATACGCCTCATCCATTATCTTTTTCAGGTTAACAGATTACTAAAGCTTCAGGTATTGTCCGCCATTTCAGGGGCCTGACCATCCTTTTTGTACAGCAGGAAATATGCTCCGAAAAATACCGCAAGTCCGCTGACTGTACAGACTGCCTCGAGTCCCCAGTCGGAAAGCTCGATGACATCGGCAACAACAAGACCGGCAGCTGCATCCATAGCAGTATGAAGCAGGATTGCCAGGGGATAAAGCCAGAACTTCTTTTTATCCCTGCATGCATAGAACACAAGCACCGATGCTCCGATGTGGAACAGGACGGCAAATACCCTTTCATAGATACTTATCACAAGTGTTCCGAAGGTAAAAGCAGCCAGCTGGTCCGGAATGGCAAGGTATGCATTTACCTGATCGGGCATTACCTCCGCAATCTGCTCTATGGTTTCTGCATATGCGCCGGTATTTATCATAAAGCCGTAGGTGATATAATTTATGTAGGTCAGTCCGAGGATCAGCATCACCTCAAACCCGCCGTGGCCGATACCGTATGAGATCGATGTCTCCCTGTTCTTTCTGTTCTTCAGAACAGTCTTAAATGCCACAAAGCGTCCGGTCTCTTCGAACAGTCCGGGAAAAAATCCCACAAGGAACGCCCAGAGAACAGGTCTTGCATTTATGAACTGTGCGATCCCATGATTGGGAAGTCCCATTGCGGTGGGGAAGATAAGCACATTCTGTATGGGCTTTTCAAGTATGAGGGCAAACAGAAGAAATGTAACGGCCCCTGTCAGAACGCTGGTAAACTTCTCCTTTTTCTTTACGGTCCAAAGTATCGCGATCAGAACCGGAATCCCGAGAAACAGAACAGTTCCGGTCATCCACAGTACAAACTGCATTGTTCCTATCTTTGTAAATTCATACATATCATTCATCTCCTATTATTCAAGATATCAGCTTGTATTAATTGTATGCTTTGTATTACTCCTTGTAATACACATAATACACACTCTTCCCGAATCTGTCAAGAGACCATTTATAAATTTATCTTCGAATAAAAAAATGCCCTCTCTGCCGGCAGCCCGGCAAAGAGGGCAGATACCCTTATCATCAGTCGTTTACAACAGATGTGGTGAAGCTAACATCATCGGAATAACCGGTTCCGTAAGATGTTCCGTCATCCGTAAGGGATGATGAATCTATCTCTGTATAATCAACTCCCCAGTCAGCTTTTCTGCCTGCTTCACAGGAATAGCTCTCACCATTGATATCCGATATCCTGAAATAGGTGTATTCATTGTTTGGATCGGTGATATGAATGTTAAGCTTTCCGTTTTTGATCTGATCGGTAACATCCACGCTGATGTTCTTGTAATAAAGGATATATCTTCCGTTTTCAGGCTTCAGTGAACATGAATTGTTCTGAAGAGCCGCAAGCTGTTCTGCGCTCATTGCGGTCTGACCCCCGTTTCCGTCCACGGTGAGTCCGCCGAATCCGCTGACATTTCCGTCTTCATCGATCAGATCGTAGCTGTATTCGCCGTTCTGAACAACGGTGACTTCCTTCTGCTCTCCTCCGAGCCAGAGCTTCAGGTTTGTACGAAGTCCTCCGAAATCCGATGCATAGCAGACTCCGAAGCTGCCCATCGTAAATGCAAATACTGCAATACCCGCTGCGATACGTCTTATATTTCCGATGGTTCCGAGATTCATTTTTCTGCCCTCTCTTTCCTCTTCCAGGCGCTTATCAAGATTAGCCTGAAAATCGTCGGAGAGATGAAGAGCATTAAAGCTTCTTATATATTTTTCCTCATTGTTTTTCTTACTCATCTTCCCATCCCTCCAATCTGCTCTTTAAGATCTTTCTTGCGTTAAAGAGCCTTGTCTTTACTGTGTTCCCGGACAGTTCAAGCATCTGGGCTATTTCTTCGATCCTGTACCCTTCGTAATAGTGGAGATGCACCACAATACGCATCTTCTCCGGAAGTCTCAGAACTTCATCCATCAAACTTTTGTCAGACTCATCCTCGAATGTGAGGCTGTCCATATATTCCTCATAGGATGTTTTGTTCCGGTTCCAGAATGAACGGCGTATGCTCTTTGCGTTGTTTATGGTAACTCTGAGAAGCCATGCCTTCATGTGTTCCTCGCTCATAAATTCCGTATCCGACCGGTAAAGAGCGATCAGAGCATCCTGCACAGCGTCTTCCGCATCCTGGTTCTGTCTGCATACATTGAATGCGGCGGCATACAGCCTGTTCCCGTATTTTTTTGTGATCTCTTCAAAATCCAAATGCAATTTAAAACTCTCCGTTAAAGACGTCTTTAATAATAATACGAACTGGAAGCCTGAAAGGTTTTATTTTTTTCAAAAAAATTTTTTAAATACTGCTTGACGCATTATACTATGTGTCATATAGTATTATGCATCAGGAGGTAATGCATATGGATGCTCAACTACGACGAGGCATACTTGATGCCTGCGTTCTGGCGGTTCTGGAGCGTGGAGAATCCTACGGGTATAAGCTTGTTGCCGATATTTCAACATTTATAGAAATAACCGAATCGACACTATACCCGATACTCAAGCGTCT
>CAMNAQ010000078.1 GCA_946531495.1 uncultured Lachnospiraceae bacterium | reverse complement strand
TCGCCGGGAAGCACTAAGCTCCCCGGCGATCCTTTGCCGTCATTCGATCGGAAAACAGGCTTCCGTAACAAATTCGTCCGGATTCTGAGTCTGGGCGGGACCCATATGATAGATATTAAACATGGGACCGTTCATCCTGTATCCGTTCGCCTTTATCCATGAAACCACCGTTGCATACGCATCTCCCATCTGATCATAGCTTCCTTTGACGATGCAGCTGGCCACTTTAACGGCAGGAAGTGTTTTGAACTTTACGTGTTCGGTATCATTGTGTCTGCCTTTTACCGACATGGATACAACGATCTCAACATTCTCTTCCTTGAATTCATCATCAAGAAATTCCGCAATGGCATAGCAGGGATCTGCGGGGATCAGGGGTTCTTTGCACTCTGCCATCATCCCCCATGCCATTCCCTCATCCTCATAGCGGGGAATAACCATATGTACTGTTGCGGCATACCTTTCGGGTATGGTTTTTACGGTTACATCAAAACTCATTTTTGGCTCCTTTCTCAGCCTTTTTCTTGCTGTATCCAGAAGCATCAGTTTATATTCCGTTTCCTTCGCCTGTTCAGCCAGTTCCTTTTGTCTGACACTCAGGAATTCATCAAGCTTTTCCTTATCATCATATGACTCGAGGACTCTCACGATGTCTGCCAGAGCAAATCCCATATCCTTAAGGGCTGTGATCCTTGCCATGACGAACAGCTGATCTTCGCGATAATAACGGTATCCGGTAAATTCATCGATCTCTGCGGGTTTCAAAAGTCCGATATCGTCGTAGTGGCGAAGCATCCTGATGCTCACTCTGGATAATTTTGAAAAATCTCCTATTTTAAGCATTTAACTTACCTCCATGGATGTATCATTTCTGAGCTCACTGCAAAGATATTCCCTCACATAATGTGAGAGTCAACAACTTTTTTCAAAATTTTTCTTTACGACAGTCATGAATCCGCATTTCACTCCCAAATATTTCTCTTGTTGTACTTCTTGTATTCCTTCGCCCATTTGGAAATCTGTTTCTTCAGAGCGTAGTTTTTGGTATTTTCCCTTCCGAGATTTTTATAGAGCTCATACCTTTCCGCAGATAACTCTCCGCTTTCAATAGCCGCCTTGACCGCACATCCCGGCTCCGTATCATGCCTGCAGTTGCTGAACCTGCATCTGCTCTCAAGCTCCACGATATCCGAAAAGGTATCATCGATCCCTTCCTGCACGTTCGCCATACCGACCTCTCTCATGCCGGGGGTATCTATGATCGTGACACCGTCAGGCAGTTCGATCAGCTTTCTGTAGGTGGTTGTATGCCTTCCCTTGTCATCGTCTTCCCTGATGGCGGATGTCTTCATGGTCTCTTCACCGGTAATGGCATTGATGAGTGTTGATTTTCCGGCACCCGAAGAGCCCATAAGACATATGGTGGTTCCGGGAGTCATGTAATCTTTAAGCTCATCAAGGCCTATCCCGTAAACAGCGGAAATTGCATGTGCGCGTACCTTATCGGAGATTCCCTCTACTTCTCTCATATACCTTCCGGGATTAGAGCAAAGGTCCGATTTCGTAAGGATCACAACCGGTGTAGTATTTCCCTGAAGCGCGATGCTCACATACCTTGCGATGCGATTGTAATTATAGTCCTCATTAAGCGAAGTGACTATAAAGAGGTAATCTGCATTTGCGACCATATACTGCATCACGGCTGTCTTGGCCTGATCCGGTCTTTGCAGGAAGCTCTTCCTCTCGCAGACCGACAGGATCGTTGATTCACCCCGGTCATTTAATAAAAATGTCACATAATCGCCTACGACAGGAAGCTTCTCGGCATCTTCTTCATAAAAGCTTCCCTTTAATTTCGCGGGCAGTTCCCGCTCCCAGAATTTTATCTTATAGCTGTTTTTGTTAACTTCAGATATCCTTCCGAGCTTCTCGACATGAAGCCACTGGCATGAAAGCTTAAGCGGGTTGTAATAGGGAAAGTCCCCTGTGAATTCTCTTATCTCCTCTTCATCCTCGCACTCCTCAAAGACCAGTGCTTCATAAAAAAGTCCGTGGATCTCATTAAATCCCTCATTCAGCGGATATGCCATGAACGCACTTGAATTTCCGAATGCCGGATGATGGATATCAAAATGATCACAGGTAATAAATCCGTGCTTCGGATAATACCCTGGTTCTCCGCAGATAACGATCCCTTTATATCCAGCTTCCCTTGCAAGGGGCAGTGTTTCTTTCAGAAGAAGAGAGCCTATACCTGAGTTACAGCATGTCGGCTCCACCGCAAGAGGTCCGAACGTCAGAACCTCGTGTTCTCTGTCTCCGTCCACAACCTTTGCCTTTGAATAAAAGATCGCTCCGACGATCTTACCATCAAGTTCCGCTACGCGGCTGAGTTCAGGCAGGTATTCTTCAGCGCCTCTGAGCTTATTTACCATAAGATGCTCATTGCATCCCGGGCCGTGGAGGTTCCAGAATGCTCTCATGGTCATAAGTTCAGTAGCATAATAGTCTTCTTTTGTTTCTTTTCTGAGATTTATGTTGTTAATATTTGTACTCAATTCTTTGTCTCCATTTTGATTAACATGTTAACGGTTCTTATAGTATGGAGACCTTTTATACAGGATAACTGCCTGAAAAATGACAAAATAAAACCGTGACAGAAATGCCACGGTCTGAATACTCATATGATCTTTTATTGATCAAAGGGCAGAAACCGAGGTCATCATACTATATGCATTTACAATCTCAATTGTTACGACACGCATTAAAGTTACCTCGCTTTCCTTAAGATTAATTACTTACTGAACCTTATCATAACGTTCAGGTAAATTCAAGCATAAAAAACGATAAAGCTTCTCTTTGCGAGTATGCACCTGCTGTGATCCGGCCTTAAGAATGATCATAAATGAATCTGATACCTGTTAAGATCCACCTTTCCGTCCCTAACGGTTATACCCTCCGCTTCAAGAAGCTTTGCCTGTGCGCCTGCTCCTCCGAATGCGAACTCTCCCGAAAGCTCTCCTTTGGCATTTACAACCCGAAAGCAGGGAATGCCTTCAGGGTCAGGATTTTTGTGAAGCGCATTTCCCACCGCCCGTGCCATCTTCCGGTCACCTGCCATCTCCGCCACCTGTGAGTAGGTTGCGACATGACCATAGGGAATCTTTTTTACCGCTTCGTATATCCTCTTTGACGGACTGTCGCTGACAAGATCATAGCTCTCGGCGATCATCAGTTTTATATCTTCATCCGGAATGCTCCCGTCAAGTATGATGGTGTTCCAGTGATCCTTGTTCTGATGATATCCGGGGATCACTGCCTTATAGATCTGTCTCCAGAAAAAGATCTTCTCCGGATCTGCCTTGACGTTAAGGTTTATATAACCGTCTCTTTCATATGTCCAGAGAAATGCCTTTTTGTTACCGTTATAACGGACCAGCTGCCAGTTCCGGTCATGAAAGGGCGCTTCCTGATATGCTCCCGGAAAAGAAAGTCCGTATTCCAATGCCTCTTCCCTTGTTTTCATATTTTTGATTCACCTATGCGACCGGTGTTTTTGCCGGTCTCTTTACAGATCGAATATGCTCATCTGGGAATACTTCTCAGGAAATTCATGCATGAATCCGAAACAGTCATCCGGAGTGCAAAGCATCTCATTATCCTTACATATTCTCCGGAATATGGCCTTAAGTTCCTTAGCATTTGGGCTTGGAAGCTCGTATGCATTCCCATACCGTTTGATGTACCGCTCCTTCATTCCCGGGAAGTGCCTGTCAAGGGCGGCGTAATAGTATTCCCTGTCTCCTTCTCTGAGCGTCATTCCCATTCCAAAATCAATGACCCCCTTAACACCTGCTCCGGCACACTCATTCAGGATCGCAGTGATATTTTCCACAGTATCATTGATAAAAGGCAGAATGGGCGTGAGCCAGACGATAGTCGGAATACCCCTCTCCCTCATTTCTTTCAGTACCTCGATACGGCGCTTCGTG
Organism: uncultured Lachnospiraceae bacterium; assembly: GCA_946531495.1. GTDB lineage: Bacteria > Bacillota > Clostridia > Lachnospirales > Lachnospiraceae > AC2028. The sequence goes on along the minus strand of CAMNAQ010000078.1, from coordinate 6,713 downwards.
TTACATACATTCGGCTCCAGGATACTGCACAGATCATCGTCATATGTTGTGAGTGTCATCTGCACTACGCATTTTGCAGAGCGGCCTATATCCGAGAGCAGATCGATATCTCTGAGTATGCGGTCTGATTTTGTCTGGATTGCCACTCCAAAGCCGTTATTCAAAATAACCTCAAGGCACTTTCTTGTGAGCTGCAGTTCTTCTTCGCAATGCATATACGGATCTGACATTGAGCCTGTTCCGATCATGCATTTTTTTCTTTTTGACTTAAGCGCCTTTTCCAAAAGCTCGGGTGCGTTCTGCTTTACCTCAATGTCTTCAAATGGATGGGTAAACTGATAACATCTGCTCCTGCTGTCACAGTAAATGCAGCCGTGAGTACATCCCCGGTAAATATTCATTCCGGGGTATCCGCCGCTGCCGTTCAGAATTCCTTTTGCATCGACAAAATGCATACTGTCAGCTTCTCTCCTTACATCATAACGCTCTGAAAATCTTCTCTTTACCGTGATCGTGTAAAAATGACGCATGTGTCACTTATGTGGATATGAATAAAACTCTTCACCCGTATCCAGACATATGGCAGCAAGCCGTCCTCCATTTATGTGTGCTCCGCAGTCAATGGCGATATGATTATTCTTTCTGAATATACAGCCCGGTTTTGCCCCGGGAATATACTGCGTGGGAGTATGGCCGGTAACAACGAATCTATCTTCATAATACTGAGTTTCATAGTAGGCATGATCCCAGACAAGCTCTTTCAGAGAGTAATCCTCAATATCCTTTTTGGGATCAAATCCTCCAAGGCCCGCATGAACCAGCAGATAGTCCTTTCCTGCGACCTCTGTCTCTTCATAGACGAGAAACTCCCTCAGATATCCTATCACTTCTTTTTGCTCTTCCCTGCTCAGTGCCTCAAACTCATCCATCGTGGTTCTGCCGCCGTTATGTTCCAGCCATACCAGAAAACCATCCAGCATCTCGGGATCAAGTTTCTTTATGTTCTCTGCCGTAACTTCCTTCATAAGAAATTTCAGGCTCTCCAGAGCCATAAGCTCATGATTGCCCACGATACAGATAACATTCGGCATCAGCATAAGTTTTCTAAGCGTTTTTACAGGATGAGGTCCTCTGTCGAGGATATCTCCCAGTATATACAGTGTATCCGAATCCTGCAGGGATATCTTCTCAAGCAGATCCATGAACATATCATATTCACCATGAATGTCAGAGATCACATATGTTGACATAGGAGCACCTCCCTATTCATAGGAAGAAGATATCATCTCAGCCATCTTCTTCTCCTCTTAAGTTGCGTCCTTCTTTTTGAATATCAGATGATTAAAAAAGGCAATCTTTTTAAATTCGTCAATTGTACTTGCTTTGATTTCCAACGCAAGCATTGATTGATACCATTCATTTTTATACTTAATCTCATTATTTGAGGATAATCCGAAAAATGCCCTGATTCCATATGAATCAGACAGGATCATCTCATGAGACAATGTATCAATGAGGAATTCATTGCTGTAAACGCTTCTGCTTCCGAACATGCTGTCCTCGGAAACTTCATTTAACAGATCCATTGCAGCTTTGGGATCATCACCAAGCACTGCACTACCCATGACTCTGCCAAAAAGATTATGCTTGATCACGGAAAGAAGTCCCTCGGGCTTTACTACACGTGCCAGTTGTTTCAAAATCTCTTCTCTGTTTTCGACATATTCCAAAACATTATGACAAAGAGCAATATCAAAAGAATTATCCGGAACAGTCTTAAGATAATCCGGTCCCTGCGTGATAAGAGTATAATCACTCTCTTCAACCCGCAGACTGTACATTTCTTCATTAGGCTCTACGGCAACAACTTCATGATCACCTGCGTAATGATCCGCAGTAATGCAAAATCCCGCTCCGAAGTCCAAAATCCTGATCCTCTTATCACTTGGAATATTCAGCTGTTCATATATCATGTCATAGAACATTTTGCCCCACGGCTGTTCCACCATGTTTCTATAATCCTTGATCGTTCCCATATTTTTCAACCTCTCTGTTATCAAAGCATAATTTCACTGACTGCGAAAATCACGGCCCGTCCGGAAATGATAACCCTGTCTTCTCTGAGTTCGCAGACAAGCTCACCTCCTCATTAGCTTCCTACTTTATCTTGAGTGATCTGAGATATTCCTTCTGCTCCGGTGATATACGATAACTCTCCACGGATTTCTGAATAGCTTTATTATGCGTCCATTTATCCAGTTTTTTTTTCTCAATAAACGGAAGCACCGCGTCATACTGTTTTGCGAGAGCTGTAGCAAAGTACCACGCTATCATCATATTTATGTAGTACTCATCCGATCGGATCTTCGCTACCATTTCCGGATACTTTATATCAAAATCCTCATCAAGAAAATGCTCCATCAGCATACCGATGGCGAATCTCACTGTATATGTGTCCTTTGATCCGATCCATTTTTTTATCTTCTTCAGAAGTTCCGGACGATGCTTCTTAAAAACCTTCGGTGACATCTGGTCACAGGTTGCCCAGTTGTCCACATATGGTAGGAACTTATCAACTTCCTCCATACATTTATCGTAATCCCTGATCCCGGAAATAATAAATGCATGCAGCTGATCCTCATCAAAATATTCATGGGGAAGTATCTCAAGGAATTCCCCGATATCTTCTCTTTTCAGAAGCTCCTTTGCATAATTTCTGAGCTCAGGAGTTTTAACGCCTATCATCTCCTCAGCAGTTCTGGATGGGATAAGCTTTGCCTGAAAATCTCTGTATTTTACATCCTGCTTTTTATTTAACTCACTTAGTATTTCGTCGCGGATCATACTGAATACCTCTTTTTTTTTCATATCCATCAACTGTATGAATGCCGTTTGTCACTGCTGCCTTTTCCACTCTTACCTACGGCCTGAATCAAATTTCAAACAGGCTTTCCTGCATGTCTATCCAGGATTCCTGCGTCACGTCATGTATGCTGTCTCCGTCCCTGTAATTTCCGATCAGAAACGGTGAAGCCGGATCATGCAGTCTGTTCTGGGAATAGATCACTTCCGGTTCAGCATTTGCATAGCAGTATTTACACAGATGAAGGCAGGTATTGTAAGCGCCTATATCACAGGAAAGATAGCAGGCACATTCAGCTCTTGCACCTTTCTTCTTTGGTGCTGTAAGTCTTTTACCGATGGCCTTTTCATAATCACTGATCTTCATACAGCCGCTGCAATTCGCTCCGTACTCCGCCAGTTCATTTCCTTCCGCACAAGGCTTGACGGTCATGCCGCATTCCGTCGCGATCTTTATGATCTCTTTCCCCAGCTTTAATCTTTCAGCCTGCGATACTTCTCTTGCCTCCGGAAAATTCTTTCTGACTTTCGGATACAGATCGATAAAACTGATAACCACAGTCTCCGTATATCCCTTCAGGCTTTCCGCTATCTGCCTGAAAGCATGTAAATGGTATTCAGCTGTATATCTGTCCGATAGAAAAATGGGATCGTATCTCCATCCGACAGAACACACACCTGCCATATCGGACAGTCTCCTAAAATCTTCTAACAAACGGTGTTTATCCGGAACATTCGGCTCAATATCCCGTCCATAGGGTGTGATCGTCACAAACCAATACTGCCCATAATCCTTTATCAGATCCATATACGGAAACATAGGTGCGGGATTCTTTGTACAAAATCCTATCACATCGACCACGGACGGATCCAGCCTGTACCTGCTCACCTGATTCGGATTATACGGGTTACGAACACAGACAAAGCCTTCTTTTATCCTTCCCGCAAACCACTCGGCATAGAAAGCCGGTATATCGGTTCTTTGTCCCGTATTAATGATCATATATACATCTGCCTCTTCTCATACTTCCCGGTTTTCTTCCGGGATCTTCAATCCTTCCTTAGTTTCCAAAGATTCTTCAGATTCATTTTGCTACACCTAATTCTTTGTATATCTTCTCGATAAACGGAGATTTGTGTTCAATATACTTATCAATATCGTATGGGTAGAGTGCTGCTCCTTCCTCTTTGACCCGGCTGTACTCCCGCACCGCTTCCGGATTTGAGCGCAGATGATCTCTGAAGGCAAGATGCCTCTTTAATTCCGCAGAATCCTGAGGGCAGACATACAGATGATGCTTCTGCAAGTGAGCTTTGTCATCGTATTTAAACGCCTCCCGGCCTTCGATGCCCAGGTTCCCTTCATGCCGATACCCGATCGACTCCAGGGCAGTGACCACATCATCAAATATCGAATAATCTTTTATGACAACATCAATATCAATGACCGGTTTTGCAGACAAACCTTCCACCGAAGTACTTCCGACGTGTTCTATCCTCATGACGAGGTTCCCAAGCGCACTCTGAAGTTCTTCCTTTATCTGCAGATAATCCTGTTCCCACTGTTTATCATATGGCAGTACTGCAACATGTTTTGTTTTCATATATAACTCTCCCATATAATACTGTTCCTGAAAACTTATGGCATCCAGAATATCCTCTGCACCGATCGTTTCTCCGTTTAAGCTTACGATCCACTTATCTTCGTTATCATTCAGGCGATGATATACGGCTACAACCTTGCCGGTATATTTTTCCAGCGGCCGATCCGTACCAAATACATACACATCCTGTTCTGCACCGTCTCCTGCAAACACTCCGTCAACATATCCATAATTTATTGGATATATCATCTCCGGATGTCTTGGATGTGCGCTTCCCAGAGGCCTGTCGATCGTTCCGCTCACTGTGGTCCCCAAAACATCTTTGTAATCCATCGTGACAATATCCGTTTTATACACGCGGCTTTCATTTCCATGGATATCCTTCATTATTTTCCAAAATTGATATCCGTACTTCTCGTAGAGCCCAGTCTCGCCAGTGGAGATGTAGATGTGCTTAAATCCATCATTCTTTGCAAGCATATATACATATTCCAGCAGTTTCCCAATTCGGCGTTTTCCTCTATACTCCGGGAAAGTATACACAAAACCGGCCCAGGGTGTCAGTGACGGTTCCCGTACATCATCCTGCTCTGCATATGTGCAGAAGGATACTAAGCTTTCATCATCAACAAGAAGGAGCACCCTGGTCCACTCACCGCACAGCTCCTTCAGTTTCTGATCCCGGAGCAGCTCGTACAGATATTTTCCTGCGCCCCAGTCGCTCTTTTGTATTTCCGAAAGCCAGTGATCCTTATCATCAGCGGAAAAAAAATCAATTATATTCAAAGAATCTCTCCTCAAGTTCCCTTAACTCATCTATGCTGTCAACAATATGATCCGGTCTCTTGCTCTCGTCATCTATGCTCTGATATACGGCATATCCCTGACGTACCCATACAGTTCTCATTCCCATCTTTTTTGCAGGGATAATATCATTATCCAGCCGGTCACCGATCATAATGGCCTCTTCGGGCCTGCATCCGGCCTTATCCAGTGCCATGAAAAAAATCTTCGGATCAGGCTTTGCACATCCGGCTTCTGCGGAAGATATGACAACATCAAAGAACTTTCCTATACCCCAATTATCAATTCTTTCCTGTGTTCCCTCTTCCTGGTTTGCAATGATCCCGAGTTTGTATTTTCCGTAAAGGTAAGAGATTATATCAAATGCTCCATCATACAGTTTTTCAAGACTGCTATCCCATTTCGGCAAGACCACTCCGTAAGCTTTAGCTGCTGTCCTGATAGGTGTCGGACTTATCTTAGCTTCCTCATATACCCTGTTCATAAACTCTGCCGGATCTATGCTTAGCTGTCTGATCGCATATTCACAGCGGCTTTTATACACATCCCTTTCATCAACCAATGTTGCACCGAGATCAAAAAATACCCATTTCATATAAATGTTTTCCCTCATAAATTTCCGGAAATATCATTATCAGAGCATAAGTTCACTTACAGCCCCGGTTCCTTTGCCTTGTCATTTGCAAATGCGGCCGTTCGATATCTCACCTATTTGTGAATATACAATCTTGTCGGCTCCGGCTCATCATCTCCCTGAGCCATGCAGAAGAATTCCCAACCGTAGCGCTCATAGAAGCCGGTATGATCTGTCACAAGATAAAGCGGTGATACGCCTTTCTTTCTCATATCGTCAACTACAAGACCAAGAAGCTTACCGGCTATGCCTTTTTTGCGATGAGCTTCCTCTGTATATACAGCGCACACATTGGGACTCAGATCCTTTCTGTCGTGAAAGTCATTCTCTATGACTCCCAGTCCTCCCACAATCTGATCTCCGAGCATACAGAGATACCACCCGTTTTCCGTATTTCCATCAAGATAATCGGTCATACATTCAAGATATGCTTCTGTGGGCACGCCCCACTTTTTATGAAACCAGTCTGCAGCCTTTTCCTTTAATTCTGGTCTTTCTCTTAATTCAAAATAGTTATACTCTAAATTAGAGTTGAACATTTTTACAATCTCCTTGATTTCAAAATCACCATCCGCCGGGATCTCCACGATCGGTTCGTGGCAATCCCATAGGTGGGTCTTCACTATAGAAACGGCCGGACACATGGCCCGGCCTATGATAGTAACTCTATTACGTTTACCAATTCAGCTCAAATACGGTTTCACCATCATTCACATCACCATTCGGTACAAATCCGAAAGATCTGTATAAATGAATGGCGTTAACATTACTTTCTTTTGTGGAGAGTCTGATGTTTGTTGCACCGTTTT
>CAMNAQ010000077.1 GCA_946531495.1 uncultured Lachnospiraceae bacterium | reverse complement strand
TAGGAACCAAAAAGCAGGCACAGGACGCAGTTAAGACTGAGGCTGAGCGTTGCGGTATGTATTATGTAAATGAGAGATGGCTCGGTGGTATGCTTACCAACTTTCGCACCATCCAGTCCCGTATAAAGAGACTTCGTGACATTGAGAGAATGTCAGAGGACGGAACATTTGATGTTCTTCCCAAGAAGGAAGTCATCGGACTTCGTAAGGAGTGGGAGAAACTTGAGAAGAATCTCGGCGGTATCAAGGATATGACCAGAATTCCCGATGCTATCTTCGTAGTAGATCCCAAGAAGGAGAACATCTGCGTACAGGAAGCAAGAGCACTTGGAATCACCCTTATCGGAATCGGTGATACCAACTGTGATCCCGATGAACTCGATTACATCATTCCCGGAAATGATGATGCTATCCGTGCCGTAAAGCTTATCGTAAGCAAGATGGCAGATGCAGTTATCGAAGCAAGCCAGGGAACTTCAGATCAGGCTGCTGAGGCAGAGACTGCTGAAGAGGCTTGACCTTAAGTTACAGTTAACCAGTTTTTTAAGGAGAAATAAAATGGCAGATATCAGTGCTTCCATGGTAAAGGAGCTCCGCGAAAAGAGCGGTGCCGGAATGATGGATTGTAAAAAGGCTCTCAATGAGACAAACGGCGATATGGACGCAGCTCTTGAGTTCCTTAAGAAGAACGGACAGGCTAAGGCTGTTAAGAAGGCAAGCCGTATTGCAGCTGAAGGAATCTGCTGCATCTCAACAGAGGGCGATAATAAGGCTGCTGTTGTAGAAGTTAACTCTGAGACCGATTTCGTTGCAAAGAACGAGAAGTTCCAGAACTTTGTTAAGGACGTTGCTGATCAGGTCCTTAATTCAAATGCTGCAGATCTTGATGCTCTTATGGCTGAGACCTGGATTAAGGATTCCTCCAAGACCGTAAATGATGTACAGGTTGAGATGACCGCTACCATCGGTGAGAAGATCTCCATCAGACGTTTTGAGAAGGTTTCAACCGATAATGGCTGCGTTGCTACTTATGTACACGGCGGCGGAAGGATCGGTGTTATTGTTGTAGGCGAGACCGCAAATGTAAATGACGGCGTTAAAGAAGCCCTCAAGAATGTTGCACTTCAGGTTGCATCCATGAATCCTCAGTATGTAAGCAGAGATGACATTTCTGCTGATGAGATGAAGAAGATCGAAGAGATCACTCTTGATGCGGCTCTCAATGATCCCGCAACTCTTCCCAAGCCTATTCTTCAGAAGCTCCTTGACAAGGCAGTTAATGAGAAGCTTTGGAGCGAGGAAGATCTTACTGCATATGAAGCAGAAAAGAGCAACAAGTTCCTCTTCAACTTCCTCTCAGATGCAGCAAAGGCTACACTCGCAGGACTTGCTATGGATGATAAGGCTAACATCTCCGCAGATAAGATCTTCAGCGGACTTGTTCAGGGACGTATCTCCAAGCAGATCAAGGAATCAACCCTTCTTGAGCAGGTATATGTAAAGGCTGAGGACGGAAAGCAGAATGTAGGCGCTTACCTTAAGAGCGTTTCTGCTGATCTCAAGATTGCCAAGATCGTTCGTTTCGAAACCGGCGAAGGCATGGAGAAGAAGAACGAAGATTTCGCTGCTGAAGTTGCAAAGCAGATGAATGGCTGATGTTGGTTTTCCGATATAAGTTTATGACCGCAGGCAGGTCCTGCGGTCATTTTTTGTGATCATAAAGTATGCTTTTTGCTCATCAAAGAACAGCAAATTTCTATGATCTTGAAGTTCTGTTTTTGCCATGAAGGATCAGGTTTTCATCAGATGGATCGATCTGTATTATCCTGCCCTTGGAATCGTATTGTGTAAGCAGATTGGATGAAATGGCCGCATGCCTTTCACCGCCTCTTGTTATGATCCTTTCAAATCTCTCTTCGTCGCCGGAAAGAAGAGCATCCTTGATAGCCTTATCTTCAAAGGGCTTTATGTGATCTTCCGGAACATTTCCCGTCACCTCGGATTCGCCTTCCTCCGAAAGCTCATCTATTGCGGCATCAAATTCATCATTCGGAATACTGCTTTCATTTAAGGTGCTGTTTTTTTGCTTGTAGAAATTAAGAGAGTCCTCGGTATGAAGAGGATCGCCTGTCAGATCCGATTCGATATTGTCATTTACGCCTTCCGTAAGAGGTTTGCTTTCCCAGATATTACCGAAGATCCTGAGAAGTTTATCCCATAATCCGGAAATGATCTTTCCGATACCCTTGATCAGATTGCCTGTGTCGATTGCACCGAGAGGAGCGTCAGCATTCGGCTTTTCGATTATGCTGTCGTTTTCTTTTTTTGCCGGTTCCTTTTTTTCTCCGGATGTGTCTGCTTCGGATGTGCCTCCGTGCTCGTAATAGACTCCTTCGCCTCTGGCGGATTCTTCGGCAAGAGCCTGATCCATGCTGAAGGGAGTGGAATCATTTGGCCCGGATCCTTTGGAAGATGCGGCGCCGACACCTGGCGTATATGATTGTACTCTTGAAACCGGTTCTATCATATGTTCCTTCCGGGGCAGCTTTATGATATAATCATGAAAGCCTGTACTGACTGTTTATGATCTGGTTATATTTTATATTCAATTGAGTCTTCGGGCAAGTTTATACTATAAACCTTCGGCAGTCTTTTTGATCCGTATATCCATGGTGTGAATGAACGGATCTTAGTCTGAAGATCTGAAAGGCAAAAAATTATGGAAAAAGACAGTAAGATATATGTTGCCGGCCATAAGGGAATGGTCGGTAGTGCTATTTTGAGGGAACTTAAGAAGCAGGGATATGAGAATTTTATCCTCATGACTCATGCCGAGCTTGATCTTTGTGATCAAAGGGCGGTAGAGGATTTCTTTGAAAGCGAAAAGCCCGAATATGTCTTTCTTGCGGCTGCAAAGGTCGGAGGGATCGTCGCCAACTCCGAAGCGCTTGCGGACTTCATGTATTTTAACATGATGCTTGAGATGAATGTGATCCATTCGGCGTTTAAAAACGGAGTAAAAAAGCTTGAATTCCTCGGTTCGTCATGCATATATCCAAGGCTTGCCCCCCAGCCCATGAAGGAATCCTGTCTGCTTACATCTGAGCTTGAAAAGACCAATGAAGCATATGCTCTTGCAAAGATCTCGGGCCTAAAATATTGCGAATTCCTGAACAGACAGTACGGAACCGATTATATCTCCGTTATGCCTACGAACCTGTACGGACCGAATGATAATTATCATCCCACTCATTCGCATGTTGTTCCTGCTCTTATCAGAAAATTCCATGAAGCAAAGGTCAGCGGCGCTCCCGAGGTCGTATGCTGGGGTGACGGTTCTCCTTTGAGGGAGTTTATGTTCGTGGATGACCTTGCGGAGCTTTGTGTTTTCCTCATGAACAATTACAGCGGAAATGAAACCGTAAATGCCGGTACCGGAAAAGAGATCACCATTAAGGAGCTCTCGGAACTTGTTGCGAAGGTAGTCGGATATGAGGGTAAGATAGTGTGGGATACATCCAAGCCTAACGGAACTCCCCGTAAGCTTCTTGATGTTTCAAAGGCTGAAGCACTCGGCTGGAAATATCACACAGAGCTCGAAGAGGGACTTAAGATATCTTACGAAGACTTTTTGAACAATCCCATGAGAGCGGAAAGGTGATTTAGCTAAAAAAAGAATATTGAAAATATAAATTGACATGGCCGCAAGGATTGTATACAATAATACAAGGCTTCGGCCGTGTTTTTTTGTGTAAATAAATACCGACACTTACAGTTGTATTTCTACGTGTGCCGGCCGATTGCGCTACATAAGCGGCGTGGAGGTAAAAATGGAAGAAGATGTCAAAGAAGGCGCTTCCGATAAATATTCCCTGAGGGGAAGAGTTTTTTCCAGACTTAGGGAGGACATCCTTAACGGAAAATATGAGGAGGGCATTGAACTCAGAGAGATCGCCATCGGCGAGGAACTCGGGGTGAGCCGTACACCTGTGCGTGAAGCATTCAGGCAGCTGGAACTTGAAGGCCTCATAAGGATAATCCCCAATAAAGGTGCATATGTGGTCGGGATCAGTGATAAGGATGTAAGAGATATATACATTCTGAGATCAAGACTTGAGGGACTTGCCGCAAGATGGGCTGTCGATCATATTACAAATGAACAGCTTGAAGAGATGGAAGAGAATGTTTATCTTGCCAAGTTCCATACGGAAAAGGGCCACACAGAGCAGATGTTTGAACTGGATAACAGATTCCATGAGCTTTTATACGAGGCATCGGGATCCAAGATCCTTGAACATCAGCTTAAGGATTATCATCAGTACGTGCTTCGCATAAGGAAAAAAACACTTTCCAGTGCCAAAAGAGGTCCGCAGTCCAATCTTGAGCATGAGGCTATCCTTGAAGCCATCAAGAAAAAAAATGCGGATGATGCGGAAAGACTGGCTAACGAGCACATGATCAATGCATATAAAAACATGATCGACAAAGGCCTTATCAAGCCCGATGAAATATAAATGCAAAGGCCTTATCAGGCCTGATGAAAAATATAAATACGGAGAATGATTATGGACAAGATTCAGATGAAAACACCCCTTGTTGAAATGGACGGGGACGAGATGACTAGGATACTCTGGCAGATGATCAAGGATGAGCTCCTTCTTCCTTATGTTGATCTTAAAACAGAGTATTATGATCTTGGACTTGAGCACAGAAATGAAACGGATGATCAGGTTACTGTTGATTCCGCAAATGCGACCCTTAAGTACGGCGTTGCCGTTAAATGCGCTACCATCACTCCCAATGCGGCAAGAATGGATGAATATAAGCTCAAGGAGATGTGGAAGAGCCCAAACGGTACCATCCGTGCGATCCTCGACGGAACCGTATTCAGAGCTCCCATCCTTGTAAAGGGTATCAGACCCTATGTATCCAACTGGACCAAGCCCATCACCCTTGCACGTCACGCATACGGTGATGTTTATAAAAATACCGAGATCAAGGTTCCCGGAGCAGGCAAGGCGGAGCTTGTTTTCACCGCTGCAGACGGAACCGAGGTGAGAAAGACCATTCATGAGTTTGATGGCCCCGGTATCATCCAGGGAATTCATAACACCGATAAGTCCATCACCAGCTTTGCAAAGGCATGCTTTGAATATGCACTTTCAACAAAGCAGGATCTGTGGTTTTCAACCAAGGATACCATCTCCAAGACCTACGATCATAACTTCAAGGATATCTTCGCGGATATGTATGAGAAGGAGTACAAGGAGAAGTTCGAGAAGGCAGGCATCGAATATTTCTATACACTTATCGATGATGCTGTTGCAAGAGTCATAAGAAGCGAGGGCGGATTTATCTGGGCATGCAAGAACTATGACGGAGATGTCATGTCCGATATGGTCGCTACGGCTTACGGTGATCTTTCAATGATGACTTCCGTGCTCGTATCCCCCAAGGGCGTTTATGAATACGAGGCTGCTCACGGAACCGTACAGAGACATTATTACAAGCATCTTAAGGGAGAGAAGACTTCCACCAACTCCATCGCAACCATCTTCGCATGGACCGGCGCACTTAAAAAGAGAGGAGAGCTTGACGGTATCGCAGAGCTTACCGCATTTGCGGAAAAGCTTGAGAAGGCCTGCATAGGGACCATTGAGGACGGCAAGATGACCAAGTCACTTTCTCTTATCTCTGATTGCAAGGATCCCGTGATCCTTGATTCCGAAGGATTTATCAAGGCAATCAAGGAAACCCTTGAATCATTACTTTGATGATCATTCATATAATGCAAATGGGAAGCTCAGCTGAGAGCTTCCCATTTTTCCATTAAGCCTTCAAGTTCGGCATTCAGATCATTTTGTTTCTTAACAAGCTCGTTAAGTTTGGACGGGCTGGTCGCCACATCCGGCTCAGCCATTTTGGCTTCGATCTCAGAAAGCTCGTTTTCGATGTCGGTTATCCTGTCTTCAACCTTTTTAAGATCGTTTGCGCGTTTCCTTTCTTCTGCCTGAAGGGCCTTCTGCGTTTTCCAGTCTGCGGCTCTGGAGGCTGCGGGATCTTGTGAGGGTGATGAGCCTGATACCGATGAGGCCTTTCCGGTTCCCTGCTCCTGAAAAGATAGTGAAGAGGAGAACTTTAAACTCTCATTTGCTTTTCTTACATCATCCCTTTTTTCGAGATAATAATCATAGTTTCCTATGTAATTATCAAAATACCCTTCATGAAGCTCTATGATCCTGGTGGATATCCTGTTTACAAAATATCTGTCATGGGAGACACATATAACGGTGCCTTCAAAACGGGAGAGAGCCTGCTCAAGGATTTCCTTTGTGGTGATATCAAGGTGATTGGTGGGCTCGTCGAGGATCAGAAAGTTGGCATCCGAGAGCATAAGCTTTGCAAGAGAGACCCTTCCTTTTTCGCCTCCGCTTAACAGCTTTATCTCCTTGTAGATGTTATCATCCGTAAAAAGGAAGGCAGCCAATACAGTTCTTATCTGTGTGATCGTCATATTCGGGTGCGCATCCGAGATTTCATCATATATGGTCTTGTCCGGATCGAGTACCAGGTGCTCCTGGTCATAATATGCGGTCTCTACACCTGTTCCCCATTTAAAGGAACCGGTGTCTGCTTTTTCCAGGCCGTTTAAGATCTTCAAAAATGTGGTCTTGCCTGTTCCGTTATCACCGATGATACATACATGCTCTCCGCGTTTTATATCTATGTTCATCCCTTTGAAAAGAGTGCGTCCGTCAAAAGATTTTGAGAGATCTTCGATGGTCAGCACATCATTGCCGGGAACTTTTGACGGCTTAAAGCTTAAGTTTATTTCGTCATTTACTGTCTCGGGTCTTTCGAGGATATCGATCTTTTCAAGAGCCTTTTCGCGGCTTTCGGCACGCTTGATGGATTTTTCGCGGTTGAAGCTCTTAAGCTTTTCAATTACTTCTTCCTGATGCTTTATTTCCTGCTGCTGGTTAAGATATGCTTTCATTCTTGCTTCGAAGAGCATTTTCTTTTTTGCTGCATAATCGGAATAATTACCCTTATAGATATTTACGCAGGTGTTTTCAAGCTCGATGACTGTGTCTGCGATCTTATCGAGGAAGTACCTGTCATGTGAAACTATAAGTACAGCACCGCTATAAGCGGAAAGATAACCTTCGAGCCATATGACGGAATTCATGTCAAGATGGTTTGTGGGCTCATCGAGTATGATAAGATCCGGCTTTTTTACAAGAATTGCACCGAGAGCCGCTCTTGTTTTCTGGCCGCCCGAAAGAGTGGAAGCTTTTCTGTCAAAATCCTCCTCGGAAAAACCGAGTCCCTTAAGGACACCTGCGATCTCGGACCTGTATGTATAGCCGCCTTTCAATTCGAATTCCGTCCTCAGCTTTTCGTATCTGTCACAGACAGCTGAGACATCCGACGCTGAATCCATTTCGGCTTCAAGCTTTCTGAGATCGTACTCCATTTTTACCAGCTCTGACCTGCACAGGAGCATTTCCTCATATACGGTCCCTCCGCCGGAAAAGGTGCCTTCCTGTGAAAGATATCCTACCTCCGAATCTTTTTCGAATGTGACCGTACCTTCATCGGCTTCCAGACTCCCGGTGATTATCTTGAGGAGAGTGGTCTTGCCTGATCCGTTGACACCGATAAGGGCGGTTTTCTGCCTTCTTTCAATGCCAAAGGAGACCCCGGATAAAATGGGGCCTGTTTCAAATGATTTTGAAATATTATTTACACTTAATAACATGGTAATTAGTATATCACAAATCCGCCCATGTCATTGACAATAATTTAACACAGGATGTAAAATCTTCTATGTATGGCATGAATTATTGTGTGGTCTTGTCCTCCGGATCTGTGTGAAGGACAATTATGTTGGGAGGTTTATTTTGGATAAGGATATTTCTCAGGCTGTTATAAGCAGACTACCCAGGTATCTTCGTTATCTTGGGGAACTCAGGGACAAGAATGTCGAGAGGATCAGCTCCTCCGAACTCAGTGTCCTTATGAAGGTAACAGCTTCCCAGATAAGACAGGATCTTAATAATTTCGGAGGCTTCGGACAGCAGGGATACGGATATAATGTTGATTATCTTTATTCGGAGATCAGTAAGATCCTCGGTCTTGAGCATCAGTACAATTTCATCATCATAGGGGCCGGCAACCTCGGAAAGGCTCTCGGAGGATATCTGAATTTCGAAAAGAGAGGATTTATCCTGAAGGGTATGTTTGATAAGAATCCGGACCTTATGGGAACACGTGTGAGGGGTGTTGAGGTCATGCCGATGGAGGATCTTCCGGCCTTCATAAGATCGAACAATATAGATATTGCCGTCCTTACCATACCGAAGGAGGGGGCTGTTCTTGTTGCAAAGGTTCTTGTTGAGAACGGAATAAAGGCAATATGGAACTTTGCTCATGTTGATCTTGATGTTCCGGAGTATGTTCAGGTTGAAAATGTTCATCTGTCAGACAGCCTGATGAAGTTGTCATACAACATTTCAAGCTATCTTGAGAACAATAAGCAGCAGTAATTATTTTCTAATTCCCAGGGATAGATAATGGGTAATTATTCAGGTCAGCAAAAAAAAGACAGATTTGAGGATTCGCTGAAGGGCAAGGATATCCCTGCACTCACCCTTGACAATAAGTGGTATCACCTGCTTGGCAAGGTAGGCTTTGAAGATATCAGATCCGGTGAGAAAAAACTCAATGATCTTCTGAAGCGTCAGGGCAAGATCAATAATGAGACAAGGGAGATCAAAAAGGTCAAGCGCCGTCTGATGGACGAGATAGTGTCTCTGATGGATGACCAGCAGGGCGGATCGGGCGAAGCATCCACCAAGATCGAAGAAAACAAAAGGCTGCTTAAAGAATGCAATGATAAACTCGATGCGTACGAGGATGAGATGATAGAGCTTCCCCGTATGATCGACAAGGTCAACAAGGAACTCCTGTGCATCACCATGGAACACTGCTATGAGACCATGCAGGAAAATACCGATGACATAGATGAGCTTGAAGACTGGATCAGGAATGTCCGTATCGAGCTTAAGAAGAACCTTATCAGAAAACAGGAAAAAGAAGCCAAAAATCATGAGATTTATAAATATATGCATGATATTTTCGGCGCTGATGTAGTCGATCTTTTTGATATGAGATATAACCCGGCTGACAAGCATCCGAGAACCGCGGAGGAACTTGCGGCGGAGAAAAAAGATAATGAAAAAAAGGAAGGCTGAAGGTTGGCTTTCTGAAAGGAAAATATGTGGGTTCAGACTAAGGACCAGATAAATGAATGTATAGAGACCTATAAAAGGGGCGTGGCATATGTTGATCTTGATGCCCTTATCTCCAATATGGATGCAATGCATTCCATGCTGAAAAAAGGCACTCAGATGTACGCCGTTATCAAGACCAACGGTTACGGGCACGGAAGCCTTCCGGTTGCAAAGGCGCTTGAAAGCGTTCCCTATGTCAAGGGTTATGCGGTTGCAACTGCGGAGGAAGCACTTGAGCTTCGCCAGGACGGCATCAGGAAGGATATTCTGATACTCAGCTACACCTTCCCTTACAGCTATCCCGAGCTTATAAAAGAGGATGTGCGCATTACCGTTTTCAGAAAGGATACACTTAGTGAGCTGTCGGCAGCGGCCTCGGCTGTCGGAAAAAATGCCATTGTACATATAGCTGTGGATACCGGTATGGGAAGGATCGGAGTATCTCCGGATAAAGAGGGCCTGGATTTTGTAAGGCATGCACTTGATGCCCCCAATATCATAGTTGAGGGGATATTTACCCATATGGCCAAGGCTGATGAAGCGGATAAAACCTATGCATACGGCCAGCTTGAGCGCTTTAAGGGATTTATAAGTGATATATCCGCAAAGCTCGGAACCGTGATCCCGATATCGCATATTTCAAACAGTGCCTCCATACTTGAGCTTCCCGAAACATATCTTGATGCCGTCAGAGCGGGTATAACCATGTACGGTCTTGCTCCCTCTGATGAGGTGGATATGTCAAAGATCAATCTCAAGCCTGTGATGAGCCTTTTCAGTCATATCACCTATGTCAAGAAGGTGCATCCCGGTCAGAGCATCAGCTACGGCGGATTGTTTACCGCAGACAGGGAAATGACTGTTGCAACGGTGCCGCTGGGATACGGAGACGGATATCCCAGAATGCTAACGGGAAAGGGCGAGGTCCTTGTAAGGGGAAGGAGATGTCCGATCCTGGGAAGGATATGCATGGATCAGTTCATGATAGACGTATCCTCCTTTGATGATATAAAGGAAGGGGAGACGGTGACCCTGTTGGGATATGACGGAGATGAGCATATCTCCGCGGAGGAACTGGGAGAAAAATCCGGAAGATTCAATTACGAGCTCGTATGTCTTATAGGCTCGAGGATTCCCAGGGTTTATACACTTCACGGGGCTCCGGTTCTTGCACTCAGTTCCACTTAAGAAACCTGTTTTAGGGGATTTTGATGCATGATCGATTTCTTTACTAAAACGGGTGAAAATGATAAAATATGTTGATTGCATAAATTTAAGAAACAAATAGAACGAGAGGTATAGTATGTCAGGACATTCCAAGTTTGCAAACATCAAGCACAAGAAGGAAAAGAACGATGCGGCAAAGGGTAAGATCTTTACCATAATCGGTCGTGAGATCGCAGTTGCCGTTAAGGAAGGCGGTCCGGATCCTTCGAATAATTTCAAGCTTGCAACCGTCATTGCCAAGGCTAAGGCTAATAATATGCCCAATGATACCATTGAGCGCGGTAT